>JAFADX010000035.1 GCA_023424475.1 Pseudomonadota bacterium
ATCCGCGGCAGCGCCGGTCAGCCTGCCCATCGCGCCGCCATCCGCGCCCCGGCAGCGGGGCGCCGGCCCGCCGGCAGCAGCGGGCGCGCTGATCGGCAGCCACGCGGAGGAGATGCGCCGGATGCTCGGCGAACCGGCCCTGCGCCGGCCTGAAGGCGACGCCGAGATCTGGCTGTACGAGGCGGAGGGCTGCCGCCTCGATGTCGTGCTCTATCCCGAACATGGCACGCTCACCGTCGCCTATGCCTCGGCGCGCGCCGACGGCGCGGCCGAGGTGACCGAAGCCGCCTGCCTTGCAGCCATCGCGGCCTTCCCCGGCGCCCTGCGCAGGACGTGACGGCTTGGCAGGGCGGCCAGGGCCGCTAAGAGCAGGGGCGTGACATACGCCCTTTCCGGCCGGCACACCGCCGGCATCGCCATGCGTGCTGCGCGGCGCGCATGAGTGCCTGGCTCGATGCCTTCATGCCGGCCTTCGCGCTGCTCGCGCTGGGCGCGCTGCTGAAGCGGCGGCTGCTCCGGGACGACGCCGTCTGGGCGGGGATGGAGCGGCTGATCTACTGGGTGCTGCTGCCGTCGCTGATCGTCTCGGCGCTGTCGCCGCTGAACCTGGCGGAGCTGCCGCTCGGGCGGATCGCCGGAGCGATCTGGCTGTCGCTCGGGCTTGGCACGGTGATCGCGGTGGTCCTGTCGCGCGTGCTGGGGCTTGCGAACCCTGCGATGACCTCGGTGCTGCAGGGCGGCATCCGCTTCAACAACCTGATGGGCTTCGCCATCGTCGGCGCGCTGTTCGGCGCGGAGGGCACGGGCTTCGGCGCGGTGTCCACCGGCATCATCGTGCCCTTCGTGCAGATCGTGACGACGCTGGCCTTCGCATTGGACGGCAAGCGCGGGCCGCCGCGGCCGGCGATGCTCGCGCGGCAGCTGCTGCTGAACCCGCTGCTGCTGGCGGTCGGCATCGGCTTCGCTGTCGCGGCGCTGGGCGGCATGCCGCATGGGGTCGCGCCGACGGTGCAGGCGCTGGGGCGCGCCTCGGTGGCGCTGGGCCTGCTCTGCGTGGGCGCGGCCCTGTCGCTCGATTCCTTCTCGGACCGCGTCGGCGTGCAGGCGGTCACGGGCGTACTGAAACTGACGGTGATGCCGGCGGCGACGCTCGGTCTCTGCACGCTGTTCGGCGTGCCGCCGCTGGCGACCGCCTGCGCCGTGATCTTCATGGCGCTGCCGACGGCGGCGACGTCCTACGTGATGGCGCGCGCGCTCGGCGGCGACGCGCCGCTGATGGCGGCGATCACGACGACGGAACACATCGCTTCCATCGTCACGCTGCCGCTCTGGGTGATGCTGGTCGCGCCGTGAAGCCGCGGGAGGGAACTCCCCCCGCACCCCGCCATGGGCGGCGCCAGCCATCAAAGAAGGTTGAGGGGGGTCCGGGGGGAGAAGTTCCCTTCTCCCCCCGCCTCCTGCCCGCGCCCCCTTCAGCAGAAGACGTGGCAGGCCTTGACCGCCTGGATCACGCTTTCCGGATCCCGGGCCCACCAGCGGTTCGAGAGGATCTCGACCTCGACGCCGCCGGTCCAGCCGGAGGCCTCGGCCATGGCGCGGATCGCGGGGATGTCGATCACGCCCTCGCCCGGCATGCCGCGGTCGAAGACCAGGTCGATGGTCGGCACCTTCCAGTCGCAGACGTGGAAGCCCGCGATGCGGCCCTTCGCGCGGGCCATCTGCCGCGCGAGATCGGGGTCCCACCACACATGATAGACATCGACCGCGACGCCGGTACCCTCGCCGAGTTCCTCGCAGAGGCCGAGCGCCTGACCGAGCGTCGAAAGCACGCTGCGGTCCGCGCAGGTCATCGGGTGCAGCGGCTCGAGCGCCAGCGTCACGCCGGCGGCGCGCGCATCGGGCAGGATGGCGTGCAGGCCCTCGCGCATCATTTCCCGCGCGCCGGGCAGGTCCTTCGATCCTTCGGGCAGGCCACCACCGAGCACGACCAGGCAATCGGCGCCGATGGCATGCGCCTCGGCGATGGCGCGGCGGTTGTCCTCGATGGCTGCGGCGCGGCCGGCGGCATCGACGGCAGGGAACATGCCGCCGCGGCAGAGGCCGGTGACCTTGAGGCCGGCATCGCGAACCTGCTTCGCGGCGGCGTCCACGCCCATGGCCTGGACCACGTCGCGCCAGGGGGAGATGGCGCCGATGCCGTGGCGGGCACAGGCCTCGATGACCTGCGGCAGCGTCCAGGACTTCACGGTGATGGTGTTGAGGCTGATGGGGCCGGCGGGGGTCATGGGCGGCACTCGCTGCGGGAGGGGCTCCGCCCCTTCCGGACCCTTGGAAACCTGGACCTGGTGCCGGGCGGGGAGCTGGGAATCACCCGGGGAGCGGCCGTCGTGCCCAAAGCGGAGACGCCAGTCGGGCGCCGTGCGCGGTGCGTGCACGCCGGCACAGGCGGTCCCTCTGCGCCCAACGCGAGGTGATGGTTTCCAAAGGCTCTTCGGCCTTTGGCGGGGGAGGTTCGGAGGGGGCGGCGCCCCCTCCGCGCGGGCGTGGCCACCATCACGCGACCCCATGCACGGCGAGCAGCGACTTCATCCGTGCCGCCGCCATCTCGGGGTCCCGCAGCAGCCCGGCCCTGTCGGCGAGGCGGAAGAGTTCCGAGAAGTGCTGGATGGATCGCGTGGACTGCTGCCCGCCGACCATGACGAAGTGGTCCTGGTGGCCGTTCAGCCAGGCCATGAACACCACGCCGGTCTTGTAGAACCGCGTCGGCGCCTTGAAGATGTGGCGCGACAGCGGGACCGTCGGCGCCAGGATCTCGTGGAAGGTGCTGAGGTCGTTCTTCGACAGCGCGGCGAGCGCTCCGCCCACCGCCGGCGCGATCGGGTCGAAGATGCCGAGCAGCGCATCGGAATACCCTTGCTCGTCGCCCGCGATCAGTTCCGCGTAGTTGAAGTCGTCGCCGGTGTACATGCGCACGCCGCGCGGCAGGCGGCGGCGCATCGAGACCTCCTTCCTGTCGTCCAGGAGGGAGACCTTCACGCCATCGACCTTGTCGGCATGGGCGTGGATGACGGCGAGGGCGGTGTCCATCGCCGCCATGTGGTCGTGATTGCCCCAATAGCCTTCGAGCGCGGGGTCGAACATCTCGCCGAGCCAGTGGATGATGACCGGCCGCTTCACCTGCGACAGGATGCGGCCATAGACGCGCTCGTAGTCCGCAGGCGACCTCGCGGCCTTCGCCAGCGCGCGGGAGGCCATGAGGATGATGCGCCCGCCCATCGCCTCGACGGCTTGGCACTGTTCCTCGTAGGCGCGGATGACGTCGTCCACCGTCACGTCCGGCCCTGGCGCCAGATGATCGGTGCCGGCGCCGGAGGCCATCACCGCGCCGGGGTGATCCTTCATCGCATCCAGCGAGCGGCGGATGAGTTCCTGCGCGCCCGTCCAGTCGAGGCCCATGCCGCGCTGCGCCGTGTCCATGGCTTCGGCCACGCCGAGGCCGAGCGACCAGAGATGCTTGCGGAAGGCGATGGTGCGGTCCCAGTCGATCTTCACGTCGAGCCATGGATCCTGCTCGGCGAGCGGATCCGCGACCACGTGCGCCGCGGCCAGCGCAAGGCGCGGGAAAGGCGGCGCTGCCGTCGCGAAGCTGCGCGGCGGGCTGGTCGTGAAGGGCTCGACGGCGGTGCCGTTGGGCAGGTTGATCGTGGGCATCGTGCGTTTCCTCCGGTGATCCGATTCAGGCCTGCGCCTTCCGCGGCGCCGCGGTCATCGGATCACACCTCCAGCTTCGGCAGGTCGATCCAGCGGCGTTCGGCCCAGGACCTCAGCCCCGCTTCCGCGAGCTGGACGCCCTTCGCACCCGCCAGCAGGTTCCACGGGTAGTCCGGACGCTCGCCCGCGACGTGCCTGAGGAATTCCTCCCACTGCACGCGGAAGCCGTTGGGGAAGTCCTGCGTCGTCGGCACTTCCTGCCATCCGGCGAAGAAGTCGATCGTCTGCGGCTGGTCCGGGTTCCACACCGGCTTGGGCGTCGCGACGCGCGACTGCGTCCAGCACTTGTGCAGCCCGCAGATCGCGGAGCCATGCGTACCGTCCACCTGGAAGGTCACCAGGTCGTCGCGGCGGACGCGCGTGACCCAGGAGGAGTTGATGTGCGCGACGATCCCGCCCGCGATCTGAAAGGTCGCATAGGCCGCATCGTCGGCATCGGCCTTGTAGGGCTTGCCGTCCTCCCCGATGCGCTCGGGGATGTGCACGGCGCCGAGGCAGGAGACCGCCTCCACGTTGCCGAACAGGTTGTCCAGCACGTAGCGCCAGTGGCACAGCATATCGAGGATGATGCCGCCGCCCTCGGTCTTCTTGTAGTTCCAGGACGGGCGCTGCGCCGGCTGCAGGTCGCCTTCGAAGACCCAGTAGCCGAACTCCCCCTTCACCGAGCAGATGCGGCCGAGGAAGCCGCTGTCGATCACCATCTTCAGCTTGCGCAGCCCGGGCAGGAAGAGCTTGTCCTGCACCACGCCGTTCTTGATGCCCGCGGCCTTGGCGAGCTTCGCGACGTCGAGCGCATCGGCCAGCGTGTCGGCGGTCGGCTTCTCGCAGTAGATGTGCTTGCCGGCGGCGATGGCCTTGCGCAGCAGGCCCGCACGCATCTGGGTCGTCGCCGCGTCGAAGAAGATCTCGTCGTCGGGATTGGCGAGGCAGGCGTCGAGGTCGGTGGAGATCCGGGGAATGTCGTAGGCCCGGGCCAGCGCCTCGAGCTTCGCGCGGTTGCGCCCGACGATCACCGGATCGGGCATCAGCGTGTCGCCGTTCGCGAGCGTCACGCCGCCATCGGCGCGGATCGCCGCGATGGAGCGGATCAGGTGCTGGTTCATGCCCATCCGGCCGGTGACGCCGTTCATGATGAGGCCGATGCGGCGTTCCGCCATGTGTCGTGATCCTTACGAAAGCCAGCGATGGAGATTGGCCGCGACGAAGCCGTCATCGGTCAGCAGGGGATAGCGCTCGGCGACCGCGGTCAGCAGCTCGGCCTGGCCGGGCGAAAGCGCCCCGTGCTCGTCGAGGCACCAGATGCCTTCCAGCAGCCCCTGGCGGCGCAGCACCTCGTGGCAGCCGGCGATGACGCCGTGGAAGTCGTTGGCCACATCGAAGACCGCGGCATTCATCTCCGTCACCGCGGCGTCGAGGGCCAGCAGGTCGGCCGGCACCCGGCCCGCGAGCGCGGCCTCGCGGCAGCGGGCCTGCACCTGGGCCGCCGCGCGGGTCCAGACCGACCAGTGCCCGAGCAGCCCGCCGGCGATGCGCATCGTCACGCTGCGGCCCCGGTGCGACAGGCGGAAGGGCGTCAGCAGGTCGGCCACGATATGGTCGTCGTTGCCGGTGTAGAGCGCGACGCGCTCCTCGGCGCCCGCCTCGAGCACGCCGCGCAACACGTCGAGCGTGGCATAGCGGTTGAAGGGCGCGATCTTGATCGCGACGACGTTCGGGATCGCCGCGAAGCGCCGCCAGAAGGACACCGGCAGCTTCACCCCGCCCACCGCCGGCTGCAGGTAGAAGCCGAACAGCGGCATCTCCGCCGCCACCGCCTCGCAATGCGCGGCGATCTCGTCCTCGGACGCGCCCTTCCAGGCGGCGAGCGAGAGCAGCACCGCGTGGTAGCCGAGGGACCGCGCGACCTGCGCTTCCTTGACCGCCTGCGCCGTCCTGCCGATCGCGCCGGCGACGAGGATCGGCGCCGCCGCGCGCTCGGCCGCGGCCTCGGCGGCGATGCGCAGCACCGGCTCGAACAGGCCGCGATCGCGGATCTGGAACTGGGTGGTGTGGACGCCGACGGCGAGCCCGCCCGCGCCGGCATCGAGGTAGTAGCGCGACAGCGCCTTCTGCCGGCGGGCGTCGAGCGACCTCGTCGCGTCGAGCGCGAGCGGATGCGCGGGTATGGCGCATCCGGCACGCAGTTGCGCCGCCAGCCCCTCGGGCCAGTCCTGCCAACGCAGCCCCACGCTTCCCTCCCGATTTGGTAACTGAGTGGTTACTTAAGCGAAGCCCGGCGCGGTAGTCAAGCCGGAGGCAGCGGCGGACGCAGGTAGCCCAGCACGACCTCGACGACGTGCCGCTCGCGCGCCTCCAGCGCGGCCTCGGTGCCGAGGTCCTCGCCGAAGATGGTCGAGAGGGTGTGGCGGTTGGCGACCCAGAAATGCCCGAGGCCGAGCATGGTCACGTAGAGCTGCAGGGGATCGACGTCGCGGCGGAAGACGCCGGCCTCCTCGCCGCGCCTGAGCGCGGCGCGCAGGCTGTCGAGCAGCGGCGAGTAGAGCGCCGGCACCTCGGCGCTGCGCTTGAGGTAGGCGGCGCGGTGGATGTTCTCCTGGTTCAGCAGCGCGACGAACTCGGGATGCGCCGCCGTGTAGCGGAGGTTGAAGCGCACCAGGCGCGCCATCGCCTCGCCGGGCGGCAGGTGTTCGACCTCGAGGGCGCGCTCCTCTGCCCGCTTGGCGGCATAGGCGTGCTCCAGCACCGTCAGCCAGAGCTCCTCCTTCGAGCCGAAATGCGCGTAGAGCATGCGCTTGTTGGCGCTGGAGCGCGCGGCGATCTCGTCCACCCGCGCGCCGGCCAGGCCGTTCTGCGCGAATTCCGCGAGCGCGGCATCGAGGATCCGCTGGCGCGTCGCGGCCGCACGGGGCGAGAGCGGGCGCGACCCTTCCATCAGAACCGGCCGTCCCGCACTTCGAACTTCGTCGCCTTGCCGAGCGAGCGGCCGCCGAGCGCCACCCATTCCGCCACCCGGTCGAGCATCCAGGCGAGCGGCACCGAAGGGTAGCCGAAGGTCGCGAAGGCGCGCGCGGCGTTGGACAGCAGCGCGTCCGGCGCCTCCTGCCCCGCGAAGGTGACCTCGCGGCCGAAGCGCCGGCCGAATTCGCGCGCCACCCAGCGGACCGGGACGGTCTCGGGGCCCGTCACGTTCAGGATGGGGCAGTCCGAATGGGCGCGGGCCAGGGCGCGCAGCGTCCAGGCATTCGCATCGCCCTGCCAGATGACGTTGGCATGGCCCATGGCGAGCGGCACCGGCGTGCCGTTCAGCACCCTGGCCGCGATGTCGTGCAGCACGCCGTAGCGCAGGTCGATCGCGTAGTTCAGCCGGATGCCGAAGCAGGGCGTGCCGCGCATCGCCGCCGCATGCTGGAAGACGCGCTCGCGCCCGAGGCAGGAGGCGGCGTAGTCGCCGACCGGCGCCGGCGGCGTGTCCTCGCTCGCACCGCCGGAGACGACGGGCACCAGCGGCAGCACGTTGCCGGTCGAGAAGAAGACGATGCGCGAGCCCGCCCAGCGTTCGGCGACCATCGCCGGCAGCAGCACGTTCATCGCCCAGGTCAGCGGCTCGTTGCCGGTGGAACCGAACTTGCGCGCGGCCATGAAGACGACGTTCGGCGCATCGGGCAGGGCGGCGAGGGCGGCCCGGTCGGTCAGGTCCGCCGCGAGGCATTCGATGCCCCAGGATTCCATCCGCGCGCGCAAGCCCTCCTCGGACCAGCGGGCGACCGCGATGACGCGCCGGGCGGGATCGGCGCGCCTGGCCTGGCGGCACAGGGTCGGGCCCATCTTCCCGGCCGCGCCGAGCACCAGGATGTCCCCGGGCACGGCGGCAAGGTCCGCCACCAGGGCGGGGTCCGGGCGCGAGAGCACCTCCTCGAGCGTGTCCTCGTCGGCGATGGTCGAAGGCAGTTGCGGCACGCTGGTTCCTCCCGCGGCGCATGTTCGCGCCCGCGCGGGGGGGCTGTCCATCGGCGCGCCGTCAGCGGGCCTCGGCGGTGGCGACCGGGGCGGCGCGGGGCAGCAGGAGGAAGACCTCGTTCTCCTCGCGCATGCGGCCGGCGCGTTCGCCGGCCTCCGGCCCCCACCCCCAGAAGAAGTCGGTGCGTGCCGGGCCGCGGATTGCGCCGCCCGTGTCCTGCGCGACCACCAGGCGACCTTCGGCCGCGGCGTCGCGCCGTGCTGCCGCCGGGTCGCGGACCTGCACCCACATGGGCAGGCCGAGGGGGATGAAGCCGCGGTCCACCGCGACGCTGCGCCGCGGCGTCAGCGGCACGCCCATGGCGCCGATCGGCCCCTGATCGGGCGTCAGCCCGTCCACCACCCGGAAGAAGACATAGGAGGGGTTGGCGCGCAGCACCTCCATCGCGCGGTCCTGCCCGGCCGTCGCGAGCCAGGCGCGCAGCGCCTGCATCGACATCTGGTCGCGGCCGATGTCCCCGCGGTCGATCAGCACGCGCCCGATCGAGACGTAGGGCCGGCCGTTCTGTCCGGCGAAGCCGACCCGCAGCATCTCCCCGTTCGGCAGCACGACGCGCCCGGAGCCCTGGATCTGCAGGAAGAAGGCGTCGGCCGGGCTGTCCACCCAGACAAGTTCGAGGCCGCGGCCCGCCAGGGCTCCCGCATCGATCTCGGCACGGTCGAAGAAGGGTTCCATGCGCCCGTCGCGCAGCATCCCGTAGCGGCGGCGCAGCGGGTTGCCCGGGACCGAGGTCTCGACGAGTTCCGGCGGGCGGGCGAAGAGCGGGGTCTGGAAGGCCTCGTTCGGCTCCAGCGCGCCCTGCAGCACCGGCTCGTAGTAGCCGGTCATGATCCCCGTGCCCGCGGCGAAGGCCTCGAAGCGGGCCTCGATGAAGTCGCGCACCGCGAGGTTCCGCGCCGCGATCCAGGCGGCGACGCGACGCTGATGCGCTCTGCCCGAACCGGCGCGCGGCGGCCGCGGCAGCGCGCGTTCGAGCAGGCGCAGCTCGGCGCAGATGCCGGCCCAGTCGGCAGCGCTGCCGGCGCGCAGGGCGGTGATTCCGGTCCCGCCGAGCGAGGATTCCGGCCGCATGGACCGCAGCGCGCCGCAGCTCGCCTTCAGCGCGGGCAGGATCTCGGCATGGGAATCGGAAGGCCAGCCGGGCAGGTCCTCGAAGGCGACGGGGCGGAGCGGCGGCGTCCCGGGCGCCGGGGGGACTTCGGGCTGCGCATCCG
>JAFADX010000016.1 GCA_023424475.1 Pseudomonadota bacterium
TCTCCGCGGCGGATCGCGACCTGGCGCTTGCGTCGGCGATGCCGGACCGGCGGCGGCCGATGCCGCGGCTGGCGCCGCATCTTGCGCGCGAGATGGCACGCGGTGCGACGGGCCATGTGACGCTCACGCTCGACGCCGCGCTGCAGCGGGCGACCGAGGAGCTCGCCACCGAGATGTTCGCGACGCTGCCGGACCGCGTCTCTCTGGCGATCGTGGTGGCCGACATCGAAAGCCGCGAGGTGCGGGCGCTGGTGGGCGGCGCCTGGGGGTCGGAATCGCGTGCGGGGGCGCTCGACCTGACGCGGGCGGTGCGCTCGCCGGGGTCGGCGCTGAAGCCCTTCCTCTACGCCATGGCCTTCCAGCGCGGGATCGTGCAGCCGGGAACGCTGATCGCTGACCTGCCGCGGCATTTCGGCGCCTATGCGCCGGAAAACTTTTCGCGGGATTTCGCCGGGCGGGTGACGGCGGCCGACGCGCTGCGCATGTCGCTGAACCTGCCGGCGGTGGCGCTGCTGGACCAGATCGGGCCGCTGCGCTTCGCCTCGGCGCTGAAGGTGGCGGGGGCCGCGCCGCGGCTGCCGCGCGGAGCGGAACCGGCGCTGCCGCTTGCGCTGGGCGGCGCGGGGACGACGCTGCGGGACCTGACGACGCTCTACGCCACCATCGGCGACCATGGCCGCGCCATGCCGCTCCGCGTGACCCCCGGCGCGAACCCGGAGGCGGAACAGGCGGTCGAGCGGCGGGCGGCGGACACCGTCGCCGCGATCCTGGTGCAGGCCTTTCCGGGCGGCGGGCCGGCGGGCGTGGCGTGGAAGACCGGCACCTCCTGGGGCGGGCGCGATTCCTGGGCGGTCGGATTCAACGGGCGGCACGTCGCCGGCGTCTGGGTCGGGCGGCCGGACGGCACGGCCATGCCGGGTTCGACCGGCCGCCACGCGGCGCTGCCGGTGCTGGCGCGGGTCTTCTCCCTGCTGCCGGAGGCGCCGCTCGCGCGGTTGCGCGTGATGGCGGATGCACCGCGCCAGCGGGCGCCGGCCGATCGGCTGCGCCTGCTGTTTCCGCCGCGCGGGGCGGCGCTGGCGGATGGCGGGCCGGTGACGCTGCGGGCAGCGGGCGGGCGGCGGCCACTCTCCTTCCTGGTCGATGGCGCACCGGTCCCGCATGAGGCAGCGCGGCGCGAGGCCGCCTGGGAGCCGCCGGGACCGGGCTTCTACCGGATCACGGTGCTGGATGCGGAGGGGGCGGCGGCTTCGGCGAACATCCGCGTGCGGCCGCAGGAGGCCCCGTCGGCGCAGGACAACACCATCACGCTGGTGCCGGTCTCGGCGCGCTGAACCCCCGCGCGCTCCGTCGGAGCCGCTTCCGATCATACCAAGCGGACAAAGGTCCCGCCTGCGGCCCAGGGGCGGAGCGCCCGAAGGGGCACCGCCGCAGGTGCGGCGAAGCCAAGGGGCCGCGGACGCGGCCCGCCCGGCGGATGAGGGGCTCTAGAGACGTTCCCGTTCGCCCCGGCTCACGGCAACGTTTCTAGAGCTCTTTTCGATCAGACGGCACCGGGCCGGGCGGCCGCACGCGAAATGACGGCATCGACAGGCCGGGACTGCTTCGCGAAGCGGTCCGCCGGCCCGCCGCAGGCGCAGGCCATGCCCGGCGGCGGCCTCAGACGACGAAGCCCAGCGCCCATATCGCGCCGACGCCGACCGCGATCGCCACCACGAGGCTCTTCGTCGCCGCCTGTGCCGCCACCACCGCCGCCGCGGCCACGAAGCCCCTCCAGCCCTGGGATGCCAGCGCGGGCGCGACATAGGCGACGAAGATCGGTCCCGGCAGGTGCTGCAGCATCACCTCGACGAAGCGCGGCGGGCGGAAGGCGCGGAAGAGCGCGTAGCCGCCGGCGCGGCAGAGATAGGTCACCGCCGCCATCCCGAGGATGGCCAGCAGCACGTCGAGCCGCAGCGTCATCGCCGCCGCATCTCCAGCCAGGCGCCGAGCGCGGCGCCCGAGAGCGCGCCGACCAGCAGGGGCCAGGGCGCCTTGAGCCCGGCCTCCCAGGCCAGCAGCGCCATCGCGGCCGCCAGCGCCCAGGGCAGCAGGTCGCGCCGCACGCCCTGCCAGACCGGCACGAGGATGGCGCAGAAGGTCGCCACCGCCGCGAAGTAGAGCGGATGCCCGGGCGGCAGTTGCACCAGGGCGCCGAAGGCATGCCCGAGTGCGACCGCCACCATCCAGAAGGTCCAGAGCGCGAGGCCGACGCCGAGCAGGAAGCCTGCATCCCGCCCGCCGCGCCGATGCTCGGCGACCGAGAGAGCATAGGAATGGTCCACCAGCGTCGCGAGCGTCCCCCACAGCCGGACCCCGCGCAGGCGGTCGAGCCATGGCGCCAGCGCCGCGCCCATCGGCGCGAGCCGCATGTTCACCACCAGCGCCGCGAGCGTCGCCGCCAGCACCGGCGCGGGCGAGGTCCAGAGCTCCAGCGCCAGCAACTGGGAGGAGCCGCCGAAGACCAGCCCCGACATCAGCAGCGCCTCGAGCAGCGAAAGCCCCTTGGCGTCCGACAGGATCCCGACCACCAGGCCGAAGGGAAAGGTGCCGATGATCAGCGGCACCGCGAGGCGCGCGCCGCGCCACACGCCCTGCCGCGTGAAGGTCACGCGCGGTTCGGCGCTGCCGCTCATCGGCGCCGCGCGGCGAGCAGCCGGTCCTCCGCCGCCGCGGGGTCCATGCCC
>JAFADX010000019.1 GCA_023424475.1 Pseudomonadota bacterium
TCGGCCAGCAGACGGGACTCGAGCGCGCGCCGCGCGCGGAAGACGCGGCACTTCGCGGTACCGACGGCGCAGCCCATGGCTTCGGCAACCTCCTCGTACGACATGCCTTGCACCGTCACCAGGATCAAGGCCGTTCGCTGGTCGGCCGGCAGCCGGGCGAGCTCGACACGGAGCTCGCGCAGGGCGAGGCTGTCCTCCTGCGCGCCCGGGCGGGCGAAGGCCTCGGCCGGCGTGTCGTCGAGGTCGACCGTCTCCCGCCGGCGGCGGCGGTCCGAGATGAAGCGGTTGCGGAGGATGCGGTACATCCAGGCACCGAGATTGGTACCCGGCGTGAAGCTGTCCTGCGCGGCGAGGGCATTGGCCAGCGCCGCCTGCACGAGGTCGTCGGCATCCGCCCGGTTGCGGGTCAGGGCCAGGGCCTGGACCCGCAACTTCGGGAGGAGCGCCACGAGCCCCTCGTGGAAGCCCTGCACCGGCGCATTCGCCACCGGCCGGGCCGCGATCTCGCTAGTCGTCGTCATGGCGGTTCAACGGGTGGCGCCCGGAGGCGGTTGCGATGGCCGACCTCCATATGAAGCATATCTGATATGCGTTCATTGCATGAAACATGTAGCTCGGGGGAGGCGTTTCGCGTGCATGGCGACCTCCCTCTCGCCCCGCAGCCGCGCGGCATGCTCATCCTCGCGGGCCGAAGCGTCGTGCCAGGGCGGCGCGCGCGCGCGACACCCGTGCCTTCACCGTGCCCTCGGCAACCCCCGTGACCGCCGCCGCCTCGGAGACCTCGAAGCCCAGCGCCGCGACGAGCACCAGCGCCTCGCGCTGCGGTGCGGGGAGTTCCGAGAGGCCGCGCGCCAGGTCGTCCAGTTCCGTGGCCGCCGCCTGTCCGGGCGCCGCCGCCGTTGGCCGGGGCATGGCGGCGAGGCCCCGGCGCTCGGTGCCCCGCCGGCGTTCCTCGTCCACGAAGGCATTGCGCAGGATCCGGAACAGCCAGGCGCGCAGAACCGTCCCCTCCTGCCAGGTTCCGGCATGCTCGAGGGCGCGCAGGAGGGTTTCCTGCACCAGATCGTCGGCCCGTGCCGCATCGCGCGCGAGGAAGCGCGCGAAACCCCGCAGCTGTGGCGTGAGCGCCGCGAGTGCTTCACGGAAGGCCGGCCCGCCGGGCGTCACGTCCGCCCGCCGGCGTGCGCTGGCCCCGCGCGGCCCGCACATGGCATGTCCATGCCCGGCATAATGGACTCCGCAGGACAGGTGCCAAGATGAACGCTGTTCCCCAGGCCGAGTTGCTCCGGGCGCTGCCTTATGCGCGCCGCTTCGCCCGCGCGGCGACCGGGGACCGCAGCCGCGGCGACGCCCTGGTGGCGGCCGCCCTGAGCACGCCCCTGCCCGACCTGCCCCCCCGCATCGCACTCTATGCCGCGGTCGCCCGGGTGGCGCCGGCGCATCCGGCCGAAGCCGGGCTGAGCGCCGCGCAGCGCCACCTGCTGCTGCTGACGGCCCTCGAGGACCTTCAGGTCGAGGAGGCCGCCCAGGCGCTCGGCCTGGCGGCGGAGGAGGCCGCGACGCTGCTGCAGGCCGGACGCGACGCGCTGCGCGGCGTCGCCTCGACCGAAATCCTGGTCATCGAGGACGAACCGGTCATCGCGCTCGACCTGCGGCGCCTGGTGGAAGCCTGCGGCCACAAGGTCGTCGGCATCGCCACCACGGAAGCCGATGCGGTGCGCAAGGCAACGGGGAAGAAGCCGGGCCTGATCCTCGCCGACATCAACCTCGGCCGCGGCGGCGACGGCAGCGCCGCCGTCGCGCGGATCCAGAGCGCGATGGACGTGCCCGTCATCTTCGTCACCGCCTATCCCGAGCGGCTGCTGACCGCGGAGGGCGTCGAGCCGGCCTTCATCGTCAGCAAGCCCTTCGAGCCCCTGGCACTCGCCATCGCGGTGTATCAGGCGGTCCATCCAGGCCGCGCGCCGGGGCTGTAGGACGCGCCCGGCCACGCGCGCAACCCCGCCGCGGCGGGCGCGTTCTTCCGCCTGAAGCGGTGCCGCACCGGCGCCGCGCGGCAGAGGAGAACGCCATGAACAGCGATCGCATCGCCGGCAACTGGAAGCAGGTCACCGGCAAGGTGAAGGAGCAGTGGGGCAAGCTGACCGACGACGACATCGCCGTCGTCGAGGGCAAGCGCGACCAGCTGGTCGGCCGGATCCAGGAACGCTACGGCATCGCCAAGGACAAGGCCGAGGCGCAGGTGCGCGAGTGGGAGAAGGCCCTCTGATCCACCGGCCGGATCAGGTGCTTCCGCGCCGCCGGGGAGAGATCCCCGGCGGCGCTTCGCCGTTCCGGCGCAACCGGCGCCTCGCCGCCGCGTTGACCGGGAGCAGCCCGAGGAGAATCCCGATGCTCTACTGGTCCCTGATCTTCCTGGTGGTCGCGCTGGTCGCCGGCGTGCTCGGCTTCGGCGGAATCGCCTCCACGGCGAGCGGCATCGCCAAGGTGCTCTTCGTCGTCTTCCTGGTCCTGTTCCTGATCTCGCTCGTCGCCGGCCGCGGCTTCGCGAGCTAGAGCAGATCCTGTCCGGATGAACCCATCCGGACAGGTGAAGATGCTCGCAAAAACCAAATACCTGGAGCTTTGGCGGTGAACGCGAGTTCACCGGAAATGCTCCAGGGAGAGCATGGCTCGCGGCAACCTCTCGGACCTTCTGTCCGGCGAGCATCCTCGCCCGGTCAGGTGAGCCACCTGATCGGGATCCGCGCCAGGCGCGTGGCGCGCAGGTATCCTGGCTCCGAGGATGCGGCGATCCATCCCTTGCGGGCGTTCCGGTGCGCGGATCTCCGGGTCTGGAGACCGGCGCGCACCGACCTGCGCGGCGCCGTTGCCCGCCCCGGTGGTGCTGCAGGGCGTCGCGATGTATGTGTCGTGATCCCTTGTCGACGTCCCCGATCTCGCGGAGGTCCGGAAGACGGGATGGCTCGCGCCATCGCATCCGGCCGACGGCGCCGGCGGGCCCCGAAGGAGTGGCCCAGGAGTGGCTTTCATACGGTCCGCAGGCAGCGCGGCAACGAGCGCGACGAGCGATGGCCGGGCGGAATGACGGCGTACCGCCCCGGGCTGCGGAGGCTTCATCGCCGCGGTGGAGGCGACCTCGTGCTGCCTGGTGAACCCGCATGATGCAGGTCCTTCTCGTCGGCCTGGGCGGTGCCTGCGGCGCCTGTGCCCGCTTCTGGCTGTCCGGCGTCGTCGCCCGGCGCTTCGGCGAGACCTTCCCCTGGGGCACGCTGGTCGTGAACGTCAGCGGCGCCTTCGCCATCGGCCTGCTGGCGGCGCGCTTCATGTCCACCGAAGGCGTCGCCGCGCCGTGGCGGGACGCGTGGCTCCTGCTCGTGACCGGGATTCTCGGCAGCTACACCACGGTCTCCTCCTTCAGCCTGCAGACCCTGGCGCTCGCGCGCGCCGGCGAAGGCGCGCGCGCGGCGATGAACGTGCTGGCCTCGCTCTGCTTCTGCCTGGCCGCCGCCTTCGCTGGCCACCAGGCCGGGCTGCGGATGTTCGGGGGCTGAAGGGTGCCGGCCCGCGCACGCCTCTACCTCGCCATCGCGGGCGGCGGCGCCCTCGGGTCCCTGGCGCGCCACTTCTGCGGCCTTGCTGCGGTCGCGGCCTTCGGGGCGGCCTATCCCCTGGGCACGCTCGGGGTGAATGTCGTGGGGTCGTTCGTGATCGGCCTCTACGCCACGCTCACCGAACCGGATGGCCGCATCTTCGCGACACCCGCCATGCGCCAGGGCGTGATGGGCGGCTTCTGCGGCGGCTTCACCACCTTCTCGGTCTTCAGCCTGGAGAACATCCGGCTGCTCGAGGCCGGGCGCTGGCAGTTCGCGGCCGCCTATGTGCTGGTCTCGGCCGCGACCTGGCTGCCGGCCGTCTGGTTCGGGCACCGCCTGGCGCAACGCATGAACCGCCTTCGGGGAACATGAACATGACCACCAACACGACGCCCGCGAGCCTGCTGCGCGTCTTCATCGGCGAGAGCGACGACTACCGCGGCCGCCCGCTGCATGAGGCGATCGTGCTCAAGGCGCGGGAGATGGGCCTCGCCGGCGCCACCGTGCTGCGCGGGCCGATGGGCTACGGCAAGTCCAGCCGGCTGCATACCTCGAAGATCCTGCGGCTGTCCGAGGACCTGCCGCTGGTGATCGAGCTGGTGGACGGGGAGGCGAAGATCGAGGCGCTGATCGAGGCGCTGCACCCGATGCTGGGCAGCGCGCTGGTGACGCTCGAGGCGGTGCGGGTGGTGCGCTACGGGCATGATGGCAGCCTCGATTGAAGCCGCACCACATGACGGGATGTTCACTACGGAAAAAATGAATCTGTAGCATATACTGCGCACATCCGGAGATCCGCGATGCCGCGCCATGCCGTTGCCGAGACCGCACCCGCCGACGCCTTCGGCGCACGCCTGCAGGCGGCAATGCCGGGCCTCTCGCCGGCCGGGCGCCGCGTCGCCCGCTTCCTGAACGAGAACCGGCCGCTCGCCCTGGCACTGTCCGCGATGGAACTCGCCGGGCGGACGGGCACCTCCGATGCGACCGTCGTGCGCGCCGTCCAGGCGCTGGGCTTTTCCGGCCTGCCCGAACTGAAACGCGCCCTCGCCGCGGCGCTCGCGACACCCGCGGCGAGCCCGGCCGAGGCCATGCGCCGCACTCTCGCCGAGGCGGGCGAGGAAGCGGGGCGCGCGGTCGATCTCGCCATCGAGACCCAGCGCGAGGCCGTGGAGGCGCTCGCCGGCGCCGGCGCGCGCGCCACGC
>JAFADX010000219.1 GCA_023424475.1 Pseudomonadota bacterium
ATGAGCCGATCGACCCGGTGCGCTACATCGCGAACCGATCCTCGGGGAAGCAGGGGCATACCATCGCCGCGGCGCTCGCCGCGCTCGGCGCCCGCGTCACGCTGGTCAGCGGCCCGGTCGCGCAGCCCGACCCGCCCGGCGTGCGCGTCGTGCGGATCGAGAGCGCGCGCGACATGCTCGCCGCCTGCGAGGCCGCGCTGCCCGCCGATGCCGTGGTCTGCAACGCCGCGGTCGCCGACTGGCGCACCGCGCGCGCCGCCGACCGGAAGATGAAGAAGGTGCCGGGCGCGGTGCCGCCGCCGCTGGAACTGGCGCTGAACCCGGACATCCTCGCGACGCTTTCGGCCGCCGGCCCGTCGCGCGCGCGCCTCGTCGTCGGCTTCGCGGCGGAGACCGAGAAGGTCGTGGAGAACGCGGTGGCGAAGCGGGCCAGGAAGGGCTGCGACTGGATCGTCGCCAACGACGTCTCCGGCGACGTCATGGGCGGCGCCGAGAACGCCGTGCATCTGGTGACGGGGTCGGGCGTCGAGGACTGGCCCCGCATGGCGAAGGAGGAGGTCGCCCGCCGCCTCGCCGCGCGCATCGCGGAGGCGCTGGCATGACCCCGGCGGCCCGCCTGCGGGCGCGCCCCGCGCCGCCCCGACCGCAGGCCTGATCCCGATGCCCCCGAATCCGATCATCGACGTCGTCCGCCTGCCGCACGCGCAGGACCTGCCGCTGCCTTCCTACGCGACCGAGGGGGCAGCGGGGATGGACCTGCTCGCCGCCGTCATGTCCTCCGTCGTCATCCCGCCCGGCGGGCGGATGCTGGTGCCGACGGGGCTGCGCCTCGCCATTCCCGCCGGCTACGAGCTGCAGGTGCGGCCGCGCTCGGGCCTCGCGCTCAGGAACGGCATCGTGCTGCCGAACAGCCCCGGGACCATCGACGAGGACTACCGCGGCGAGCTCGGCGTGATCGTGATGAACGCCGGCGACGCGCCCTTCACGGTGGAACGCGGCATGCGCATCGCGCAGGCGGTCCTCGCCCCGGTGGTGCGCGCGGCCTGGCGGGAGGTCGCCGAACTGCCCGAGACGGCGCGCGGCACCGGCGGCTTCGGTTCGACGGGGGCCTGATGCCAGGCGGGGGGCCGAGCGCCGCGGCAGGTGCGGCGACGTCAGGGGCTGCCCGCCCGGCGCATGAGGGGCACGAAGGCGAAGCCCTCGGGCGCCTGGTATGATGCGCGCCGCGACAGGGAAGCCAAGGAGGACGCCATGCCGACCGATGCCCAGGGCCATGCCCTGACCGCCGCCTCGGACGCCGCGGCCGCGGCCTATGACCATGTCGTGCAGGGCTACCTGAAATATCGCGCCGATGCCGGGCAGCGGCTGAAGGCGGCGCTCGCCCTCGACCCCGGCATGCCCATGGCGCTGGTGCTGCAGGGCGCCTTCACGATGCTCGCCTACAACGCCGCGATGGTCCCGCCTGCGCGGGAGGCCGCCATGGCCGCCGCGCGCTGCGCCGGCACCGACCGCGAGCGCGCCCATGCCGCGGCGATCGTCCAGTGGGCGGATGGCGACCTCGACGCCGCGCTCGCGACCTGGGAAGGCATCATGGCCGCGCATCCGCGCGACATCGTCGCCTTCCGGCTGCATCACTTCAACGCCTTCTGGCTGGGCCGGGCGGGGCAGATGCTGCGCGCCGTCAACGCGGTCGGACCGCACTGGTCGGCCGCGCTGCCGGGATACGGCAGCATCCTGTCCTGCCGCTGCTTCGCCAACGAGGAATGCGGCCACTACACGGAAGCCGAGGAGGCCGGGCGCGCCGCCATCGCGCTCGACCCCGCCGACCTCTGGGCGACGCACGGCGTCGCGCACGTGATGGAGATGCAGGGCCGCCGCAGCGAGGGCATCGCCTGGCTCGAGGCGTTGGAACACAACTGGGACGGCGGGTCGAATCTGCTGCATCACCTCTGGTGGCACCGCGCGATGTATCACCTCGAACGCGGGGAGCATGACGAGGTGCTCGCCCTTTACGACCGCGGCTTCCGCAACCTCGGCAGCGCGCTGACCCAGGCGATGCCGGACCTCTACATCGACGTGCAGAACGCGGCCTCGATGCTGTTCCGCCTCGGCCGGCACGGCGTCGGCGTGGGCGCGCGGTGGGAGGAACTCGCCGACAAGGCCGAGGCGCGGATCGGCGACTGCCTGTCCGCCTTCACCCTGCCGCACTGGATGATGGCGCTGACGGCGGCCGGCCGCTTCCAGGCCGCGGCGCGGATGCTCGACGGCATGCGCGAGGCCGCGGCGCGCCCCGGCACCATCGCGCCGATCCTGCGCGACGCGGCGATCCCGGTCTCCGAGGCCGTGCTCGCCCATGCGCGGGGCGACCATGCCCGCGCGGTGGCGGCGATGCGGCCTGCCCTCGGCGTCATGCACCGCATGGGCGGCAGCCACGCCCAGCAGGACGTGCTGGAGCAGCTGTTCCTCGACGCCGCGATGAAGGCCGGAGCGACGGAGGATGCGCGGATGCTGCTCGAGCGCGTGGCGGGGCGGCATCCGGTGCCGCCGGAGCGGCGCGTGGGGTATGCGGAGGCGGCGCAGAGCGTGCGGCACTGACGGGAACCGGAGGGGCGCTGCCCCTCCGGTTCCCGTCAGGGCGCCGCCCTGGACCCGGCAAAGGCCGAAAGGCCTTTGCAAACCATGATCTGGCGCCATGCCTGGAAAGGGGTGGCGCCTGTCCCGGGCCTACTTCAGCCGCCAGATCTCCACCGGGCCCCGTTCCTCCTGCACCACCGAAACCAGGTCGTAGTTCTCCTGCAGCGCCTCATCGACCATGGCGGCGATGCGTGGCCGCACGTTCGGCCACCAGCCGCGGTCGACCACGACGACCTGCGGGTTGGTGGCGAGGATGCGCGCCACTTCCGCATTCGGGTCGATGCCCGTCACCGCCCAGTAGGGACCGACGAGCTGCGCGGGGAAGACGTAGCGCGTCGGCACCTCGGCATCCGCCAGCACGTAGACGACCGGGTGGTAGTTCACGACCCAGATCCTCTCGCCCGGCTGGATCTCCCGCCGCACCGCGGCAGCGACCTCGCGCACCGGGTCCGGCAGGCCGAGGCCGATCGCGCCATAGAGCCGCGGCACCGTCGAGGAGCGCCAGGAATCCACCGCGACGCCACCCACGATCACCGCGAAGGTCAGCACCACCAGCCCCGGCCGCGCCACGCGCGCGAGCCGCCGCGCGCCGAGCGCCGCCAGCAGCGACAGCGGCGGCAGCCAGATCAGGTAGTAGTGCTGGAAATACATCCCGGGCATCACCACCGCCGCCGTCGCCGCGGCGAACCAGGCGACGGCGATCCAGCGCAGCAGCGCGACCGGCCCCCGCTTCACCCTCGGCCGCACCACCGCCGGGATGACGAGCATGAAGGCCCAGAACAGGATCATCACCGCGATCAGCGTGTAGCGCCCGGCGTCGAGCAGCCCGACGCGCTCGCCGGCATAGCGCAGCGGCGCGAGGAAGGCGCCGGTGACGAAGGCGTCGAGGTCCCCGCGCAGCCAGTAGGCGACGCCGAAGAGCAGCGTCGGCGTCGCGCAGACCACGGCATAGGAGGCGGCGTAGAGCAGCACGCGCGGGACCGGCAGCAGCCCCCGCCACCAGGCCGGCCCCACCAGCAGCAGCCAGGCGAGGCAGCCCTCGAACACCGCGACCGGCTTGATGGCGAGCGCGAAGCCGATCATCAGCCCCATCGCGAGGATCTTCGCGAAGGGCGGCGCCTCCCCGTTCTCCAGCGCACGCCGCGCCGCGCGCAGCCCGAGCGCCATGGCCCAGGCCGTGAGCGGGGTGAACAGCACCTCGGTATTCGTCGCGAGCCCGCCGAGGCGCGTGGTGTGCGCGAGGTAGAGCAGCCCCGCCGCGAGCCCGAGCGCCGGCGGCGCGGTGGCGAATCGCACCATGGCGTAGAGCGCCCAGGCGGCGAGCCAGGTGCCGACCAGCCCGAGCAGCCGCGGCACCCAGATGGCGTCGCCCAGCAGCGCCATGATGCCCGCGAAGAGGGCGGGCGCGCCCACCGGGTGCATGTCCCAGACGGCGTCGAGCGGCCAGTTCCCGTGCAGCCACTCGCGGGCCTGCAGCATGTAGAGCCCCTCGTCGGTATCGATCACCGCGGGGGCGAAGGAGAAGGCGCGCAGCAGGATGGCGGCGACGAGCAGCACGAGCGGCACCGCGGCGCCGCGCAGCGCGCGCCGGATGCGCGAGCCCCGCGGCAGGCCCCGCGGGGGCGGCGTCGCGGTCCTCTCCCCGGTCATGCCGTCCTGGTTCATGCCGCCGGCGCGCCGCGCCTCACGGCGACGGGCGCATGTCCTTCCACGGCGCCGCGCGCTCGTAGCCGTAGGCGGCGCGGTAGACCGTCGCCTCGTCGAAGCAGCGGCCGACCAGTTGCAGGGCGAGCGGCAGCCCTTCCGCGCCGGTCAGCCCGCACATCATCGTCAGCGCGGGATGGCCGGTGACGTTGAAGCCGGTGCGCGCCTGGCGCGGATAGGTGGTCTCGATCGCCTGCGGGTCGTCGATCCGGCAGGCCGGGTCCATCGAGGAGGCGGTGAGCAGCAGGTCGCAGCCGGAAAGCGCCTCCTCCACCGCGGCAAACAGCTCGCGCCGGCGGCGCTGCGCCTGCACGTAGTCCTCCGCGCGGATGAAGAGGCCGGGCAGCAGGCGCTTGCGCGTCAGGTTCGAATAGCCCTCCGGCGCCTCGCGCAGCCAGCGGCCGTGGATGGCGGCGGCCTCGCTCATCAGGATGGTGCGGTTCACCCCGGCGAAGTCGGGCAGGGGCGGCAGCGCCACCGTGCGGACCCTGGCCCCTTCCTTCGCCATCAGCCGCGCTGCGGCATCGAGCGCGGCGGCGACTTCGGGCGCGGCGGGCTGGTCGGTTTCGTGGAAGTGGCGCACGAAGCCGATGGTCAGGCCTTTCAGGCCCTTGCGCAGGTGGCGGGCATGGTTCGCCGCGCGGCGGTCGGCGCTGCCGGGGTCCTCCGGGTCGTGGCCGGCGATGACGTTGAGCAGCATCGCGTTGGAGGCGACGTCCTTCGTCATCGGCCCGACATGGTCGAGCGTGTAGGAGAGTGGGAAGACGCCGCGGCGGGAGACGAGCCCATAGGTCGCCTTCATGCCGACGATGCCGCAATGGCTCGCCGGATGCCGCACCGATCCGGCGGTGTCGGTGCCGAGCGCGGCGGGCAGGATGCCCGCGCCCACGATCGCGCCCGAGCCGGAGGAGGATCCGCCCGGGTGGTGCGCCGTGTTCCACGGGTTGCGCGCGGGCGGGAAGGGCAGGTCGAAGGCCGGCCCGCCGATGGCGAATTCATGCGTCGCGAGCTTCGCGGGGAACACCGCGCCCGCCGCGCGCAGGCGGGCCACCACGGCGGCGTCGGCGGATTTCGCGTTGGCGAGCAGGTGCCGCGAATGGCAGGTCGTCACCTGCCCCGCGAGGTCGATGATGTCCTTCAGCCCGACCGGCAGCCCGTCGACGGGCGAGCGCGGGCCGGAGCGGCCGATCCGCCGCGCCGCCTTCTTCGCCTCCTCCCGCGCCGAGTCCCACAGCGGCAGGATGGTGGTGTTCAGGCGCGGTTCCAGGGCCGCGAAGCGCTCGTGCAGGGCGTCCAGGTATTCGACCGGCGAGAGCCTGCGCCGCGCGACGGCGGCCGAGGCCTCGGCGAGGGTGAGCTCGTGCGGCGCCGTCATCGCGCGGGCTGCCCCGGCGCCACCGCGAAGGCGGGCATCGGTTCGGCGCGCTCATCGGCAGGCCGCGCGAAGGCGGCGGCAAGCCGCTTCACATGGGCGGCGGCCTCCGCGATCTCCGCGCCGCGGTCGCGCCACGGCGCCCCGAGGCCCGCCGCACGAGCCAGAGCTTCTTCTTCGGTCATGCCCGTCCATCCTCGTCCCGCAACCACGGCAACCTGCCGCAAAAGGGCGGGAGGCGGAAGTTGCGCGCGCCCCGTGGCGAGAGGGTGGCGAAAGCCGGGCCAGGCCGCAAACCGCGCCGGAACCTGCGCGACCCCCCGGCTCCGGGTCTCCGTCGCGCGGCCTGACGGATGGCGCGGTCGGAGGGGGTGCCCGCCCTGCCGGCTGCACGGGCGCCATGGCGGCCACGGGCCGATGCCGCCGTGACGACCTTGCCGGAAGGCTTCGCAGGGGCGGATTTGCCGCCCGCCGGTTCCGAAGTATGGGTCGGACCATGACCCAGGCACCGAACCTCCCGCTCACCGGGCTGAAGATCGTCGAACTCGGCCACTACATCGCCGCGCCCTTCGCGACGCGGCTGCTCGCCGACCTCGGCGCCGAGGTGGTGAAGGTCGAGCCCCCCGGCGGCGACCCGGTGCGCGGCTGGGGATCGAGCGTCGAGGGCAATGCGGTCTGGTTCAGCGTGCACGGGCGCAACAAGCTCTCGGTCACGCTCGACCTCAAGAAGCCCGGGGACCGCGAGAAGCTGGCCGCGCTGCTCAGGCGCGCCGATGCGCTGATCGAGAATTTCCGCGCCGGCTACCTCGAGCGCATCGGCCTCGGCCCCGAGGTGCTGCACCAGGCCAATCCGCGCCTCGTGATCGGGCGGATCTCGGGCTACGGGCAGGATGGCCCCTATCGCGACAAGCCCGCCTTCGGCGCGATCGGGGAGGCGATGGGGGGCTTGCGCCACCTGACCGCCAATCCGGGCCAGACGGACTATCCTCCACCGCGCTGCGGCGTTTCCATCAGCGACGACCTCGCGGGCATGTACTGCGCGATGGCGGTGGTCTCGGCCTGCTGGCAGGTGAAGGGGGACCCGGCGGCGAAGGGCCGCGTCGTGGACGTGGACCTGGTCAGCAGCGTCTTCTCGCTGATGGAGGGGATGCTGCCGGAATACGGGCTGTTCGGCTGGGTGCGGCAGCCGCAGGGCGCGGCTATCAAGACCGCGGCGCCGACCAACACCTATCCCTGCGCCGACGGCAAGTGGCTCTGCATCGCCGGCAATTCCGACCTGATCTTCAAGCGGCTGATGGCCGCGATCGGCAGGCCGGAGATGGCCGCCGACCCGCGCTTCGCGACCAATGCGGGGCGCTGCGGGAACGTCGCCGAGCTCGACGCCGCCATCGCCGAGTGGACCAGGACGAGGCCGGCCGCCGAGGCGGAGGCGATCCTCGACGCCGCCGAGGTGCCCTGCTCCCGCCTGTTCGACATGGCGGACTGCGCCAACGACCCGCATTTCCGCGACCGCGGCTGGGTGATGGAGGTGCAGGACCCGCTGCTCGGCGAGGTGCTGCATCCCGCGGCCCCCTTCCGCTTCGACGGCGTCAGCCCGCGGCAGATGGTGCGCTGGCCAGGCCCCGCGGCCGGGGCCCACAACGAGAAGGTCTTCGCCGCCGTCGCGCGCGGCGAGACCCGGCCCCTCTCTCCCTGAACCGACCGAGGATACGATCATGACGAAGATCACGGCCGCCTCGCGCGGCGTGCCGGCGCTGCGCTTCGGCGCGATGGCCCTGCTGGGTTCGGCGGTGCTCGCCGCCTCGGCGCAGGTCAGCCTGCCGATGTGGCCGGTGCCGGCGACGCTGCAGACGCTGGCGGTCCTGCTGCTCGGCGCACTGGGCGGGTCGCGGCTCGGGGCGGCGAGCGTCGCACTCTATCTCGCGGAAGGGGCGATGGGCCTGCCGGTCTTCGCCCATGGCACGGGCGGGCTCGCAGTGCTGGCCGGGCCGACGGCGGGCTACCTGGCCGGCTTCCTGCCCGCAGCCTGGCTGGCGGGCCTCGCGGGCCGCGGCGTGGCGCGCCAGGCGCTGGTCCTGACGGCGGCGCATCTGCTGCTGTTCGTGCCGGGCGTCGCCTGGCTGGCAGGCTTCGTCGGCTGGGAACGCGCGGTCATGGCCGGCTTCGTGCTGTTCGTGCCGGGCACGGTGGTGAAGACGGCGCTGGCGCTGGCCGTGCTGCGCGCGGTGCGGCGGGGCTGAGCCCCGCCTTCTCCGCGGGGCCGGGTTTCCCCGGGGGTCCATTGCCGCCGGACGCAATGGATGCGTATTTGGGCAGGTTGGCTGACAAATAGCCGTTCGACTGCCCAGTAAGACGCCAGGGAAACCGGAACCATGCTAGACGGAAACCTTCTCGGCGGGGCGCTGTCGCGCCTCGACGAAGCCGCGCGCCACATCCAGATCGACCCCGATGTCATCGAGCGCCTGAAATACGCGCGGGAAATGACCAAGGTCGCGCTGATGATCCGCATGGACGACGGATCGCGGAAATCCTTCCTCGCCTGGCGCTGCCGCTACGACGACACGCGCGGCCCGACCAAGGGCGGCATCCGCTTCCACCCCGACGCCTCGGCGGAGGAGGTGGAGACCCTCGCCTTCTGGATGACCATGAAGTGCGCGGTCATGGACCTGCCCTATGGCGGCGGCAAGGGGGCGGTGAAGCTCGACCCCCGCAGCCTCTCCAGGGCTGAACTGGAACGTCTTTCGCGTGCCTATGTCCAGGCCTTCTCCCGCGTGATCGGGCCGGACCGCGACATTCCCGCGCCGGACGTCTACACGAACTCGATGATCATGGGCTGGATGGCGGACGAATACGCCTCCATCCGCGGGGAGCCGGCGCCGGCGGTCATCACCGGCAAGCCGATCGCGCTCGGCGGCTCGCTCGGCCGCGACGACGCCACGGCGCGCGGCGGCTACTACCTGGCGAACCACCTGGCGAAGGATCTCGGCCTCGGCCGCGGGATGCGCGTCGCGGTGCAGGGCTTCGGCAATGCCGGCCAGTTCATCGCCAGCCTGCTCGCCGCCGACGGGCACCGCATCGTTGCCGTCTCCGATTCCCGCGGCGCCGTCGCCTGCGAGGCGGGCTTCGACGTGGCGCGCCTGATCGCGCTGAAGGCCGGGGGCAGGCCGGTCGCGGCACTGGCGGGCGAACCCGGCATCCGCGCGGTCTCCGAGGAGGAGCTGATCGGCACCGAATGCGACCTGCTGGTGCCGGCGGCGCTCGAGGACATGATCCACATCGGCAATGCCGGGACGGTGCGCGCGAAGGTCATCCTCGAGCTCGCCAACGGCCCGGTCACGCCGGAGGCCGACCGCGTCCTGGATGCGAATGGCGTGATCGTGCTGCCGGACATCCTCGCCAATGCCGGCGGCGTGACGGTGTCCTACTTCGAGTGGGTGCAGAACCGGCAGGGCTACTACTGGACGCTCGGGGACATCCATGCGCGGCTGAAGGCGATCATGGAACGCGAGGGCGCGAAGGTCTGGGCGATCTCCCGCGAGAAGGGCATCTCGGCCCGCTCCGCGGCCTATGTCCACGCCCTCGGCCGCCTGGCCAAGGCGATCGAGGCGCACGGCACGCAGCAGTTCTTCGCCGGCTGACGCCGGCGGAGGAGAGGGCGGGGATGCGGCATCCCCGCCCGTTCCCTCAGGCCACCTTCGGCAGGCCTTCCATCCAGCGCCAGTACATCTCCCGCGCCTGCGTCGCGAAGCGGCCGATCTGCATGTCGCGGCCGTTGTAGCGGGTGCAGGGCTGCACCTTGGCGTAGTTGCCGGTCGAGAAGATCTCGTCCGCCGTGTCGAGTTCCCCCGGCTTCACCGTGCGTTCCTCGACCGTCACGCCGGCGTCCCGGAACAGGCCGATGACGCGCTGGCGCGTGATGCCGTTGAGGAAGGTGTGGTTCACCGCCGGGGTGACGACCTTGCCGTCCTTGGCGAACCAGATGTTCGCCGAGGCGAATTCGGCGACGTTGCCGAGTGCATCGCACATCACCGCATTGTCGGCGCCCTGGGTCGCGGCGAAGGCCGAGGCGCGCGCGCCGTTCGGATAGAGGCAGGCGGCCTTGGCGTCGGTCGGCGCCATTTCCGGCGTCGGGCGGCGGAAGGGCGCCATGACGGCCGAGAAGCCGGCCCATTTGGGCAGCGGGCTGTCGTAGATCGCCAGGATGAAGTCGGTGCTGTCCGGGTCCGGGCGCGCGGCGCCGAGGCCCTTGCGGATGAAGAACATCGGCCGGACGTAGAGTTCGGCCTCCGGGCCCATGCGGCGGATGCCCTCGCGGCACAGCGCCTCGATCTCGGCCGGGGTCTTGGTCGGCTTCATCAGCATGGCCTTGGCCGAGGCCACGGCCCGGGCGCAGTGCCGGTCGAGGTCCGGCGCCCAGCCCTTGATGGCGCGGCCGCCGTCGAAGATGACCGAGCCCAGCCAGAAGGCATGGTCCATGGGGCCGACGATCTTCGGCTCCTCGGTCGACCAGGTTCCATCGTACCAGTAGACGCCGGCCATGGCGGTTCTCCCCTGTCAGCGCAGAGTCTGTGCCACGTCAGGCCAGCGTGTTGAAGTATTCATGCTCCCGCGTGTCCGCATGGGAGATGCGCAATTCCACCGGCCGGTCCCCGATGGCCATTGCCAGGCGCAGGATGCGCAGCACCGGCGCGCCCTCGGGCAGGCCAAGCAGGGCGGCCATTCCGGGCGGCGCGGCGACGGCGCGCAGCCGCTCGTCGGTGCGGATCACCGAATGGCCGAAGCGCTTCTGGTAGAGACCATAGACGGTTCCCTCCCGCCCCGCGAAGCCGGCGCGGTCGAGGCCCGGGAACAGCGCCCCCGGCAGCCAGAGGTCGTCCAGCACCACGGGCCGCCCTTCGATGCGTTGCAGGTTGCGGGCGAAGATCATGGGCGCACGCGGCGCCAGGCCGAGATGCGGCGCGATCCAGGCCGGGCAGGGGACGGGGGCGCGGAAGTCGAGCAGCTCCGTTTCCGGCAGTGCGCGCGCGCCGTCCTCCGGACGGATGTGGAAGAAATAGAACGCCGTGCGGTCCGGGCCGTCGCGCCGCAGGCGGGCTGTCGCGCCATCGCGCCGCAGGCGCGCCATCGCGTCGATATCCGGCACGAAGGTGCCCTTGCCCTGCCGGCGCACCAGCGCGCGCGCGGCCACCAGCTCGTCCACCGCACGGCGCACCGTGCCGATCGCGCAGCCGTAGCGCGCGGCGAGCTTGGCCTCCGAGGGCAGCGGCGTCCCGGCCGGATACTCGCCGGCAGCCAGCGCGGCTTCCAGCGAATCCCGGATCATGCGCCAGAGGGGCGGTTCCGCGTTCATGATGGTCATATAACTCATCTAGTTGACCGGCGGTCAAGCGCGGCCTAGCCTCCCGCCACCCATCGGAAAGGGAGGGAGCGATGACGATCCATTTCGTCGTCCATGACGAAGGCGATTCCGTCGGCGTGGTCGTGGTCGAGGGCCTCAAGGCGGGCACCAGGCTCACCGGCTGGATCATGGACCAGGACAAGCTGATCGAATTCGACGCCAAGAACGACATCCCCATCGGCCACAAGCTGGCGATCAAGGGCATCGGCAACGGCGACACCATCATCAAGTACGGCGTGGACATCGGGCGCGCGGTGAAGGACATCGGCGCCGGCGAGCACCTGCACGTCCACAACGTCAAGACGAAGCGCTGGTAAGGGGAAAGCGATCATGGGCATCGACCTGAAGAACGCCTCCTTCGAAGGCTGGCGCCGCGACAACGGCCGCATGGGCGTGCGCAACCACGTCCTGATCCTGCCGGTGGACGACATCTCCAACGCCGCGGCCGAGGGCGTGGCGCGCAACATCCAGGGCTGCATCGCGATCCCGCACGCCTATGGCCGCCTGCAGTTCGGCGCGGACCTCGACCTGCATTTCCGCACCATCATCGGCACCGGCTGCAACCCGAACGTCGCGGCGGTGGTGGTGATCGGCATCGAGCTCGGCTGGGCCGGCAAGGTCGCCGAGGGCATCGCCAGGACCGGCAAGCCGGTCGAGTACTTCGCCATCGAGCAGAACGGCGACATCGCGACCATCGCGAATGCGTCCCGCGCCGCCTACCGCATGGTGAAGTACGCGACCGCGCTCAAGAAGACCAAGGCGCCGCTGCAGGACCTCTGGGTCTCGACGAAGTGCGGCGAATCCGACACCACCTCGGGCCTCGCCTCCTGCCCGACCGTCGGCAATTCCTTCGACAAGCTGTGGGAGAACGGCAACACGCTGGTCTTCGGCGAGACGACGGAACTGACGGGTGGCGAGCACCTGGTCGCGGCGCGCTGCAAGACGCCCGAGATCCGCGCCCAGTTCATGGCGATGTTCGACCGCTACCAGCGCGTGATCGAGGCGAACAAGACCAACGACCTGTCGGACAGCCAGCCCACCAAGGGCAACATCGAGGGCGGCCTGACCACCATCGAGGAGAAGGCGCTCGGCAACATCCAGAAGATCGGCAAGAAGTGCACGGTCGACGGCGTGCTCGACAAGGCCGAGGAGCCGACGCATCCGGGCCTGTGGTTCATGGACTCGTCCTCGGCGGCGGCCGAGATGGTGACGCTCTGCGCGGCCTCGGGCTTCGCGGTGCACACCTTCCCGACCGGCCAGGGCAACGTGATCGGCAACCCGATCCTGCCGGTCATCAAGCTGACCGCGAACCCACGCACGCAGCGCACCATGTCCGAGCACATCGACGTGGACGTGACCGGCATCCTGCAGCGGAAGATGAACCTGGACGATGCGGGCGAGGCCCTGCTCGACTGCATCATCCGCACCGCGGACGGCCAGCACACGGCGGCCGAGATCCTCGGCCACCGCGAATACAGCCTGACGCGCCTCTACGAGAGCGCCTGACGCGCCGGGCCGGCGGCTGCGAACGTCATCCTGCCCGATGCCGGGCAGGACCGGGCCGCTGGCCCACGCCCAGGATGCGGGAGAAGAGGCCCTTCCCGCTCCGGGACCTCAAGCCCTCCTCATCCTGGCACCGCCCTTTCGGGATGGGCCCCGGGCATCCAGGGAAGGTCGCGGGGGTGCGGGGGAGAAGTTCACTTCTCCCCTCGCGAAGCGTTCCGCGAAGGGCGCGCAGGCGTCAGTCCGCGATGCGCGGCAGCTTCTGCTCCACCAGCGTCGCCAGCATCCCGCCGCCATAGGGGATGGCCGCGTCGTTGAAGTCGTAGTGCGGGTTGTGCACGTCGCAGCCGCCGGCCTCCCCGGTGCCGTTGCCGACATGGATGTAGGCGCCCGGCACCTCGAGCAGCATGTAGGCGAAGTCCTCGCTGCCCATGACCGGGCTGCGGTTGCGCTCGACATGCTTCTCGCCGACCAGCGCGGCGGCGGCGTCGCCCATGGCGGCCGCATGTTCCGGCGCGTTGATCGTGGGCGCGGCGATCTCGCGCCAGGTCACCTCGGCGGTGGCGCCGAAGCCGGCGGCGATGCTCTGGGCCACGGCGCGCATCCGTTCCTCGACCAGGCGCAGCGTCTCGACCTTGAAGGCCCGCACGGTGCCCTTCAGCGCGACGCGGTCGGGGATGACGTTGTACGCCTCGCCGGCGGTGAATCCGGTCACGCTGACCACCGCGGAATCGAGCGCGCCGAGGTTGCGCGCCACGATGGTCTGCAGCGCCGAGACGATCTGCGCGCCGACGATCACCGGGTCTACCGTCTGCTCCGGCCGCGCGCCGTGGCCGCCATGGCCCTGCACCACGATGTCGAAGAACACCGCGCCGGCCATCACCGGCCCCGGGCGGATCGCATACTGCCCGATCGGCAGGCCCGGGCGGTTGTGCATGCCGAAGACGGCGTCGCAGGGGAAACGCTCGAACAGCCCGTCGGCGAGCATCGCCTGCGCGCCGCCGAGGCCTTCCTCGGCCGGCTGGAAGATGAAATGCACGGTGCCGTCGAAGTTCTTCGTCTCGGCGAGGTAGCGCGCGGCGGCGAGCAGCATGGTGGTGTGCCCGTCATGGCCGCAGCCATGCATCCTGCCCTCGGCCGTCGAGCGGTGGGCGAAGGTGTTGGCCTCGGGCATCGGCAGCGCGTCCATGTCCGCGCGCAGGCCGATCCGCCCCTGGCCGTTGCCGTTGCGCAGCACGCCGACCACGCCGGTCCGGCCGATGCCGCGATGCACCTCGATGCCCCAGGATGCCAGACGCTCGGCGACCAGGGCGCTGGTGCGGACTTCCTCGAAGCCGATTTCGGGATGGGCATGGAAGTCGCGCCGCCAGGCGGTCAGCTCGTCCTGCCAGTCGCGGATCCGGTCCACTGCGCTCACGCGTCGCTCCGTTGTGTCGTGGGGAACCCGGACCCTATAGGGCGCCGCGCGCTCCTGGGCTACCGTTGCGCCAACGAGACCAGAACAGGAGGACCACGCCCCATGATCGATCGCCGCTCCGTCCTTGCCGGCATCCCGGCCGCGGCGCTGCTGCCCGCGGCCGCCCGCGCGCAAGGGGCCTATCCGGACCGTGCCGTGCGCTACATCGTGCCCTTTCCGCCGGGGGGGCTGACCGACATCATGGCGCGCCTCGTCGCGCAGAAGCTGTCCGAGATCTGGGGCAAGCCGGTCGTGGTGGAGAACCGCGCCGGCGGCAGCGGGCTGATCGGCGCCGACGCGGCCGCCAAGAGCGCGCCCGACGGCCACACGCTGCTCGCCATCACCATGACGCACACGGTGAACGCGACGCTGTTCCCCAATGCGCCGTTCGACTTCCGCCGCGACCTCGCCACCGTCTCGGTGCTGGGCTCGCTGCCGCTCGTCGTGGTGGTGAACGCGGAGAAGAGCCGCGCGCGCACGCTCGCCGACCTCATGCGCAGCGCCAGGACCGGGCGCCTCAACGCCGGCTCCTCCGGCTCCGGTTCGCCGCCGCATCTCGGCATCGAGCTCTTCCGCACCGCCGCGCAGGCCGGCGACAACATCACCCATGTGCCGTATCGCGGCGGGGCGCCGTCGGTCACCGACCTCGCGGCGGGCAATCTCGACTTCATGGTCTCGAACCTGCCCGAGTGCATCGCCCAGATCCAGGGCGGACGGCTCCGGCCCCTCGCCATCACCTCCGCCACGCGGCACCCGCTGCTGCCCAGCGTGCCGACCGTGAAGGAAGCCGGGCAGCCGGGCCTCGAGATGACGAACTGGACCGCCATGATGGTGCCGGCCGGCGTGCCGGCCCCGGTGTTCGCGAAGATCGAGGCCGGCACCCTTGCCGCGATCGGGGACGCCGAGGTCGCGCGCAAGGCGCGCGACGGCGGCTTCGCGGTCGAGGGCTGGGACCGCGCGAGGTCCGCCGCCTTCGTCACCGCCGAGACCGACCGCTGGGCGCGCGTCATCCACGCTGCCGGGCTGCGTGTGGACTGATGCGGCTCTCGCTCGAACAGGCCGAATCGCTGGCCCGCGCCGCGCTTTCGGGTGCGGGCGCATCGCCCGGCATGGCGGCCGCGACCGCGCGCGCGCTGGCGGCCGCGGAGGCCGCGGGCCAGGCC
>JAFADX010000236.1 GCA_023424475.1 Pseudomonadota bacterium
GGGTGGCGCAGCCGGCGGCGAGCAGCAGGGCAAGGCCGGCAGGCAGGGCGAGGAGGGGGCTGCGCAAGGCTCGGGCTCTCCGGACGGTCATTTCATGGCACGGGAGATGGAACTGACGCTGCCGTCCTGCGGCAGCGGGGGGCGGGCCGGCCTCGCGATCTCGTCCCAGAGCCGCACGCCGGTGGAGGGGTTCGGCGTGGTCGTCTGCGGGCGCGTCAACTGGCCGCCGCGCATGCTGCCGAGCGTCAACGGGTCGAGCGGCACCAGCCCGTCCAGGCCGCCGATCGGCACGATCGGCGACGGCCGGTCCTGCGCCAGCGCCGGCATCGCCAGCGCCGGCCAGAACAGGGCCGCTGCAAGGACGATGCGCCGGATCCGGCCCGCTGCCCCGGTCATCGCCCGAACCGCTCCCGGCCTTCGAGCCCCGAACGCAGCATCGAGCGCAAGGCGCTGTTGTTGAGCAGGCCGCTCATGCCGCTGACGTCGATGCCGATGCTCGTCGTGCGCTGCACGACCTGGCCGTTGCGGCTGTTCTGCAGCACCCCGGCGATGCCGCCGCCGCCGATCTGCGTCATCACGCGGGTCGCGCCGCCATTCACCACGTCCGTGATGCTCGTCGGCAGCGCCGGGTCGAGGGTGAGCGCCGACGTCCGGCCCTGGGCGTCGGTCACCTGCACCGGCGGGACCGCCCCGTTCCCGAGCGCGGTCTGCGGCAAGGTCAGGCGCTGGACGATGGCACCGCCGACCCGCGTCTCGATGTCGAAGCCGAAGGCGACGCTGAGGCCGCCCGGCATGGCGAAGCCGCCGCGCAGACCCGCCAGCTCGTCGGCGGGCACCGGCGCCGCGGCGAGGACGAGGCCCTCATCCTCCCGGCGGACCCTCGGCGCCTCCGCCAGCGCGATGCCGAGGCTTTCGGCATAGACCGCGACAAGGTCGCGCGGTGCCATGCCGTTCGCACCCTCCGCAGCGCAGGGATTCCAGGTCGGCGCCACGGACAGGACGACGGCGCCGAGGAGGCGTGATGTCCACATCGATCGCTCTCCTTCCATCTCAGAAGAACCAGCGCGTGGGTGGCACGCCGCCATTGTAGAGAATCGGCGGCGGCATGCCGAATCCCCTCTGGTTGAGGTCCATCGAATCGCGCACGAGCTCGCCGGGCGCGCGCGGCCGGACTCCCCAGTCCTCGGCCAGGTTGAAGGTGGCATGGCCGCGGTCCGGGTGGTCGAGGATGACGAACAGGACGCCGTTCCAGTTCTCCTCGAACCGCACCCGCGGCATGGTCCGCGTGCCGAGGTTCGGGTCGCCGAGCAGCACGCGGTCCGGCGTGACGCCGCGCACCACGACGAAGTGGCGGTATCCGTTGGTGTCGATCAGCGCGATGGCAGGCACGCGCGCTTCCGCCAGGCGGTCGAGCGAGAGGCGGTAGCCGTTCGAGCGCAGCCCGCGGCTCGCGAGGTAGGTCTGCATGTCGAGCAGCGAGAAGCCGGCAGCGCGGATCCGCTCGGCGTCGCCATGCGCGATCATGTCCCGCAGCACGTCGTTCTCGGTGGTCGGCATGTCGTACTGGTAGGTCAGCAGCGTGGCGAGGGCGGCCGAGCCGCAGGAGAAGTCGTAGCGCTGACGGATGGTGCGCGCGAAGCGGCGGGCGCGGATGCTCGTCATCGGCATGGCGAGGCTCGGCCCGCCGGTCGCGGTTTCCGTCAGCATGACATCCGAGGTCATGGGCGCGGCGCTGCCTGCCCCCGGCAAGGCGGAGGAGGCGCAGCCGGCCAGGAGCGCCGCCAGGACCGGCAGCGCGATGAGCCTCGGCATCGGTCGCGCCCGCATCCGCCGCACCGCGCTCAGCGGAGGTTGATCATGATGTTGGTCGCGGCCTGGAACACCGTGTTGTTGCCGGTGTTCTGGAACACGGTCGTGACCCCGTTGGTGCCATTCAGCGAGCCGGAGACCGTGTTGTTCCCGGTCACGCTGTCGGCGGCGACGTGGTTGCCCTGGAGCAGGGCCTGGTTCGCCGCCTCGGAATGGAGTCCGGCGCGGCCCCGGGCGGCGTCGAGTTCCGCGGCGGGAAGCGGCGCGGCACCCGCGAATCCCTCGGGCAGGGCCGGCTCGGAAGCGATGGCGGTGCCGATGAACGAAGCGGCCAGAACCGCCAGTGCCGCGATGGCCTTGGTCATGGGGGGCTCCTTCCAAGATGCTTGCGGCGGTGACAGTCGAGCGGCGCCGGCGGCACGGGGGCCGCCGGCGCCTGCCCGGGCGAGGCTCAGCGCTGATAGATCGCGCCGACCGAGACGGAATTCTGCATCAGGCTGTTGGCGCCGGCGTTCTGGTTGACCTGCGCGACGCCCGTCGCACCGTTGAAGGAGTTCGCCATGGTCGCGCTGGCGCTGCCGCCGAGGGCGGTCGCCTGGTTGTAGGATACGCTGCCGAAGTTCCCCGCCGCCGCGATGGTGGTGGAGAGGTCCTGCGCGGCGCAGTTGCAGTAGGTGATTGCCGACAGCGAGGTCGCGTTCTGCTGCAGGCTGTTGGCGCCGGCGTTCTGGTTGACGTTGGCGGCGCCGGTGAAGCCGGTGAAGGAGTCCGTCATCCGGGCCGAGGCGTCGTGACCGGCGCCGAACGATCCGTTCCCGCCGACGGCACCGAGGTTGGCCGAGACAGCCCAGGCATCGCGGTCCTGCTGCTGGCCCTGAATGCCGTCCACATAGACCACAGCGGTCGCATTCTGCTGCGCGCTGTTGGCGCCGGTGTTCTGGTTCACCTGCACGACGCCGGTGGCGTTCTGGAAGCCACCGTTCATCGAGGCGGCCGCGGAGCCGCCGCCGCCGAAGAGGAAGTGGCCGTTCGAGCTTCCGTTGCCCTCGACCCGGGCGCCGTTGCCCGCGACGGCATTCGCGTCGGCGTCGCCGCGGCTGCGGTCATGGCGGCTGACGGTGACCTCGCAGTCGCAGCCTTCGACATAGGCGACCGCGACGGAGTTCTGCTGCGCGCTGTTGGCGCCGGCATTCTGGTTGACGTTGGCGACGCCGCGCATCCCGTCGAAGCCGCCATTCATGCGGGCACTGGCGGCCTGGCCGAAGCCGGTCTCGGACGTATTGCCGCTGACCCCGCCGATGTTCACCGCGAGCGCGGCGGCATAGTAGTCCTCGATCGTCTGCGGGCCGTGGTGCCGGCGGCCATAGTCGTTCGCGAAGGCGCCCCCGCTTGCGACGAGCAGGCCGGCCGTGGCCAGAAGAAGAGTACGCATGCCCTCTACCCCTCGGTTCCAGTGTTGTCGGGCGGCCGCCGTCTCGCCGGACGGCCGTCGCGTGGGGGCATACGGGAGGCTGCGCGCCATGCCGCGCCGATGTGCCTGTTCTCCTCCCGCGCACCTCCGGCGCGCAGGACCGGTGACGCAACCCGCGTGCCAGGGCCGGGGCCCTTCGTCGCATGCCAGGGATGGCGCGGGCTTCATCGAGGATCGCCGGCAGGGCTGCGCCGATGCGGCAACCCATGCGCGAAAAAGAAGACGATGGCCCCCGCGCAGAGGCGAAATCAGTAAAGATGACGCTGTCAGGGTTTACGTATCGTTTACGAATTTCCGGCCGTCGCATTGGACGCCGGCGGATCACGATTGCGTTCCATGCCTCACCCGGATCGTGAGGTTCCGCGGCCCGCGCATGGGCGCGGGTGCCGCGCGGGGTCAGAGCAGGTTGAAGCGGATCGGCACCCGGAAGATCAGCCGCGCGGCCGGCGCGCTCTCTGTCGTGCCGATCTGGACGCCGAGATTGAAGCTCGTCGATTCCGAGGCACGGTAGGAGAGGCCGAAGTTGAAGCTGCCGATATCGAGCCCGGATCCCAGGATGCGGCTTCCGCTGGCGGAGGAGGAGAACACCCAGACCTGTTCGTAGCCAAGGCTGAGCGAGGTGCGTTCGTTGAGCGCGAAGCCGACGCCGAAGTTCATGCCGATGCCGTCCCCGGGGTCGAGCTTGGTCGGCGTCGCCGGGCCGCCCGCGGGATCCTGGATGTCCACGGTGCGGCCGATGTTCCAGATGTAGCGGAGGCCGCCGAAGAACACGGCCGGGTCGGTCGCCCAGGCGACGGTGACGCCCGGTTCGACCGACCAGAAGCCGGTGCCGGTCGCCAGTTCCCGCGTCAGGCCGCGCAGGAAGCCGCCCTGCTGGTCGTTGATGGTGTAGATCGGCACCTCGAAGGGGCTGGTTCCGGTGTCGCTCTTGACCCGCAGGTTGGCGATGAAGATCGGCCAGTCCTGCAGGCCGGCGTTGATCTGGTAGCTGGCGCCGAGCTCGATGTCGCCGAGCCCGTTGCCGGTCGGCCCGATGGTGATGGGCTGGGCGGTGATGTCCGCCGGCGAGGTCTGGATGGTGTCGCTCCGGTAGACATAGGGGATGCGCGCATTGATCTCGAAGCGGTCGGTGACGCCGTAGCGCAGCGTGAGCGCGGCGATGGTCGCGCGCTCGATCGAGCGGCGCACGTCCACCGTGCCGAAGGTGATGCCGGGGATGATCGAGAAGCCGTTCACGGCCGCGACGGTGTTCTGCGAGTAGAGGTAGTTGATCTCCGGCTCGATCGAGATCGCGCCCCGCGGCGTCAGCACGCCGCCGACCCGCGCGAGGGTCGGGTCCGTGGCGAGGACGCGCTGTTGTTCCTGCCGCCGTGCCGCCTCGGCCTCGGCGGCCGTGGAGGGACGCTGCCCATTCGGCGCGCCCTGCGGCGGGCCCGCCGCCGC
>JAFADX010000260.1 GCA_023424475.1 Pseudomonadota bacterium
GCGCTGCACGCCGAGGGCATGCTCCAGGGCACCTTTCCGGTCGCCGTCGCCGCTTCCCTGGCCGAGGCCTTCGCGGGGGCCGAGGTCGCGATGCTCGCCGTGCCCACCTACGCCCTGCCCGGCCTCCTGCCGCGCATCGCGGAAGCGATCCCGCCGGCCCTGCCGCTCCTGATCGCGCCGGCGGCATCGCTGGCACCGCTCGCCTTCGCGCGGATGCGCGGGCCGGGCGCGCCGGTCGGCGCCATGGCGACAACACCGATGACCGGGCGCCGCCTGGCGCCCGACCTGGCCGCCATGGCCGAGGCGCTGTTCGGCAACCGCTGGACCTGCGTGCCGGACGCGCTCGCCGCCGCCCTCATCAACATCAACCCGATCGGCCACGCCGCGCTCGCGCTGACCAACGTCACGCGCATCGAGGCGCGCGAGACCTGGGGCCAGTACGGCCTGATGACCGCGGCGGTCTGCCGGCTGATGGAGGATCTCGCCGCCGAGCGCGATGCGCTCGCCGCCCGCTTCGGCCACCGGCCGCCGGGCCTGGCGGAGACCTTCCACCGGACCAACGGCGTGCCGCTCGGCCCGCTCCATGAGATGACGGCGGCGATCGAGCGCGACAGCGGCCTCATTGCCGGCCCGACCGAAATGACCACCCGCTACGTGACCGAGGACGTGCCCTACGGCCTCGCCTTCTATCTCGCACTCGCCCAGGCGATCGGGCTGCCGATGCCGGTGACCGAGGCGGCGGTGCGGGTGCTCGAATCCCTCTGGGGGCGGAATCTCCGGGCCAATCCGTTGATCGAGGGGCTCGACCTCGCCGATCTGCCGGCGGCCCTCGGCGGCGGGCAGGGGTAGGCGCGGCGGCCATGGTTCCGTCGCGCAGCCTTCACGCGCCTGCCGCCAAGCCTTCATTGCCCCGCCATCGTCGGCGCGCTACCTGCGACCTTCATGGAAGCCGTCGCCCGCTCGACCGAAGAGGCCCTGAGGCCGCGCCGCCTGCGCCGCGCCCATCCGCTGCGCTTCCGTCCCTGGCTCCCGGGCTCGGCCTGGGGCGACGTCATGGACCCCCGGCCCATGGGCGGGCGCCTGCGCGCCATCCGCCGCATCGCCTTCGCCGCGCTCTGGACGCTGGCCGCGCTGCCGGTCCAGGCCGTGCTGATCCGGCTGCCGGGGCGCGCGAAGATCAGGTTCGCCCGCACCTATCATGCCGTGCTCTGCCGCCTGATCGGGATGAAGGTGCAGGTGGTGGGCGCGCCCTCGGCCTCGCCCTCGGTGCTCTTCGTGTCGAACCATTCCTCCTGGCTCGACGTCCTGGTCCTGGGAAGCGTGCTCGAGGCCGCCTTCGTCTCGAAGTCCGAGGTCGGCGAATGGCCGGTGATCGGCACGGTCGCGCGGCTCGGCCGCACCGTCTTCGTCAGCCGGAAGCGCAACAGCACGGGGCGCGAGGCCGGGGAGATCCAGCAGCGCCTCTCGACCGGCGACAACATCATCCTCTTCCCCGAGGGCACCTCCAACGACGGCACGCGGGTGCTGCCGTTCCGGTCGTCCTTCCTCGCGGCCGCGCAGGACGCGAAGCAGATCCAGCCGGTCTCGCTGGTCTATGACCGCCTGGGCGGGCTGCCGGCCTGCCGGCGCGACCGGCCGTTGTTCGCGTGGTACGGGGACATGGACATCGCCTCCCATTTCTGGCGGATCGCGCGGCGGCCGGGCGCGCGGGCGACGGTCCTGCTGCACGAGCCGACGGACCCCGCGGCCTTTCCCGACCGCAAGTCGCTGACCGCGGCGACCAGCGACGTGGTCGCCGAGGGGGCGGCGCTGCTGCGCCAGAACCGGCCGGTCGAGCCGCTCCGGCTGCGGGTGCCCCAGGGCTGAGCGGCCGCCCCGCAGACGTGGATTGCGCGCAACACCGTGGCCGCGGCGGCGCCGCAATGCTTGACCCGGCACGGAGCGGGCGTCCAGGCTTCCCGGCATGCAGAGTCGTTTCGGGCCCCCGGTCGCTTGACCCGCGCCGCCCAGCTGCGCATCTCCCCCGCCTGCCTTCGCCGCGCCCCCGCGGCGGAGCCGGCGGAGCCTGACCCCGAATGACCACCACCCCCGCGCCCCGCAAGCGACTGCTGATCCGCACCTGGGGCTGCCAGATGAATGTCTATGACAGCGCCCGGATGGCGGATGTCCTGGCGCCGCTCGGCTATGCGCCGACCGAGGCGGTGGAGGAGGCCGACATGGTCATCCTCAACACCTGCCACATCCGGGAGAAGGCGACCGAGAAGGTGTTCTCCGACCTCGGCCGGCTGCGCGAGGCCAAGCAGGCGAAGGGCGGGGACATGGTCATCGCCGTCGCGGGCTGCGTCGCCCAGGCCGAAGGGGCCGAGATCACTGCCCGCGCGCCGTGGGTGGACCTGGTGCTCGGCCCGCAATCCTATCACCGGCTGCCGGAGATGGTCGCCCGCGCCTCCCGCGCCGCCGGGGCGGTGATCGAGACCGAGTTCCCGGCCGAGGACAAGTTCGACCACCTGCCCGAGACGGTCGCGCCGCAGGGCGTGACGGCCTTCCTGACGGTACAGGAGGGCTGCGACAAGTTCTGCTCCTTCTGCGTGGTCCCCTACACCCGCGGCGCCGAGCATTCCCGCCCGGTCGAGGCGATCGTCGCGGAAGCGCAGCGGCTCGTTTCGCTGGGCGCGCGCGAGATCACGCTGCTCGGACAGAACGTGAACGCCTGGCACGGGGAGGGGCCCGACGGGCGCGCCTGGACGCTCGGGCGGCTGGCGCGGCGGCTCGCCGAGCTGCCCGGCCTGGCCCGCATCCGCTACACGACCTCCCACCCGCGCGACATGGACGACGACCTGATCGCCGCCCATGGCGACACCCCGGCGCTGATGCCCTTCCTGCACCTGCCGGTGCAGTCGGGGTCCGACCGGGTGCTGAAGATGATGAATCGCGGGCACACGGCCGAGGACTACCGGCGCCTCGTGGATCGCCTGCGCGCCGCGCGGCCGGACCTCGCCCTGTCCACCGACATCATCGCCGGCCATCCGGGCGAAACCGATGCCGACCACGCCGCGACCATGGCGCTGATCCGCGAGGTCGGCTTCGCCCAGGCCTTCTCCTTCAAGTATTCCGCCCGCCCCGGCACCCCGGCCTCGACCATGGCCGGGCAGGTGGCCGAGGAGGTGAAGGACGCCCGCCTGGCCGAGGTCCAGGCCCTGCTGCGCGACCAGCAGGCCGACTTCAACCGCTCCCGCGCCGGCATGGTGGCCGAGGTGCTGGTGACGGGACCGGGCCGGCACCCGGGCCAGATGGCCGGCCGCACCCCCTGGCTGAACCCCGTGCATTTCGACGGGCCCGCGGGCCTCGCCGGGCAGGTCGTCCCGGTGCGGATCCTTGCCGGGCACCCCAATTCATTGACCGGGGCGCTCGCGGCATCCGGCAGCGCCGAACCCAGGGAGAGACCGGCCGCTTGACCAGCACGCACAGCATCGCCCTCCGCGCCTCGGACCCGCGCAGCCCGATCGAGCAACGCTCCATCACGCTGCAGTTCGACGACAACGTCCTCCTGCCCCTGCTCCATGGCGAGCACGACCGGCACCTGGCGCGGATCGAGCAGGTGCTCGGCGTCAGGCTGGCCTCCCGGGGCAACCGCATCGCCATCTCGGGCGGCGCGGAGCGGACCGAGATGGCGGAGGCGGCGCTGCTGGCGCTGTGGAAGCGGTTGGAGCAGGGGCAGCATGTCGGGACGGCGGAAGTGGAAGCGTCGCTGAGGCTCGCCGAGGGCGGCGCGGAGCAGGGCGAACCCCGCCTGCCCCTGCGCGACCTGCCGGCGATCCGCACCCGCAAGGGGGCGATCGCGCCGCGTTCCCCGGCGCAGGGCGCCTATATCGAGATGCTCGCGGGCCGCGACATGGTCTTCGGCATCGGTCCCGCCGGCACCGGCAAGACCTACCTCGCCGTCGCGCAGGGCGTCGCCATGCTGCAGTCCGGCCGGGTGGACCGCATCGTGCTTTCCCGGCCCGCGGTGGAGGCGGGCGAGCGCCTCGGCTTCCTGCCTGGCGACATGAAGGAGAAGGTCGATCCCTATCTCCGCCCGCTCTACGACGCGCTGAACGACATGCTGCCGCCCGAGCAGGTGGCCAAGCGCATCGAGCGCGGGGAGATCGAGATCGCCCCGCTCGCCTTCATGCGCGGGCGGACGCTGGCCCATTGCTACGCCATCCTGGACGAGGCCCAGAACACGACCCCCGTCCAGATGAAGATGTTCCTCACCCGCATGGGCGAGGGCAGCCGGATGGTCGTGACCGGGGACCCGACGCAGGTGGACCTGCCGGCCGGCCAGCCCTCGGGCCTGATCGAGGCGCTGCGCGTCCTCGAGGGCGTGGAGGGCATCGGTGTCACGAGATTCGCCGAGCGGGATGTGGTAAGGCATCCGCTGGTGGCCCGGATCGTCGCCGCCTATGGGCGGGCCGACGAGCAGTCCCGGGCGAAGAAGGAGAGGTATGGAACCGGGAAGTAGCCGTCCCGGCCGGGGTCGTGATTCCGACGATCAGGCTGGGCTTCGGAACGGATCGCAGGAGGTGCCCGACATCTCCGTGGTCCTGGCGGCGCCGGGCTGGCGCGCCGCCGTCAGGCGGCCCGAGGCGATCGCTCGCCGGGCCGCGGAGGCCGCCCTGCGGGAAGCGGGGACGGCCGGCGCCATGACCGTGCTGCTGACCGACGATACCGAGGTCAAGCGGCTGAACGGCCAGCATCGCGCCAAGGCCAAGCCGACCAATGTCCTGTCCTTTCCCGCCGGCGTGCCCGGCCAGCTCGGCGACGTCGCCCTGGCGCTCGGCGTCGTGCGGCGGGAGGCGCGCGCGGCGGGCCGCAGGACGGCGGCGCACCTTGCCCACCTGGTGGCCCACGGGGCGCTGCACCTCGCCGGCCATGACCACATCGCCGCCGGCGAGGCCCGCCGGATGGAGCGCGCCGAGGCGCGGATCATGCGCCGCCTCGGCCTGCCCAACCCCTGGCGGGGCGCGACATGAGCGAGGTCTCCCCCAGATCGGGCCTGTTCTGGAAGCTGCAGGGCCTGCTGCGCCGGCGCGAGGCCGAATCGGTCCGCGACCGGGTCGAGGAGCTCATCGAGGGCCGCGAGGAGCAGGGCGACGGCTCCGCGCCGGATGCCAGCGACCTCGATACCCATGAGCGCGCGCTGCTGTCGAACGTGCTCCGCCTGCGCGGCGCCACCGCCTACGACATCATGGTGCCCCGCGCCGACATCATGGCCATGCCCGAGGACTTCAGCCTCGATCAGGCGGTCCAGATGATCCAGAAGGACGGGCACAGCCGGTATCCGATCTACCGCGAAAGCCTCGACGACATCGTCGGCATGGTCCACATCAAGGACGTCTTCGCCGCGATCGGCCAGGCGGGGCAGGACAGGCCCTTCGACCTGAGGGCGATCCTGCGCAAGCCGCTCTTCGTCGTGCCCTCGATCCCGGTGCTCGACCTGCTGCTGCAGATGCGCCAGCAGCGCATGCACATGGCGCTGGTGGTGGACGAATACGGCGGCATCGACGGCCTGGTGACCATCGAGGACCTGGTCGAGACCATCGTCGGCGACATCAGCGACGAGCATGACGAGATCAGCGCGCCGCAGATGACCGAGCGGCCCGACGGGACCGTCGAACTCGATGCGCGCATGCCGATTGCCGACTTCGAGGCCCAGTTCGGCCCCGTGATGACGGATGAGGAACGCGCCGCCGACATCGACACGGTGGGCGGGCTGGTCTTCACCCTGGCTGGCCGGGTGCCGGCCAAGGGCGAGCTGGTGTCGCATCCCTCGGGGCTGGAATTCCGCATCCTCGATGCCGACCCGCGGCGCATCCGCCGGCTGCGGGTTCGCCAGCCGGGGACGGCGCCGCAGCGCGCGGCGGCGGAATAGGCGCATGCCGGGTGGCCGCGGCAGGGGGGCCTTGCCCCCCTGCACCCCCCACCAGGGGCCGAAAGGCCTCTGGACGCCGGAATTCGGCCCCGGAGGATCTCGCGCACCTCCTCCCCTTGGATCTCCGGAAGAATAATCGGTTTCCAGAGGCCTTTCGGCCTTTGGCGGATGGGTCCGGGAGGGCGGAGCCCTCCCGCTGCCGCCCTCCGCCTTTCACGCCGACCAGGACCATCGCGCATGTGGGATCGATTTCTGGACCATCTCGCCGCACGGCGGGGTTGGCGGGCCCTGGCCACGGCGGTGGGCCTCGGCGTGTTGTCCGCCCTGGCCCTGCCGCCGGTCCATGCGGTGCCCATCCTGCTGGTGACGGTGCCCGGCCTGCTGGTCATGCTCCGCGCCGCGCCGACCGGATGGCGGGCCTTCTGGGTCGGCTTCGCCTGGGGCTGGGGCTTCTTCGCCGCCGGCCTCTATTGGGTGACCTACGCCATCCTGACCGAGGCGGCGCGCTTCTGGTGGCTGGTGCCGACCGCGGTGCCGGCGATGGCGCTGCCGCTGGCGCTGTTCGTGGCCGGCCCCGCGACGCTGGCCTGGCGGGCGCGCGGGGGCTGGCCCCGGGTGCTGGTCTTCGCCGGCGCCTGGGTCGGATTCGAGATGCTGCGCGGCTGGGTCTTCACGGGCTTCCCATGGAACCTGCTCGGCACGGTCTGGGCCTTCGGCGCGCTGCCGATCCAGGCGGCGGCGTGGATCGGCGTGCACGGCCTGTCGCTCGCGACGGTGATCCTGGCGGCGACGCCGCTGCTGGGCCGGCGGGCGATGCTGGGGGGACTCGCCGCGCTGGCCGGCTTCGCCGCCTTCGGGGTGGCGCGGCTCTGGCCGGCCGAACCGGCGCCGCAGCCGGTCGGCCTGCTGGTCGTGCAGGGCAACATCGCGCAGGAACTGAAGTGGCGGGCCGACCAGCGGGTCGCGATCCTGCGCCGCTATATCGACATGACGCGGGAGGCCGCGGCCGCGGCCATGCGGCAATTGCCCGAGGGCGACCGTCTGGTGGTGATCTGGCCCGAGACGGCGGTGCCCTTCCTGCTCGACAACGATCGCCAGGTCCGGGAGCTGGTCGCCACGGCCCTGCCGCCGGGCTCGATGCTGCTGACCGGCACCGTGCGGGTGGAATTCGGGCCGGACCAGCGGGCCCGGCGCGCCTTCAACAGCCTGGTCGCGATCGACCCGTCCGGGGAGGTCCGCGGCGTTGCCGACAAGGTCACCCTGGTGCCCTTCGGGGAATACATGCCGTTGTCGGGGTTGCTGCCGATCCGGATCGTCCAGGGCGGCATGGACTTCACGGCCGGCGAGGCGTTGCGGGCGGTCCGGGCCGGCTGGGTGCCGCCTTTCGGAGCCTTGATTTGCTACGAAGTCATATTTCCCGCATCGGTTGTGCCGGCCGAGCGTCCTGCCTGGCTCGTGAATGTGACGAACGATGCCTGGTTTGGGACCTCGGCGGGTCCGTGGCAGCATCTCGCCGCGGCGCGGATGCGCTCGGTCGAGGAAGGCCTGCCACTGGCGCGTGCGGCGCAGACGGGCGTTTCGGCCGTCTTCGATGCGCGAGGCAGGGAGGTGGCGCGGACGGGACTTGGCGAGACTGGCGTATTGATGGCGCCGCTACCCGCGGCGCGCGAACCGACGCTCTTCGCGCGGTTCGGGCTCTTCCTGCCTGGACTCCTGGGGGCCGTTGCGTTCGCCTGCGGGTGGTGGAAGGGGCGGCGGAAGGAGCGCCAGGGGTGAAGGCTGCGAGGAGTGGTAGCGGATCGCTTGTCTAAAAATATGAGATTGAGAAAAAGAGTTGACGAAAAGTGAATTTCCTCTTACTGCAAGAGCCGCGCAGGGGTGTGTCCGCACGCAACCTTGTCGCGAGGCAGGAGGCGGGCGTGGAAGTTCGGGGCTCGGAGGATCGGATGGCGAGCGACGGTGGTCTGGATCGCGTTGAAAGGGAACACCGGGCAAGCCCGATCGACGTCCATGTCGGCTCCCGGGTTCGCCTGCGGCGGACGCTCCTGGGCATGAGCCAGGAGAAGCTCGGCGAGGCGCTCGGGCTGACCTTCCAGCAGATCCAGAAATACGAGCGCGGCGTGAACCGCATCGGTGCGAGCCGGCTTTTCGACCTCGCCCGCGTGCTGGACGTGCCGATCGGCTTCTTCTTCGATGACATGTCCCCCGAGCTCGGCGGCAATGCCGCCACGCGCCCGCGCAGCGCCGCCTTCGGCTTCGCCGAGGGCCAGGAGGGCTTCGAGGACGACACGCTGCATCGGCGCGAGACGCTCGAACTGGTGCGCGCCTACTACCGCATCACCGATCCGTCGGTGCGCAAGCGGGTCTTCGACCTGATCAAGACCCTTTCGCCGACCGACTGATCCGCGGCCTGGCGCTCACGTGCCGCGGCCGCAGTGCAGCATCACGAGAGGCTGCCCCGGCGTCAGGTCCAGGTTGATATCGTCCGGCCGCGTCCAGGACAGCGTTTCCGTGCCCGTCGTCGGGTCGATGCCGGTTTCGGCGGGCTGGCCGAAGCGGCGTTCGAGTCGCGCGCGCAGCACGCCGGCCAGCACCGCGTCGCCCCGGGCCGAGACGCAGACCAGCCCGCCATTCCGCTGGTCGAAGGCGAGGACGACCCGGAGCCTCAGGTCGCCCGACCGGAACTCGCCCCCCACCCGGTATTCCATGCGCGCCTCCGTCACCAGCCGGCGCTCCCGCGGCGGCAGCGCCCGCAGGCTGCCGCGCGAGGCGGCGATGACCTGCCGCTGCGTCATGCCCCAGCGGGTGAATTCCCAGTGGGCCTCGGCCGGGCCGGCAGGCACTGCCAGCCAGGCGGCGAGCGCCGCCGCGGCGAGGGCGAGGCGGCGGCCGCCCGCAACCGGCTTGTCCGGGCCGCGGGTCATCGCGCCGAACCTCGTCCCGAGGGCAGCGGCGCCGTGCCCTGCCTGCCGGGGCCCGCTGGGTGATTCCGCCATCGCGTGGCATGGTCGGGCCGACCGGCCGAATGCGTCACGGGGACCATCTTGAACCGACTCGTCTATCTCTGCGTCTTCGGCCGCGAAGACTACCGCTTCCTCGCCGCGCTGTTGCTGGTATCGATCCTGGACCACAACCGGCCGGCCGGTTTCCATGTCCTGATCCATTGCGACGCGCGCTTCGAGGACTTCCTGCGCGACCTGCTGCGGGATCTCGGCGTGGACGGGACGGTGGTGGCGGCGAAGGATGCCTCGCGCAACGGCACCTTCGCCGCCTGGGCGCGCTACGACCTGTTCCGGATCTTCGATCCGCAGCCCTATGAGGCCATCCTCTACCTCGATACCGACATCCTCGTGACGGGCGATCTTTCGCCGGTCTTCGAGCGGCTGGCGGCCCGGCCCGAGCGGCCGGTCGTCGCCTTCAACGAGTATGGCGAGACGCTGGGGCGCCGCGACCATCCCTTCTACGGCTACCACCTCTTCCGCGAGGCCGGCCTGCTGGACGCCTGGCGCGATGCGGCCGTGTTCTCGAGCGGCGTGCTCTGCTTCCGGCCGACGGAGGAGGTCCGCGCCCTGTTCGACGACATGAAGGCCCTGCGGGACGAGACCCAGGCCGGCGCGCTGGGGCAGGTGGCAGGCCATCAGTTCGACCAGCCCTACATGAACTTCCTCGGCCTCACGCGGGGGCTGGTGGAGGCGGACGGGCTCGACGGGCTTGTTGCCAACAACCCCGATGCCGCGGCGCCCCGGCTGCCGCTGATCGCGCATTTCCCGGGCTCGGTCGGCAATCCCGACAAGATCCTCAAGGTGCGCGACCTCGTGCTCGCGAGGTCCGATGTCTCCCCGGCGCTGCGGGCCTATGCGGCGTCGCTGCGCGAAACCCTTCGCCTCGAGGCGCGGCCGGTGCAGCTGCCCCCCGGGCCCGCCTTCGGCGCGCTGAAGCGCGCGGCGAACGACCTGGTCTACCAGCGCCTGACCGCGCGCCACGGCTTCGCGGTCCGCCACGGCCCCTTCGCGCGCGCCGGCATGGAATACAAGGTCGAGGGCGCAAGCTGGGGCGACCCGGTGCTGAAGTGGCTCGGCCTCTATGAATCCGGCCTGCATCCGGTGATCGAGGCGGTCGCCACGCGGACGGGCATCGAGGCGGTGATCGATGTCGGATGTGCCGAGGGCTATTACGCGGCCGGCCTCGGCCGGTTGCTCGGCGTACCGCGCATCCACGCCTTCGACACCAATCTGCGGACCCACCGCATCTGCGAGGGCCTGGTGCGCGCGAACTGCCCGGCGGCCGGGCTCTCCATGGGTGGGCGCATCGGCCCGGACGAACTCGACGCGCTGCTCGCCCGTGGGCGCTCGGTCGTCTTCATGGATTGCGAGGGCGACGAGCGGAACCTGCTGCGCCTCGATGCGGTGCCGCACCTGCGTACCACCGAGGTGATCGTGGAGTGCCACGAATTCATCAGGGGCTATCGCGGCATCGTCGATGAGCTGATCGCCGAGTTCCGCGACACGCACCGGCCGGCGATCGTGGTCGAGCGCGACATCGCGGCGAGCGACGTGCCCGAGATCCGCGCGCTGTCGGGCATGCACCGCAGCCTCGTCACCAGCGAGACCCGCTTCGAGCCGATGCGCTGGCTCCATCTCGAACCGCTGTCGCGCGATTGAAGGCGCGGCGGGCCTTCAGGCCCGCCCGTGGCAGGCCTTGTACTTCTTCCCCGACCCGCAGGGGCAGGGCGCGTTGCGCGGCGTGCGGCCCCAGGTGGAGGGATCGTTCGGGTCCACGCCCTCGGCCATCGGGCGCGGCGCTGCGGCGCCGATCGCCATCGGCACCTGCTCGTAGGTCGTGCCGGCGCCGGCCATCTCCAGTTCCGCCGCCGCCATCGCCGGGTCAGGGTGGCGCATGTCGAGGAAGCCGATGCCCTCGGGCGAGGGCGGCGGCGCCTCGGGCCGCAGTTCGATGCGCAGCAGCAGCGAGGTCACCCGCTCCCGCAGGTCGACCAGCATCGCGTTGAACAGCGCGAAGGCCTCGGACTTGTATTCGTTCAGCGGGTCGCGCTGGCCATAGGCGCGCAGGCCGATGCCCTGGCGCAGGTGGTCGAGCGCGAGCAGGTGTTCCTTCCAGACCTGGTCGAAGACCTGCAGCAGCAGCGACTTCTCGATCTGGCGCATGACGCCGGGGCCGACATTGGCCGAGCGCGCGGCATAGGAGCGGTCCGCCGCCTCCTCCAGCCGCTCGCGCACCATGTCGTCGTCGATGCCTTCCTCGCGTGCCCATTCGGCGACCGGCACGTCGAGGTTCAGCACCTCCTGCACCTGGTGCTGCAGGGTCTCGAGGTCCCACTGCTCGGGGTAGGCATTCTCGGGGATGCAGCGCGCGACGACCTCGGCGATGGTCTCGCGCCGCATCTCATGGATCGTCTCGGCGACGTCCTCGGCCATCATGAAGGCGCGGCGCTGGGAATAGACCTCCTTGCGCTGGTCGTTCATGACGTCGTCGTACTTGAGAAGGTTCTTGCGCATGTCGAAGTTGCGCGCCTCGACCTTCTTCTGCGCCTTCTCCAGCGCCTTGTTGATCCAGGGATGGACGATCGCCTCGCCTTCCTTGAGGCCGAGCTTCTGCAGCATCCCGCCCATGCGGTCGGACCCGAAGATGCGCATCAGGTCGTCCTCGAGCGAGAGGAAGAAGCGCGACGCGCCCGGGTCGCCCTGGCGGCCGGAGCGGCCGCGGAGCTGGTTGTCGATGCGGCGGCTCTCGTGCCGCTCGGTGCCGATGACGAAGAGGCCGCCGGCCTCCTTCACCGCCGGGCGCAGCGCCTCGACCTCGGCCTTGTGCTTCGCGAGCGCCGCCTCGTAGGTCTCGCCCTCGTTCGTGCCGGCCTCCTGGCGGGCCAGCATCTCGTAGTTGCCGCCGAGCTGGATGTCGGTGCCGCGGCCGGCCATGTTGGTCGCGATCGTGACCGCGCCGGGACGGCCGGCCTGCGCGACGATGCCGGCCTCCTGCTCGTGGTAGCGCGCGTTCAGCACCTGGTGCGGGACCTTCTTCCGCTGCAGCAGGGAGGAGATGAGCTCCGACTTCTCGATGCTGGTGGTGCCGACCAGGCAGGGCTGGCCACGGCCGCGCGCCTCTTCGATCAGGGCGGCGACCGCTTCGTACTTCTCGGCCGCCGAGAGATAGACCTCGTCATCCTCGTCCGCGCGCGCGACGGGCACGTTGGTCGGGATCTCCACGACGTCGAGCTTGTAGATCTCGGCGAACTCGTCGGCTTCGGTCGCCGCGGTGCCGGTCATGCCGGCGAGCTTCGGATAGAGCCGGAAGTAGTTCTGGAAGGTGATGGACGCGAGCGTCTGGTTCTCGGGCTGGACGGTGACGTGCTCCTTGGCCTCGAGCGCCTGGTGCAGCCCGTCCGAGTAGCGCCGGCCTTCCATCATGCGGCCGGTGAACTCGTCGATGATGACGACCTTGTCCTGGCGGACGACGTATTCGACGTCGCGCTTGAACAGCGTATGCGCGCGCACCGACTGGTTGACGTGGTGCACCAGCGTGACGTTGTGGATGTCGTAGAGGTTGCCCTCGGTGAGCAGCTCCGAATCCTTCAGCATCTGCTCGATGCGCTCGCTGCCTTCCTCGGTCAGCGTGACGGTGCGCTGCTTCTCGTCCTTCTCGTAGACCGCCTCGTCCTTCACCAGTTCCTTCACCACCTCGTCCACGCGGCGGTAGAGGTCCGAGGAATCCTCGGAGGGGCCGGAGATGATGAGCGGCGTGCGCGCCTCGTCCACCAGGATGCTGTCCACCTCGTCGACGATGGCGTAGGCGAAGTCCCGCTGGACCATGTCCTCCAGCCGGTACTTCATGTTGTCGCGCAGGTAGTCGAAGCCGTATTCGTTGTTGGTGCCGTAGGTGATGTCGCAGGCATAGGCGTCGCGGCGCTCCTCGTCGGTCAGCCCATGGACGATCACGCCGACGGTCAGGCCGAGGAAGCGGTAGATCCGCCCCATCCATTCCGCGTCGCGGCTGGCGAGGTAGTCGTTCACCGTCACCACATGCACGCCCTTGGCGGGCAGGGCGTTGAGGTAGACGGGCAGGGTGGCGACCAGCGTCTTGCCCTCGCCGGTCTTCATCTCGGCGATCTTGCCGTCGTGCAGTACCATGCCGCCGATCATCTGCACGTCGAAGTGCCGCAGGCCGAGCACGCGGCGCGCGGCCTCGCGCACCGTGGCGAAGGCCTCGGGCAGGATGTCGTCGAGGTCCTCGCCCTTCGCGAGCCGCTCCCGGAACAGCACGGTCTGGTGGGCCAGGTCCTCGTCCGAAAGCGCCTGCATCTTCGGCTCGAGCGCATTGATGGCCGGCACGCGGCCCTGGTAGCGCTTCAGCGCGCGGTCGTTCGAGGTGCCGAAAATGGCGGCGGCGAGGCGAGCAAACATCGGGGGCGTCGGTCTCCGTCGGGCGGGTTGCCCGGTCGAGCGTGCGATCATGCAACACGGATCGCGCCGCACCCGGCCTGACCGTTTCGGGGCGAGGCAGGAGGCGGCGCGGACCGAGGACAGATAGGCGGGCAGGGTGGGCGGGTCAACGAAGGCACGGGAGTCTTGATATGCGTCCGGAGGGGCCCCGCCCCGCCGGGCCACCCCGCCAAAGGCCGAAAGGCCTTTGGAAACCGACACTTGGGGCGTAGCGGGGGAGCGGCGGCAGCCGGGCTCCCAAGCGCCTTTGCCCTTTCGCGGGCGGCTCGTGGAGGCGCGACGCGCCTCCGGACTCCGCCCTCGCTTGTCCGTCCCCCGCGCATCGGCCATCTTCCGCCCGTTTCCCGCCGCTGAGGCCCCATGACCCTCCGTTCCCGCCCCGCGTCCCTCCCTCGCGTGGGCCTTGCCCTGGCGCTGGCGCTGTCCGCGCCGGGGGCCCTTGCCCAGCCCAGCCCGGCCACGCCGCCCGGCGACCCGGTGGTGGCGCGGGTCGACGGGCAGCCGATCCTGCTCTCCGACCTCGCCGCCGCGGCGCGGGACCTGCCGGAGGAACTGCGCGCCGCCCCGCCGCAGATGCTCTATCCGCTGCTGCTCGACCAGTTGATCGCCGGCCGCGCCGTGACCGCCGCCGCGCGGCGCGCCCATCTGGACCAGGACCCGGAGGTGCAGGCCCGCATCCGCCGCGCCGAGGAGCAGGAACTCCAGCAGGCCTGGCTGTCGCGCGAGATCGCCTCCCGCGTGACCGACGAGGCGATCCGTGCCCGCTATGACCGCGACGTGGCGAACCGCCCGGCCGAGGAGGAGGTGCGCGCCCGCCACATCCTCGTCCCGACCGAATCCGAGGCGCGCGAGGTGCTGGCCGAGATCCGCGGCGGCGCCGACTTCACCGCCGTGGCGCAGCGCCGCTCCTCCGGCCCCGGCGCGCGGGAGGGGGGTGACCTCGGCTTCTTCCGCCGCGGCGACATGGTGCCGGAATTCGCCGAGGCCGCCTTTGCCCTGCAGGCGGGCCAGATCAGCGAGAACCCGGTCCGTTCTCCCTTCGGCTGGCACGTCATCAAGGTCGAGGAGCGCCGCCAGGCCGCCGCCCCGAGCTTCGAGGAAGCCGCCCCGGCCATCCGCCAGCGGCTGCTCGAGGCCGAGGTGCAGGCCGCGGTCGAACGCGCCCGCTCCGAGGCGCAGGTGGAACGCTTCAACCTCGACGGATCGGCCCCGCGGGCGACCGACCAGGCCGAGCCCCCGGCCCCGGCCGCCCCGCCGGCCCGGCCCGGCGCGCCGATCCGGCGCTGATACCTCCAGGCAAGAACAGGGATACGCCCATGACTCACCCCGTCTCCCCCCTCGCGCTGCCGATGCCCGAGATGCCGCCGGTGCCCGGCGTGCGCGTCGCGACGGGTGCGGCCGAGATCCGCTACCGCGCGCGGGAGGACGTGATGGCCATGGCCTTCCCGGCCGGCACTACCGTCGCGGGCGTCTTCACCAGGAACCGCTGCCCGGGCGCGCCGGTCGAATGGTCGCGCGCGGCGCTCAAGGGCGGCAAGGCGCGCGGGCTGGTCGTCACCTCGGGCAATTCCAACGTCTTCACCGGCAAGGCGGGGCGCGAAACCTGCGAGAAGACCGCCGAGGCCACCGCCAAGATCCTCGGCTGCAGGCCGAAGGAGGTCTTCCTCGCCTCGACCGGCGTGATCGGGGAGCGCCTGCCGACCGAGAAGCTGGTGGGCGCGCTGCCCAAGGTGTTCGACGCCGTGGCCGAGAGCGGCTTCGCCGACGCCGCGAAGGCGATCATGACGACCGACACCTTCCCCAAGGCGGCGGTCCGCACGGCGAGGATCGGCGACACGACAGTGACCGTCGCCGGCATCGCCAAGGGCAGCGGCATGATCGCCCCCGACATGGCGACCATGCTCTCCTTCCTCGCCACCGACGCGAAGATCCCAGCCGCGGCGCTGCAGGCGCTGCTGAAGAAGGGCTGCGACAGGTCCTTCAACTGCGTGACGGTGGATTCCGACACCTCGACTTCCGACACCGTGCTGCTGTTCGCCACCGGCGCGGCGAAGCATCCGCGCGTGCCGGCCGCGGGTGGCCCCGTCCTGAAGGACTTCGCCCGCGCGCTGAACGAGGTGCTGATGGACCTCGCGCTGATGGTCGCACGGGACGGCGAAGGGGCGCAGAAGCTGATCCGCATCGACGTGACCGGCGCGGTCACGGCGCGCTCGGCGCACCGCATCGGCATGTGCATCGCGAACTCGCCCCTGGTGAAGACGGCGATCGCCGGCGAGGACGCGAACTGGGGCCGCATCGTCATGGCCGTGGGCAAGGCGGGCGAGCCGGCGGATCGCGACAGGCTCTCGATCGCGGTCGGCGGCGTCTGGATGGCGCGCGACGGCGGCGTGGTGGACGGCTACGACGAGACGCCCGTCGCCGCCCACATGAAAGGCCGCGAGGTCGAGATCACCGTCGATATCGGCCTGGGCAAGGGCAAGGCGACCGTTTGGACCTGCGACCTGACACACGGCTACATCGACATCAACGGCTCCTACCGGAGTTGATGCGCGCCGCCGGCGGGGGCGGCGGGCCGTGACCGTCCTCCTCGGCACCCTGGCGGTCCTTGGCCCGCTCGCTTGGCTGGGCGGGGCCGTCTGGTTCCTGCGCTTCTTCCGCCGCCCCGCGGTCGAGGCGGAGGGCCGCGTCACGCTGCTGCTCGCCGTCACCGGCCGCACGGCGGGGCTGGAGGCGCTCTTCGCTGCCCTGGCGCGGCAGACGCTGCGGCCGCGGCGGATGCTCGTCGCGGTCGAGAGCGCCGGAGACCCCGCGCTGGCCCAGGTGCGCGAACTTGCCCCGCGCCTGCCCTTCCCGGTCGAGGAGGTGGTCGCCGGCCTCGACGGCACGCGCAGCCAGAAGGCGACCAACATGATCGCCGCGCTGGCGCGGGTGGACGCGCAGGACGATGCGCTGGTGCTGCTCGATGCCGATATCCTGCCGCAGGCGACCTGGCTGTCCTGGCTGGCGACGCCGGCGCTCAACGGGGCGGCGGACCTCGTCACCGGCTATCGCTGGCATGCGCTGGACGGGGCGGGGCCGGGGCGGCATCTGGTCGGCTGGCTCGACCGCTCGCTGGCGCTCGGGCCGCGCTTCGTCGCGGCGGGGCTGGTCTGGGGCGGGTCGGTGGCGATCTCCCGCGATGCCCTGGCGCGGATGGACCTGCCGCGGGCGCTCTCGCGCACCTTTTCCACCGATGGGGCGATCAGCCGCCGCGCGCGGGACCTCGGCCTGCGCGTGCTGACGCGCCGCGCCGTGCTGCTGCCGACGCCGCCGGAGGGCGGCGACCGCGAGGCGCTCGCCTTCAAGACCCGGCAGTTGCAGATCGTGCATGTCTACGTGCCGCGCCTCTGGGTCTGGCTCGGCGAGGTGCTGCATGCCGAGGCGCTGGCCTTGCCGCTGCTGGTGATGGCGCTGGCCGGCAACGGCATGGCCTGGGGCTTCGTCGCCGCGCTGGCGGCGCTGGGCCTGGTCCGCGCCGCGATCCACGACCATGTCGCGCGTGCCATCGGCGTGCGGGACGGGCCCGTGGCGCGCGTGGCGCAGATCCTGCTCGGCGCGCTGGTGCCGGTCACGGCGCCGGCCGTCGCCGCGCTGTTCTGGACCAGCGCGCGGACGCGGGTGATCCGCTGGCGGCACGTGGACTACGAGGTGCTCGGCCCGGACGAGGTGCGCGTGCTCCGCCGCCGCGCGCCGGGCGCCACGGCGTGACGCCGGGGATCTGCCCGATCACCGGCGCGCCTGCTGCGCTGGTGCAGGAGATCCCGCCCCGTCTGCTGCGCGGCCTCTGGCGCCGCGCCTTCGGCGTCGAGCCGACGCCCCTGCCGGCGGAGCCCATCGGTGTCTGGCGTTCCCCCTGCGGCCTGGTCTTCTTCGCCCCGGCCGAGGAAGGCGACGGCGCCTTCTACGAGGCGCTCTACCGTCGCCTCGACGCCGGCGGGCGGGTGCGGGCGGCCGGGCGCGACCGGGCGGAGTATCCCCATGCCGCGGCGCGCATCCGGCCGGGCGATGCGGTGCTCGAGGTCGGCGCCGGGGCCGGCGCCTTCGCGCGGCACATCCCCGCGGCACGGTATGTCGGGCTCGACCCCCATCCTGGCGCCCATCCGGCACGGGAGGCCGGGGTGTGCGCGGAGGACCTCGCGGCGCATGCCGCGCAGGCCGCAGGCACCTACGACGCCGCCTGCGCCTTCCAGGTCATAGAGCACGTCGCCGACCCGCTGCGCCTCGCCGCCGGCATGGTGCGCTGCCTGAGGCCCGGCGGGCTGCTGATGCTCGGCGCGCCGGCCTGGCCCTCGGCCATGACCGCGATCCCGGACTTCGCCTTCAACGCGCCGCCGCACCACCTCTCCTGGTGGAGCGGGGCGGCGATGGCGGCGCTCGCCGGCCGCCTGGGCCTGGCGGTCGAGGAGATCCGCCTGCTGCCGCCCGTCGCCGCCCAGCCGCTGATCCACTGGATGGGCCGGCTCGCGCCGCTCAAGGCACCGCCGGGCGGCCCCTGGTTCGCGGCGCGGCGATCCTGGTACGTCTCGCTCGCCGCCGCGCACCTGCTCGGCCGCGCCGCGGCGGCGCTGCTGCCGCTCCCGCGCAACGCCGCGCCCATGTTCGTCCTGATGGTGGCGCGCAAGCCTTGACGTGCCGCCTGCGCGGGTCGTTCCTGGCCGCCGGATGCCCGACTCCATTCCCGCCTTCGCGCCCCTGACCACCGAGCGCTTCGTGCTGCGCCCGCTCCGCGCCGAGGACGCCGCCGAACTGCATCGCCTGGTCAATGACTGGGAGGTGGCGAAGACCCTCGCGCGCGTCCCGTTTCCCTATCCGCGCGACCTGGCCGACGAGTGGATCGCCTCGACGCGCGAGCAGATCGCGGCCGGCACCGCCTACCACCTCGCCATCGCGAAGCCGGAGGCGGAGGGCGGGGCGATGCTCGGCTGCGTCGGGCTGACGCTGGAGGCGGAGGACCGCAGCGCCGAGCTCGGCTACTGGGTGGCGCGGCGGCACTGGGGGCAGGGGATCGCGCCGGAGGCCGCGGGGCGGCTCGCGCGCTGGGCGATCGCCAACCTCCACATCGACCGCATCAGCGCCAGCGCGCTGACGGACAATGCCCGCTCGGCCGCCGTGCTGCGGCGCATCGGCTTCCGCGACGCGGGGGAGGGGCAGCGGGAGTTCCTTTCGCGCGGCGGCGCCATGCCGGTGCGGTTGTTCATTGCCGAACGCGCCGACCTGGCCCCGCCGGTGGAGGCGCCCGCGCCGGCGCCCGAGGCCGTGGCGGGCGGCAAGCCGATCCTGCTCGTCGCCGCCGTCGGGCTGATCGACCCCGACGGCCGCGTCCTGCTGGCGCGCCGCCCCGAGGGCAAGCCGCTTGCCGGCCTGTGGGAATTCCCCGGCGGCAAGGTCCATGCCGGCGAGACGCCGGAACAGGCGCTGATCCGCGAGCTCAGGGAAGAACTCGGCATCGATGTCAGCGCGGCCTGCCTCGCGCCCTTCGCCTTCGCCTCCCACGGCTACGAGGCGTTCCACCTGCTGATGCCGCTCTACCTCTGCCGGCGCTGGCAGGGCCAGGTGATGCCGATGGAAGGCCAGACCCTCGCCTGGGTGCGGCCCCAGCGCTTCGGGGACTATGCCATGCCCCCGGCGGACAAGCCGCTCGTCGCGTTGTTGAGGGATTTTTTGTAGACCTCAGGCGCCGGCGCCCGCATCCGCGGGCTTGGCTTGCGCGCCCCGCACTGGCCCGCCCGGCACGGCGGCCGGTCCGGGCGCGGTCGCCCTTCGGGCCGCCTCGTTGAAGGAATCGTTCGGCGGCGCCGGCATTGCCGGCGGGCGAATGCCGCCTATCCTGCGTGGCGGAGGACGCCCCATGCCCAACCCGACTGCCTGCCTGCTCATCATCGGCAACGAGGTCCTGTCGGGCCGCACGCAGGACGCCAACCTGAAATTCATCGCGACCCGCCTCGGCGAGATCGGCATCCCGCTGCGCGAGGTGCGCGTCATCCCCGACATCCGGGAGACCATCGTCGGCACCGTCAACGAGGTCCGCGCGAAGTTCGACCATGTCTTCACCACCGGCGGCATCGGCCCGACGCATGACGACATCACGAGCGAATGCGTCGCCGCGGCCTTCGGCGTGCCGTGGGAGCCGCACCCCGAAGCCTGGCACCGCCTCGAATCCCATTACGCCCGCCAGACGCCGCCCGGGGACTTCAACCCGGCGCGCCAGCGCATGGCGACCATGCCGCGCGGTGCCGAGCTGATCGACAACATCATCTCCATCGCCCCGGGTTTCACCATGGGCAATGTCCACGTCATGGCCGGCGTGCCGCGCATCATGCAGGCGATGTTCGAGGCCCTGGCGCCCAGGCTGCAGGGCGGCCCGCCCATCGTCTCGGCCGCGGTCCACGCCAACGGGCTGATGGAAGGCCGCATCGCCGAGGGCCTGGGCGACATCCAGCGGCGCTATCCGGAGGTCGATATCGGCTCCTACCCCTACTACCGCGCGGGCGGCGGCGGGGTCGCAGTGGTCGCGAAAGGCATCGACGCAGAGACGGTGAAGCGGGCCGCGCACGACGTACTGATCTTTATGCGCGCCTGCGGCGGGCAGCCGATCGAGGGCGAGCCCGCCTGAGGTTCAGTCGCGGAGCTCGAAGACCAGCATCAGCAGGCGCTGGAGCACGCTCTCGTTGTCGTCGGTGACGAGCGCGACGATGGTGCGGCCATCGTGCCGCGCGACGCCGACGCCCTCGAAGTTCTCGGCCGGCAGGGGGTGGCCGTCGAGGCGCAGGATCTCCTCGCCCTCCAGCACGCCGTCGCGCCTGGCGTCCCTGAGCGCGGCCGGCGCCACACGGACCAGCCGCGCCGCGAAGCCGCCGAAGATGCTGAAGCGGCGTTCGAGCACCAGCGCGCCGCCATCGGGCAGGCCCGCCGCGCCCACCGGCACGAAGGGCGGTGCGTTCCGCCAGGCGACCGGCGTCCAGGAGCCGGGCCGGCCGACCCAGCCACGCCGGAGGCGGGGCCGTCCGGGCGGCTCCAGGTCTTCCGCGATGGCCAGCAGCCGCCCGTCGGCGAGCGCGGTCAGCGCCTCCAGCCCGCCATTGCGCGGCGCCCGTGCCAGGCC
>JAFADX010000289.1 GCA_023424475.1 Pseudomonadota bacterium
GGGCTCGAGGCCCTGGCCGCCGATCCGCCCGGCATCGTGCTGGTCCACGACGCCGCGCGCCCGGTCGTGCCGCCCGGCACCATCGCCGCGCTGCTCGCGGCGCTGGAGACGACGCCCGGCGCCATCCCCGCCCAGCCTGTCGCCGACACGCTGAAGCGCGGCGCGACGGGCCGCATCGTCGGGACGGTGCCCCGCGAGGCGCTGTTCCGCGCCCAGACCCCGCAGGCCTTCCGCTACGACGTCCTGCGCGAAGCGCATCGCTCCGGCGACGGCAGCGCCACCGACGACGCCGCCCTGCTGGAAGCGGCCGGCCTCCCGGTCGCGCTGGTGCCGGGCGGCGAGAGCAACGTGAAGATCACTTGGCCCGAGGACCTCGCCCGCGTGGAATCCCATCTCGCCGCCCGCCTGGTTCCGCGCATGGGAACGGGCTTCGACGTGCATCGCCTGGTGGAGGGACGGCCGCTGATCCTCTGCGGCGTGACCGTGCAGCACCGCCTTGGCCTTGCGGGACATTCGGATGCGGATGTCGGCATCCACGCGCTGTGCGACGCGATCTACGGCGCGCTGGCCGAAGGCGACATCGGCCGCTGGTTCCCACCCTCGGAGGCCGAGTGGAAGGACGCCGACAGCGCGCGCTTCCTGCGCCACGCCGCCGGGCGCATCGCCGCGCGCGGCGGCATGCTGGCGAATGCCGACGTCACCCTGATCTGCGAGCGCCCGAAGATCGCGCCCCATGCCGCGGCGATGCGCGCGCGGTTGGCGGAATTGCTCGGCGTTGCCGTCGAGGCGGTCTCCGTCAAGGCGACGACGACGGAGCGCCTCGGCTTCCCCGGCCGTGGCGAGGGCATCGCCGCGCAGGCCGCCGCCGTGGTGCTGGTGCCGGCCTGAACGCCGGGCTCAGGCCACCGCGGCACCGGCCAGGCAGGCGATCACCTCCGGCACCGCCGAGGCGGGCACGGGCCGGCCGAACAGGTAGCCCTGCGCGGCGTCGCAGCCTTCCCGCAGCAGATCCTGCAACTGGTCCGCTGTCTCGACCCCCTCGGCCGTCACGGCGATGCCGAGGCTGCGGCCGAGGCCCGTGACGGCGCGCACGATCGCCCGCGCATCGCCCCCCGCTGGCAGGTCCTGCACGAAGGAACGGTCGATCTTCAGCCGGTCGAAGGGAAAGGCGCGCAACTGCGTCAGGGAGGAATGGCCCGTCCCGAAATCATCCATCGCGATGCCGACCCCGCGCAGGCGCAACTCGCGCAGCTGATCGAGCGCGGCGTCGCCGGATGCCAGCAGCACCGTCTCCGTCACCTCGAGTTCGAGCCGGCCGGGCGCAAGGCCGGATTCCGCCAATGCGGCATCGACCGTGGCGGGCAGGCTGCCATCCTCGAACTGCGCCGGGGAGAGATTCACCGCGACGCGCAGGCCGGCGGGCCAGTCGACGGCGGCGCGGCAGGCCGCGCGGAGCACCCAGGTGCCGATCCGCGCCATGAGGCCCAGGCGCTCGGCCATCGGCAGGAAGAAGCCGGGCGCGAGCAGCCCGCGTTCCGGATGACGCCAGCGGATCAACGCCTCGAATCCCGTGAGCCGGCCTTCCGGCAGGCCCACCTGCGGCTGGTAGTGGAGCTCGAACTGCTCCTCGGCGACCGCGATGCGCAGCGCCGCTTCCAGGGCGCGGCTTTCCCGCCAGCGGAGGTCCATCTCGGCGCTGAAGCGCCGCCACGATCCGCCGCCGGAGGCGCGCGTCTCGTGGCGCGCCATGGCGGCGCGGCGCAGCAGCAGCGGGGCCTCCGACCCGTCGGCCGGCGCGACGGCGATGCCGATGCGCGGCGCGACGACGATGCTTTCGCCCGAGATCAGATAAGGGCGCCCCAGTAGGTCCACGAGGCGCCCGGCCAGCGCCGCGGCATGCGCGGGGTCCGCGACCTCCGACTGCAGGACGGCGAATTCCTCGCCGGCCAGCCGCGCCACGAGGTCCCCGTCGCGCACGGCGGCCTGCAGCCGCCGTGCGGCAGCCCGCAGCAGATCCTCCCCGACCGCATGGCCCAGCGCCTGGTTCACCGCGCGGATACCCTCGAGGTCGCACAGCAGGACCGCCACACCGCCGCGCCGCCGGGGCGGGCGGTCGAGCGCCGCCGCGAGCCGGGCCTGGAACATGGCGCGATCGGCGAGGCCGGTCAGCGGATCGACCCCGCCGCCCGCGACCAGAACCGGATCGGGCGCGATCCCGAGGACGAAGCTGCCCGGGCCGGCACGCCGGATCGCGAAGCGCAGCCCCGGCGCACCGCTGAGCCGCAGGTCGGCCGCGGCCTCTCCGTCCGGCATCGTGGCGGCGAGGCAGGCGGCCGCCAGGCCTGCCGTCGCATCGCGGTCGAGGCGTGGGCTCGCCTCGAGCAACTCGGCCAGGCCCCGCGCCCGCCGGCCCTGGCGCGAGAGGCCCAGGAGAAGGGCGGCCCGGCCGCTCACGAGCCCCACCCGCAGATCGTCGCCGAAACTGAGGATCCCTTCGGATCCGCTGCCGGCGGCCGCATCACGCGTCCCGGACCGCGTCGCGCCAGCCGCCTCCGCCATGCCATCCATCGCGCCCCGTCCGCTGCCCTTCGACCGGGCCGGCGCCTGCGCCCCCGCCCGTCACGACACTCGCGGCCGCCAGTTTCGGATCGGCAGGTGAATAAAGAATGGATGCGGGAACGCCGTCTCAGGCCCCTTTCCGGGCAGTCAGGAGCCGCCCCGCCGCCATCCGCGGCCGCGATGCGGCGCCTTCCAGGACTGCTTGATTCCGGCACCCGGCCGGATCCGGACATGGCCGTCTCCTCGCATCTGACGGGCCGGTGATCACCGGCCCCGTCGACTATCGCGCGATGAAGCCGAGGGCGTATCAATGGAACGTGATGTCACGCCGCATTGAACGGACGGATCAGCGCGCGCGCTCGAGGATCGAGACGTAGTTCGCCACCGCGGCGCCGCCCATATTGAAGACGCCGCCGAGATCAGCCCTGGGCAACTGCATCGCCCCCGCCGTGCCGGTGAGCTGCATCGCCGCGAGCACGTGCATCGAGACGCCCGTGGCCCCGATCGGGTGGCCCTTCGACTTCAGCCCGCCCGAGCGGTTCACGGGCAGCCGCCCGTCGGCCGCCGTCCAGCCCTCGAGCGCCGCGCGCGCGCCCTGCCCTTCCGGCGCGAGGCCCATCGCCTCGTATTCGATGAGCTCGGCGACCGTGAAGCAGTCATGCGTCTCGGCGAAGGAGAGATCGCCCACGCCGATGCCGGCCGCGGCATAGGCGCGGGCCCAGGCCTCGCGCGCGCCCTCGAAGCGGGTGACGTCGCGCGCGGCGATGGGCAGGAAATCGTTGACCTGCACCGCGGCGCGGAAGCGCACCGCCTTGTTCATCGCCGCCGCCGTTTCGCCATCCGTCATCACCAGCGCCGCCGCGCCGTCCGACACCAGCGAGCAGTCGGTGCGCTTCAGCGGCCGCGCGACGAAGGGGTTCTTCTCGCTCTCCGCCCGGCAGAAGGCATAGCCGAGGTCCTTGCGCATCTGCGCCCAGGGATTGTCCACGCCGTTGCGGTGGTTCTTCGCCGCGATGGCGGCGAGTGCGTCCGACTGGTCACCGTGCTTCTGGAAATAGGCCTCCGCGATGCGCGCGAAGACGCCGGCGAAGCCGCCTTCGATGTCCTGCTCGGTCCTGCGGTAGGAGGCGGTGAGGAGGATGTCGCCCACCTTCGGCCCGGGCGTCGCGGTCATCTTCTCGGCACCGACGACGAGCGCGAAGCGCCCGCGGCCGGCGGCAAGGAAGTCGCGCGCGGCATGGATCGCCGCCGATCCGGTGGCGCAGGCGTTCTCATACCGGGTGATGGGCTTGAAGCGCAGTTCCGGCACGCTCTGCAGCACCAGCGAGGCCGGGAAGCCCTGCGGCGTGAAGCCCTCGCCGAAGACGCCGACGAAGCCGGCGTCGATCTCCTCCGGCGCGATGCCGGCATCCTCGATCGCGGCGCGGGCGACGCCGGCCATCAGGGTCTCGAGATCAGGGGCGTCCTCGCGCTTGCCGAAGGGGCTGTGGGCCCAGCCGACGATGCAGGCTTCGGTCATGGCGGTTCCTCCACGGGACAGGCGGGCAGGCTAGCACGCGGCGCGGGGTCAGCGGATCGGGCTGACCGGCAGCGCCGGGCCGAGGGCGGAGGATACGAGATCCTCCTCGGGGTCGGGCAGGGCGATGTCGGGCGCGGCCGGCAGGGCCTCGGCCCAGCCCATGACCTCGGCGCGCCAGGCCAGCAGGGCGCGCAGGGCCGCATCGGCGCCGGCGCGCGGGGCGAAGGGGGTCTGCTGGTCGGTGAATGCGGGCGGCACGGTCTCGACCGGCATCCCCGCCGCCAGCACGGCATCATGCGTGCCGAGGACGATCCCCAATACGTCCTGCATGCCTCCGGCCTGCTCGAACAGCGTGCCGGGGCCGCCGAGAAGGGCGCCGGCCTCGACCAGCGTGCCATCGAGCAGCAGCCCGTGGCCCGGCGGCAGACGCAGGTCCTCCCGCGGGGTGCCCTCGGCGATGGCGCCGGCGCGCAGGCGCACCAGGGCCGCGGGCAGGCTCAGGCGCCTGATCTCCACGACCCGCTGGAACGGCGCCGCCTGGCCGGAAACGGCGATCACGAGGTCGCCGGGCGCGAGGCGCTCGACGGCAACCTCGCCGGACGGCGTCAGCACCGGCGTGCCGATGGGAAGGCCCCGTTCCGGCACCGCCCGCGGCGCCGCGTCATCGTCTTCGGCATCCATGGGGCGGAAGCATCACGCCGGGGCGGATGCGGTCAACCATTGACTGGAGGGAATACGGGGGCCGCGCGCCGCGGCATCGCGAAACCCGCCGGCGCATCAGGGCCGGACGCGGCGGGATCCGCGCGGAAGAGCGTGCGCATGGCCGGGCCGGGGGCGTAAGACTCCGGGCCTCGTCCAGGGGAGGCCGCTCCATGAGCGCGACCCGTATCGTCTTCAACGATGGTGTCGGCTACGAGCGATCGATGGCCGGCTGGAGCCAACTGGCCGGGAAGGTCTTCCTCGACTGGCTCGCGCCGCCGCCGGGCCTGCGCTGGATCGATGTCGGCTGCGGCAACGGCGCTTTCACCGAGCTGCTCGTGCAGCGCTGCACCCCGGCGGAGACGGTCGGGATCGATCCCTCCGCGGAGCAGCTCGACTTTGCCCGCGCCCGCCCCGGCGCCGCCGGGGCGACCTTCCTGGAAGGCGACGCGATGGCCCTACCCTTCGAGGCCGGGCGCTTCGACGCCGCCACCATGGCGCTGGTGATCTTCTTCGTGCCCGACCCGGCGCGGGGCGTCGCGGAGCTCGCGCGCGTGCTGCGGCCGGGCGGCCTCGCCGCCGCCTATGCCTGGGACTTCGCCACGGGAGGATTTCCCTTCGAGCCGGTCCTGGCGCAGTTCCGCGCGCTGGGCGTGGCGACGCCCGAGCCCCCGAACCCGGAAGCCGGGCGGACGGAGGTGCTGGCCGCGCTGTGGCGCGACGCGGGCTTCACGGCGGTCGAAACGCGCCGGATCACCGTCGAGCGGAGCTTCCCGGATTTCGAGGCCTTCTGGGCGAGCATCATGGCCTCGGCGCGCATCCGGGCCCTGAGGGACAGCCTCGCCGGCGACCTGGTCGAAGCGATCCGCGTCGCCGTGCGGGAGCGGCTGCGGCCGGACGCCTCCGGCGCCGTCCGCTATTCGTCCCACGCGAACGCGGTCCGGGGCCGGCTGCCCGGTTGATGCCAGGCGCCGAAGGTTTCATGCCCCTAATGCGCCGGGTGGGCCGCAGGCCGGATCTTCGTCCGCTTGGCATGAGGCGCCGGCTCCCGGACGCCGGGGGCGCGGGGAGCGTGACGGCGCATACCGGGCCGGTGTGACGGGGATTACAGACGGCGCCGGCCGCGGCGCTACTGTGCGAGTATCGCCGCCTGTTCTCCAGGGGACGATGAGGATCGGAAGAATTAAACTTTATGAATGATTTACCATTGGTTCCGGTGGATCGCCTTTCGCTTTACATGACCGTTGCGGAAGCTCCCGCGGGACGCGTGGTGTTCCTCGCGGACGGGCATGTGTGCGGCATCCGCTACGACAGCGGCGAAGTGCCGGGCGTCGTCTATCTGAACGGGTCGGAGGTCGGTCGGTTCCGGCTCACGCGGGACCTTCGCGGCGCCGCGATCGACGTCACCGACTTTGCCGAGGTGCGGGTCAAGGTCGGGGTCGCCGGCACCGCGGCCGCTCACTCCTTCGGGCAGATCGTGGCGGTCCCGATCGGGACGCCTGCCGAGCTCTTTCTCCAGTCCTATGTCCGCGACAGCGACGGGGAGGTCGTCGCGTTCGATCTCATCCCGCTGCGTGCCGGCCAGCCCCCCATCGCCGAGATGCCCTTCGGCAAGATCGCCGTCGGCTATCCCGAGGTGACCTGGCGCACCTGAGCCCGCCGCGCAGAGCGGCTCCCGTTCGCCACGGCTTATACCAGGCGCCCGAAGCCTTCACTTCGTGCCCCTCATACGCCGGGCGGGCCGCATCCGCGGCCCTTAGCTTCGCCGCCCTCGCGGCGGCGCCCGTTCGGGCGCTCGGCATTACGTCAACCTTCCCGGCCCGTTGCATCGGCGGGCATCTTCGCCCGGCCTATGATCAGGCTCCGCTCCGGACACCCAGCGCCGCCAGCACGCCGGCGTGGAAGGCCCGGCGCTCGGCTCGGAAATCGATGCCGTAGGCCGCGGCATGGGGTGGCTGCGGCCAGCAGGAGAGGGTCACGATGACCGTCCGCGCGGCGCGGTTGACGTAGATGCTCTGCCCCGCAAAGCCGACCGCGACCATCGCGCCGTCGAGGTCGATCCACCAGGAATAGCCATAGCCGTCGGCGCCATAGCCGTTGGCCGGAGGGTCGGCGGCGAAGTGCCGCCTGCCGGCCTCGGCCACCCAGCCCTCGGGCAGGATGCGGCGGCCGCCGGCGACGCCGTCCTCGAGGATGAACTGCCCGAAGCGGCCGAAGTCGCGCAGCGCGATGCCGGCGCGGCTGCCCCCGATCTCCTGCCCGCCGTCCGATTCCAGCGTGTAGAAGGCATCGAACTCCATCCCCGCGGGGCCCCAGATGGCGCGGGACATGGTGGCGGCCAGCCCCTCCCCCATCGCCGCCGCCACCAGGCAGCCGAGGACATAGGTGTCGCCGGTGCAGTAGGCGAAGCGCGTGCCCGGCGCGGCCTCGGCCGGCAGGGAGCGCATCAGCGCCAGCACGCCGCCCGGCACCTTGTCGCCGATCGACTTGCTGTAGCGGTTCACCTCGGAATGGCGGTCCGTGTAGTCCTCCGACCAGCGGACGCCCGAGGACATGGTCATCAGGTGGCGGATGGTGACCGCATCGTAGGCCGAGCCGCGCAGCGCAGGCAGATGGGCGGAGACCGCCTCCTCGAGGCTGCCGATGCGGCCTTCCGCGAGGGCAACGCCGACCAGTGTCGCTGTCAGCGACTTCACCGTGGACATGGTGGTCCAGCGGGTCGCCTCGGCCAGGCCGAGCCCGTAGCGTTCGAGCCGGATGGCGCCATCATGCAGCACCAGCAGCCCGGCGACCTGGCAGCGCTGCAGGTAGTCGCCGAGGCCGAGGTCGCGCTCTCCCACCCGGTAGCGCGGCACGATCTCCGCCCCGCGCGGCAGCGGCCGCGGCCGCGATCCCCGGCCGACGACGCGGGTCGCGAAGATCCCGTCCACATTCGCATAGGCGACGGGCTGCTGGGTCGGCGGCAGGAGGAGGAAGTCCTCGCCGGCCGGCAGGTGGCGGCGCGGATCGGCAACGGGCGCGCTCATGCGGGCATGCCGCCCGGCCACGCGCGGAGAACTGGCGCGCCCTGGAGGATTCGAACCTCCGACCCACGACTTAGAAGGTCGTTGCTCTGTCCAGCTGAGCTAAGGGCGCCCGCCATGTCTCTAGCACGCCCGCAACGCGTCAGTGGCTCCAGTTCTCATAGCGGCCGAAGCGGAAATTGTCGGCATAGACCTTGGGCTTCAGCGCGGGGCCGGGCGGCGTCGGCTCGACCTCGTAGGCGATGCCCGCCGTCTCGGCATAGGCGAGGACCTGCTCGCGCGTTTCGAATCGCAGCCGCACCTGGCCGAGCATGTCGCCCGAGCCGACCCAGCCGGTCAGCGGGTCGAGCGCCTTGGCCTCGGAGGGCTCGTATTCCAGCACCCAGCCCTCGGACGTGGCGCGTCCGGACTGCATCGCCGACTTCGGCGGCTGGAAGATACGGGCCAGGCCCTTCTGCTGCGACATGCCTACGATCCTCGGAATCCAATCGGGGCGGCGGGATTCGAACCCACGACCTCCTGTACCCAAAACAGGCGCGCTAGCCAGGCTGCGCCACGCCCCGTCGCGGCGCACCCTATGGAAGGGGGGCGCGGCGGGCAAGCCGCCTCAGGGCGCGGTGCCGAAGAGGCGGTGCAGGACCCGGTCGCCGGCACGGATGTCGAGCCGCTCGGTGATCCCCGCCCTGAGTTCCAGGGTCGCCCGCACCGGCCCATTGGAGGAAACGGTGGCGAGCGAGAGCGGCACCGTCCGTTCGGCAATCCGGCGGATCCGCCCGTCCCCGGCGATGAACACCATGTCGAGCGCGGTGATGGTGTTGCGCATCCACATGCTGCTCTCGCGCGGGGTGCCCCAGTCGAACAGCATCCCCTCGTCGGGCTTCACCTCCGGGCGGAACATCAGGCCGATCATCTGCTGCTCGGGCCGGGTCGCCATCTCGACGGTGAAGGGCAGCCGGCGGCCGTCATGGGTGAGGATCACCAGCGGTTCCGTCGGCAGGCGCGGCTGCGGCTGGTCCACGCCCGGCTGGGCGCGGGCCGCGACGGGCATGGCGGAGGCAAGGAGCAGGAGGGAGCGGCGGGACGTCATGACCGTGCTCATGCCACGGCGGCCGGGGGTGCGGGAAGCGCCGCGCGCGCGGCCGCGGCCCGGCGGCGCACGGC
>JAFADX010000349.1 GCA_023424475.1 Pseudomonadota bacterium
GTCCGCGACCATGCCGTGCGGGACGGCGGCATAGCTTCCCCGCGGGCCGCGGGCGACGAAAGTGACGGAGGCCCCGGGTTCGGCGAGCCAGCGGCGCGCATAGGCAGCCTCGACGCGGTCGATGCCGGATGGCGCCTGGCGGCGCGCGCACCCGAAAAACCGCGATACATCGAGCAGTACGTGCACGCGCGGACCTCCTGACCGTTCCCGGGAGACCGCTTCCGGCCCCCATCGGCGTCCCGGTACCGTGTCATCGTGACGGTTGAGAAAAGGCGAATCCGATCCACCGTCATCAACCGTCTCAAAAATCCGAAGTACCCGAAAAATTAATGCAATACTGACGGACGAAAGTCAATTCTGTCCATGTGCTGCGCCATGACGTGAATGCGGAACGCTGGCAGGGTGTGGAGGATCTTTCGCAACGGACCATGAAGGCGTTCACATGACGATCTGGCGATCCCCTCCCGATCCGGCGGCCATGGAACGGCGATTCGCGGGCAGCCTTCCAGGACAATTCGGGATCCGCATCCTCGAGGTCGGGCCGGATTTCATCAGGGCCGAGATGCCTGTCGACGAACGTCACATCCAACCCTTTGGAATCCTTCACGGCGGTGCCTCGGTCGTGCTGTCCGAGACGCTCGGCAGCATGGCGAGCAACATGACCCTCCCCGAGGGCCGCATGGCGGTGGGACTCGAGGTGAATGCGAATCATATCGCCCCTGTGCCGAAGGGGGAGACAGTGAGCGCGCTCTGCACGCCCTTCCACCTCGGGCGGAACACCCAGGTCTGGCAGACCGAGATCCGCCGCGCCGATGGGCGACTCGCCTGCGTCTCGCGCCTCACCACCGCGGTGGTCGACCGGCCCGGCCGACCGGGGCCGGTTGCCGCCCCCGGAGGCGGCCGATAGCCTCGGCCCCCGAGGACGACGCAGGAGGTCGCCGGCGCCGAACGCCGACACCCGGAAGGCTGCCCGCATGCATCCGCCCGCCATCCCGCCCGGGATCGCCACCCGCATCGAAGGCCTGCTGCGGGAGCGCGGCGCGCGCGGCGCCTCGCCCGCCGCCTTCCGCAACATCGTCGGGGACGTCATGAGGACGGACCATGTCATCGGACGCCTGCGTCTCGGCGCGGCGGAAAGGGGGGCTGCGTGAGTTCCAAACCGAAGGTCGCGATCATCGGCACCGGGGGAACGATTTCGTCGGTCGGCAAGGGGCCGCTCGACCTGATCGACTACGGCAGCCTCGGCCAGGTGCTGGACGTGAACGGCGTGATCGCGCGCGTGCCCGAACTCGCCCTTGTCGCGGACGTCGTCCCGGTGCCGTTCAGGGCGCTTCCCTCGACGGCGCTCGGCTGGCCGGAATGGAAGGACCTGCTGCTGGTCTGCCACCGGCTTTCCGCCGAGCATTCCGACCTCGCGGGCATCGTCGTCACCCACGGCACCTCCTCGCTCGAGGAGACGGCGTATTTCCTCTCCCTCACCCTGAAGATCCCGCAGCCGGTCGTGCTGGTGGGCGCGCAGCGGCCGGCCACGGCGCTCGCCGGCGACGGGCCGATGAACCTGGTGAACGGCTGCCGCGTCGCCGCCGATCCCGGCGCGCGCGGGCTCGGCGCGCTGGTCCTGCTGAACGACGAGATCCAGGCGGCGCGGGAGGTGACCAAGACCTCCACGCTGCGCATGCAGACCTTCCGCACGCCCGATTTCGGCGTGCTCGGCCAGGCGGACGCGGATGCGGTCGTCTGGTACCGCCGGCCGCTGCGGCGCACCGCGCCCGACACCGAATTCGACGTGCGCGGCATGGACGCCCTGCCGCGGGTGGACATCGCCTATGCCTATGCCGGCGCGGATGGCGCGGCGATCGAAGCCTTCGTGGCCGCCGGCGCGAAGGGCATCGTCACCGCCGGCTTCGCGCCGGGATTCGTGACGCCCGCCATGTCCGCCGCCATGGCCGAGGCGGTGAAACAGGGCGTGGCCGTCGTGCTGTCGAGCCGCGCGGGATCGGGGCGCGTGGGATGGACGACGAAGAACGCCCGGCTCGGCTTCGTGACGGGCGACAACCTCACGCCGCAGAAGGCGCGCATCCTGCTTGCGCTGGCGATCGCGCACGGGGTCACGGATCTCGGGCGCGTCTTCGCGGAATACTGATGCGCGCGATGGAACGGACGAGGGAGGGGGGACGGCTTCGCCGCCCCCGTGCCGCCTGATGGCGGACCGTGCCTGGGTGCGCCTGCCGTCGGGCCGCCGCCTCGACCTCCTTGCGCCCACCCCCTTCGACTGGACCGATGCCGACCTCGCGACGGGGCTCGCGCGCACCTTCCGCTGGGGCGGGCATTCGGCCTGGCCGGAGCCGCTCTCGGTCGCGCAGCATTCGCTGACGGTCCTGGCGCTGCGCCGGGCGCGCACGCGCCACCGGCTGACGCCCGTGCAGGAACTGCGCGAGCTGCTGCACGACGCCGACGAGGGGCTGATCAACTTCGACTGCATCTCGCCGCTGAAGCCCTTTCTCGGGGAGGCCTTCGCGGAACTCCAGGCGCGGCTCTGGGCGGCGATCGCCACGCGCTACCGGCTGCCGTCCTGGACGGCCGACGAGAAGCGCGCGCACAAGGCGGTCGATGTCGCGGCCGCGGCGGCCGAGGCGGTGCACGTCGTCGGCTGGACCGCGGCAGAGGTGCGCGAGACGCTCGGCATCCGCGCGGCGGTCTTCACGAAGGACCCGCTCGCGGTGCGCTACGGCGAGGCATCCTGGCGGCCATGGCAGCCCGACGTCGCGGCGCGGCGTTTCCTTGAGGAACTGGCCTCGCTGCAGGCCCGGGCCGGGGTCTGACGCCGGGGGCGCGAAGGCTTCGCCGCCCGCCATTCGGGTGCCCGGGATGCCGGCGCGGCCCGTCAGGCATGCGCGAAGAGCGGCGCGCCCGGTCTTTCCCAGCGCGTGCGCAGCACCGTGCCGGTCTCGCTCTCGGTGATGAAGAGGTCGCGGTTCTCCGGCCCGCCGAAGCAGAGATTCGTCGTGCCGAGGCCGCGCGGGGAACGGATGCGCAGGAGCGGCTCGCCGAGGCGCGAGAAGATCCAGGCCGTGCCCATCCCCGCATGCGCGACGGCGATGTTGCCGTCCACGTCCATCGCCATGCCGTCCGGACCGGCGAGGCCGCCCGACATGGCGATGAAGCGGCCGACGCGGATCACGCCGCCATCCTCGGTGACCGGCACGCGCCAGATCGCGTTGTCGCGCGTCGCCGCGACATAGAGCGTGTGCGCGTCGGCCGTCAGCACCAGGCCGTTCGGGCTCGGCACGTTGGAGACGAGCGCATCGGCCTGCGGCGCCCCGGAGCGCAGGCGGTAGACGCGGCCTGCGGGATCATGCAGCCCGGTCTGCCCCTGGTCGGTGAAGTAGAGGTCGCCGTTCATCGCGAAGGTGCAGTCGTTGACCCCGCGGAAGCCCTCGCGCCGCGCGCGCGGCAGCAGCGGCCCGACCTCGCCGGTCGCGGGGTCGAGGCGCATGAGGCCGCGCTTCGCGTCGGTGATGGCGATCCAGCCGTCGCGGTGGAAGGCGAGGCCGTTCGGCTCGCCGTCGTAGTCGGCGACGACCGTCCATTCGCCCGCCGGCGAGACGCGGAAGACGCGGCCGAAGACGATGTCGGTCAGCCAGAGGTTGCCGGCACGGTCGAAGGAGGGGCCTTCGAGGAAGGAATGCGGCGTCGGCCCGCCGCGGCCGTAGAGCCATTCGCTCGCACGGCCGCGGATGCGCAGCGCCTCGGGGATCTCGGTGTGGACATCGGCGGTGACGGAAGGTGGTGCGGCATACATGCTTTCGGTCCGGAGGGGTTGGTTCCGCGGGTCAGCGCAGGCCGAGGCCGCCCAGGATCCGCGCGCGGCAGGCCTCGCCGGAGGTGAGGGCGGGCGTTTCGGCGAGGCTGAGGATCGCCGCGCCGACGCCGCCGCCGGGCTGCATCACCGTCATCGCCCCGGCGCCCACGCCGCCCTCGCCGGGCGAGGTGAACTTCACGATCCAGCAGGACAGCGGCGGCGAGAGGAACTCGCCCCCGATGGCGGCGAGGACGACGACGACGGCGATCCGCAGCAGCGTTCCCATGGCCTTCCCATCCCGCCGGCGATGCGATCACGCGAGAGCCGGCTCCAGCGTCTCGGACATCCAGCGTGCGATGGCGGTGGCCTGCGCGTCCATATGGGGCTGCGCCATGACCTGGATGCCCATGGGCAGGCCGCCGACGGCGCAGAGCGGCACGGTGACGGCGGGCGCGCCGAGCGCCGAGCTCGGCGTGTTGAACATCGCATCGCCGGTCGGCCGCGCGACGAGCGGCTTGCCGGGCACGTCGCCCGCCCAGGCCGGGGCCGGGCCGGGCGATGCCGGCGCGATCAGCGCCTCGACGACCGGGGCGATGGCGGCATGGCGCGCGCGCAGGTCCTCGCGCTGCAGCAGGCGCAGGCGGTAGTCCTCGGGCGACATCTTCTCGGCCATCGCGAGGACCGCCTTGCTGCGGGCGCTGATGGCGTCGCGGTCCTGGGCGACGAGGTTGCGGAACAGCCAGTGGTTCTCCCAGCCGGTGATCGCGCTGGTCATCGCCTGCACGCCCGCCAGCGATGCCTCGAAGCTGTCGAGCAGCGGGTGGTCCCCCTGTTCCAGCACCGTGACCCCCGCCGCGCGCAGGCGCGCGACCACGAGGGCGAAGGCCGCCCTGCTCGCCTCGTCGAGCGCCGCCCAGCCTTCCGTGCGCATGACGCCGATCACCGCGGGGCGGCGCGCGGCCGGCGGGGCCGGCGGCCCGAACAGGCCGGGCCGGCCGGGGTCGCCGCCGGCGCGGCCGGCGATCTCGATCGCCACCTGCCACATGTCCTCGATCGAGCCGGCGTGGACGCCATGCGTGCTCATCGAGGTCGCCTGGCGCTCGCCGCGGTTGATGCCGCCCTGGGTCGGCTTCAGCGCGAAGTTCCCGCAATAGGAGGCGGGGCGGATGATGGAGCCGCCGACCTGCGAGCCGATCGCCGCGGGCACCATGCGCGCCGCGACTGCCGCCGCCGAGCCGGAGGAGGAGCCGCCCGGCGTGTGCCGCGGGTCGAAGGGGTTCGTCGTCGGCCCCGGATGCGCGCCGCCGAGCTCGGTCGTCACCGTCTTGCCGAGGACCACCGCGCCGGCCTCGCGCAGCGCCCAGACCGCGGCGTTGTCGCGCTTCGGGAAGTTCCCGCGATAGGCCCTGCAGCCCATCTGCGTCGGCATGTCGCGGGTTTCGAGCAGGTCCTTGATGCCGATGGGCATGCCGTCGATGGGCGAGAGCGGCCGGCCCGCCTTCCATCGTCCGGTGCTGGCGTCGGCGGCCTCCCGGGCCGCGGCCTCGTTGCGCACGACCCAGGCGCGGACCACGGGTTCGCGCGCCGCGGCCGTCTCGAGGCACCGCTCGAGATAGGCGCGCGGGGTATCGGCGCCGCCGGCGAAGGCGCGTGCGGCATCGTGGAAGGTGAGGGCGCGGAAGGCGCGTGGCGAATATGCGGTCATGGATCGTCCTGCTCCCGATCCGGCATTCAGAGGCCAGGCCGAGAGCCTGTCCAGGCCGGACGATGACGGAACCGTCAGAAGCCCCTGGCGCTTCGCGCGGTCCCGCTGCATTTTGGTGTCAGGCCATGGGTAGAGCGCCAGCAGGCGCCGACTGGGAGAACTGGAATGACCGAGGACGATCTCCGACGCCTTCTCGCGCGTGTGAAGGATGGGCGGCTTTCGCGGCGCGGCTTCGTGAAGCGGATGGCCGCGGTGGGCTTCACCGCACCGATGGCGACGCAGCTCCTGGCCATCACCGGCGCCGCGCCGGCGGCCGCGCAGTCGGTGCCGGCCTACAAGCCGACGCGCCGCGGCGGCGGCGGGCAGCTGAAGGTGCTCTACTGGCAGGCCTCGACCCTGCTGAACCCGCATTTCGCTTCGGGCACGACGAACCAGGACGCGAGCCGCGTCTTCTATGAGCCGCTGGCCGGCTGGGCGGCGGACGGCACGCTGCACCCGATCCTCGCGGCCGAGATCCCCTCGCGCGAGAACGGCGGCCTGGCGGCGGACGGCCGCTCCGTCACCTGGAAGCTGAAGCGCGGCGTGAAGTGGCACGACGGGCAGGACTTCTCGGCCGACGACGTCGTCTTCAACTGGGAATACGCCAAGAATCCGCAGGTCGCGACGGTCACCTCCGGCTCCTACCGCGACGTCAACGTCGTCAAGGTCGACGACCACACCGTGCGTGTCGAGTTCAATCAGCCGACGCCGTTCTGGGCGGACGCCTTCGTCGCCGTCTCGGGCATGATCATCCCGAAGCACCTCTTCAAGGACTATGCCGGGTCCAATTCGCGCGACGCGCCGACGAACCTGCGTCCCGTCGGCACCGGCCCGTACAAGTTCGTCTCCTTCGCGCCGGGCGACAACCTGCGCGGCGAGCTGAACCCGAACTACCACCTCGACAACCGGCCCTATTTCGACACGCTCGAGATCAAGGGCGGCGGCGATGCGGTTTCGGCCGCGCGCGCCGTGCTGCAGACCGGCGACTTCGACTATGCCTGGAACATGCAGGTCGAGGACCAGATCCTCAAGCGCCTCGAGGCGGCGGGCAAGGGCCGCGTGAACGTGGTCGAGGGCGGCTCGATCGAGTTCGTGCAGCTCAACACCACCGACCCGAACCGGGAGGTCGACGGCGAGCGGTCCTCGATCAAGACCGAGCATCCCGCCTTCCGCGACCCCGCGGTGCGCGAGGCCATGGCGCTGCTGATCGACCGCGGCGCGCTCGAACGCTTCATCTACGGCCGCGGCGGCCCGGCGACGGCGAACTTCCTCAACAACCCGCCGCGCTTCCGCTCCCCCAACATGAGGTGGGAATTCAGCATCGAGAAGGCGAACCAGATCCTCGACCGCGCCGGCTGGAACCGCGGCAGCGACGGGATCCGCGCCAAGGACGGCGTGCGGCTGAAGTTCGTCTACCAGACCTCGGTCAACGCGCCGCGCCAGCGCACGCAGGCGATCTACAAGCAGGCGGCGCAGCGCGCGGGCATCGAGCTCGAGCTCAAGTCGGTCACCGCATCGGTGTTCTTCTCGTCGGACGTCGCCAACCCCGACACCTACACGAAGCTCTACGCCGACATGCAGATGTACACGACGACGATGCCGCAGGCGGACCCCGAGCGGTTCATGAACCAGTACGTGTCGTGGGAAGTCTCGCAGAAGGCGAACAACTGGCAGGGGCGCAACATCGTCCGCTGGCGCAACGAGGAATACGACCGCATCTTCCGCGAGGCGCAGGGCGAGCTCGACCCGGTCAAGCGCGCGGCGCTGTTCATCCGCATGAACGACCTCATCGTCTCCAGCCACCACATCATCCCGCTGGTGAAGCGCCCGACCGTGAGCTCCAGCCTCAACAGCCTGCGCCCGGTGCTGAGCGCGTGGGACCTCACCATGTGGCTGCTGTCGGACTGGTACCGCGAGACCTGATCGTTCCCGCGCGTGATCCAGTATCTCGCCCGCCGGCTGATGATCGCGATCCCGAGCCTGCTCGGGATCAGCGTCATCCTCTTCACGGTGCTCGCCCTGGCCCCGGGCGACCCGTTCGAGGAGCTGGCGACCAATCCCGCCGTGCCGCCGGACGTGCGCGCCCACCTGCGCGCGAGCCTCGGCCTCGATGACCCCGTCTACCTGCGCTACATCTCCTGGCTGACGGCGATGTTCCGCGGGGAGTGGGGTTACTCCTTCGTCAGCCGCATCCCGGTCGACCAACTCATCCTCCAGCGGCTGCCGACCACGGTCGCCGTGATCGGCGCCTCGCAGGTCCTGGCCCTCGCGATCGCGCTGCCGGTCGGCGTCTATGCCGCGACGCGGCCCTATTCGGTCTTCGACCAGATCGCCAACACGCTGGCCTTCGTCGGCTTCTCCCTGCCGACCTTCTTCACCGGCCTGCTGCTCATCATGTTCTTCTCGATCCACCTCGACTGGCTGCCCTTCGTGTTCCGCACCAACATCGAGGCGACCGGCCTGGCCTGGTGGTGGGAGATGATCAGGCAGTCGATCATGCCGATCCTGGTGCTCGGCCTCTTCCAGGGGGCCGCCTGGACGCGCTTCGTGCGTTCGGCCGTGCTCGACGTGGTGCGGCTCGACTACGTGACCACCGCGCGCTCGAAGGGCCTTTCGGAAGCGCGGATCACCATGCGTCACATCGTGCGCAACGCGATGATCCCGGTGGTGACGCTGGTTGCGCTGCAGATGCCCGCAGTGTTCGGCGGCGCGATCGTGACCGAGCAGATCTTCCGCGTGCCGGGTATCGGCTCGTTGCTGATCACCGCCATCCTGGCCAACGACACGCCCGTCATCATGGCAGTGACCTTCGTATTCGCGGGCCTCGTCATCCTCTTCAACCTGCTGGCGGATGTGCTTTATGGCTGGCTCGACCCTCGCATCAGCTTCCGCTAGCCCCGCCGCCGAGCGGCGCCCGCAGATCGGGCCCTGGCGGGAGGCTTGGCGGCGCTTCCGCAAGCACAGGCTCGCCGTGGTCAGCGCGGCGGTGCTGCTGCTGCTGATCCTTGCCGTCGTGATCGGCCCGCTGGTCTGGACCGTGCCGATCGACGAGATCGACTTCACCGCGCAGCTCCAGGGGCCGTCCCTGGCGCATCCGCTCGGGACCGACGACCTCGGCCAGGACCTGCTGGCGCGCATCCTCTACGGCGGGCGCATCTCCATCGCCGTCGGCTTCGCGGCGATGGCGGTGGCGATCGTCGTCGGCGTGGTGGTCGGCGCGGTCGCCGGCATGGCGGGCGGCAAGGTCGATGCGGCGCTGATGTGGCTGACCGACCTCTTCCTCTCCCTGCCGCAGCTCCCGCTGCTGCTGCTGATCATCTACCTGTTCCGCGACACGCTGACGGGACTGGTCGGCCTCGAACTGGGCGTCTTCATCCTGGTCGTCGCCGTGATCGGCGGCTTCCGCTGGATGCCGGCGGCGCGGCTGGTCCGCGCGCAGTTCCTCTCCCTGCGGGAGAAGGAATTCGTCGAGGCGGCGCGCGCCCTCGGTGCCTCGCAGGGGCGGCTCGTCGTGCGCCACATCCTGCCGAATGCGCTGGGCCCGGTGATCGTGGCGGCGAGCATCGACGTGGCGGCGGCGATCCTCGCGGAATCGACACTGTCCTTCCTTGGCCTCGGCTTTCCGCCGGACGTCCCGACCTGGGGGCGGCTGCTGTTCGATGCCAAGGACAACCTCGATTTCGCGCCGCACTGGGCGCTCTTTCCCGGTGTGGCAATCTTCCTGACGGTGCTGTCGATCAACTACATCGGCGACGGGCTGCGCGATGCGCTCGATCCCCGCCGGATCATCTCCTCGTGAGCGCGGGCGCGGCGGAGCCGCTGCTCTCGATCCAGGATCTGCGCGTCCACTTCGCGACCGACGACGGCATGGTGCGCGCCGTGGACGGCGTCTCGATCGATGTCGGGCGCGGCGAGACGGTCTGCGTCGTCGGCGAATCCGGCTGCGGCAAGACCGTCACGGCGATGACCGTGCTGAAGCTCATCGCCATGCCGCCGGGCCGGATCGCCGGCGGGCGGATCCTCTGGCAGGGCAGGGACCTCGTGCCCCTCGCGGGCAACGCCATGCGCCCGATCCGCGCCAAGGAGATCGCGATCGTCTTCCAGGAGCCGATGACGTCGCTCAACCCGGTCTATACCGTGGGCGAGCAGATCGCGGAGGTGGTGCGCCAGCAGGAGGGTCTCGGCAAGCGCGCGGCGATGGACCGCGCGAAGGAGATGCTGAACCTCGTCAACATCCCCAACGCCTCCCGCCGCGCGGGCGACTACCCGCACCAGTTCTCGGGCGGCATGCGCCAGCGCGTGATGATCGCGATGGCGCTGTCCTGCAATCCGAAGCTGCTCATCGCCGACGAGCCGACCACCGCGCTCGACGTCACCATCCAGGCGCAGATCCTCGACCTGCTGGCCGAGATGAAGGACCGCCTCGGCATGGCGGTGATGCTCATCACCCATGCCATGGGCGTCGTCGCGGAGGTCGCGCAGCGCGTCGTCGTCATGTACGCCGGCAAGGTGGTCGAGGAAGCGCCGGTGCGCGAACTCTTCGGCAATCCGCGCCATCCCTATACGCAGGGGCTGATCCGCTCGATCCCGCGCCTCGATCTCGCGGCCGAGCACAAGCAGCGGCTGGAGGCGATCCCCGGCACGGTGCCGAACCTGCTGCATCCGCCGCCCGGCTGCCGCTTCGCCGCGCGCTGCCGCTTCGCGACCGATGCATGCCTGGCAGCCGAGCCGCCGCTGCGCGAGGCCGCGCCCGGCCACAAGGTGGCCTGCATCCTGTGATCGCCGCGAAGGAACAGCCGATGCAGACGCCGCTCCTCACCGTCCGCAACCTGGTCAAGCAGTTTCCCGTGCGCGGCGGCATCCTGCGCCGCGTGGTGGACAACGTGCACGCCGTGGACGGCGTGGGCTTCGACCTCGGCGCGAGCGAGACCCTGGGCCTGGTGGGCGAATCGGGCTGCGGAAAGTCCACGACGGGGCGCTGCATCCTCCGCCTCATCGAGCCGACCTCGGGCGAGGTGGTCTTCGAGGGGCGCGACGTCCGCGCGCTCAACGGCAGGGACCTCGCGGCGATCCGTCGCGACATGCAGATCATCTTCCAGGATCCCTTCGCCTCCCTGAACCCGCGCATGACCGTCGCGGCGATCATCGGGGAGGCGCTGGAGATCCACGGCCTCGCGAAGAACCGCCGCGAGCGGGAGGAGAAGGTCGCCGACCTGCTGACCACCGTCGGCCTGCGGCCGGAGCACATGGCGCGCTTCCCGCACGAATTCTCGGGCGGCCAGCGCCAGCGCATCGGCATCGCGCGGGCGCTGGCGGTCTCGCCGAAGCTCATCATCTGCGACGAGCCGGTCTCCGCGCTCGATGTGTCGATCCAGGCGCAGGTGATCAACCTGCTCGAGGACCTGCAGGAGAAGTTCGGACTCTCCTACCTCTTCATCGCGCATGACCTGTCGGTCGTGGAGCACATCAGCGACCGCGTGGCGGTGATGTATCTCGGCCGCATCGTGGAGATCGCGCCCTCGCGCGACCTCTATGCCGACCCGCTGCACCCCTATACCGAGGCGCTGCTCTCGGCGGTGCCGATCCCGGACCCGACGATCAGGCGTGAGCGGATCCGGCTCCAGGGGGACATTCCCAGCCCGCTGAACCCGCCGGGCGGCTGCCGCTTCCACACGCGCTGCCCGATCGCGGAGAAGGGGCTGTGCGACACGGCCTCGCCGGAGTTCCGCGAGGCGAAGCCCGGCCATTGGGTGGCCTGCCACAAGCGGGGATGACGGCGCTGCGAGAGGGGCATTGCCCCTCTCGCGCTCACCCCACCAGAGGCCGAAAGGCCTCTGGACGCCAATACCAAGCGCGCAGGCTACAAGGGCCGCTCCGGTGCTGCATCAGCCCCGCTTGTCCATCGGCACGAAGTCGCGGGGCCCCGAACCGGTGTAGATCTGCCGCGGGCGGCCGATGCGCTGGGACGGATCCTCGATGAGTTCCTTCCACTGGCTCACCCAGCCGACCGTGCGGGCGACGGCGAAGAGCACGGTGAACATCGAGGTCGGGATGCCCATCGCCTTGAGGATGATGCCCGAATAGAAGTCCACGTTCGGGTAGAGCTTGCGCGAGACGAAGTAGTCGTCGGACAGCGCGATCCGCTCCATCTCCATCGCCATGTCGAGCAGCGGCTCGTCCTTGATGCCGAGCTCCGCCAGCACCTCGTGGCAGGTCTCCTTCATGATCTTCGCGCGCGGGTCGAAGTTCTTGTAGACCCGGTGGCCGAAGCCCATGAGCTTGGTGTGGGAGTTCTTGTCCTTCACCTCGCGGATGAAGGCGGGGATGTTCTCGGGCCTGCCGATCTCGGCCAGCATCTTCAGCACCGCCTCGTTCGCGCCGCCATGCGCCGGGCCCCACAGGGCCGCGATGCCGGCGGCGATGCAGGCGAAGGGATTGGCGCCCGTCGAGCCCGCCAGGCGCACCGTGGAGGTCGAGGCGTTCTGCTCGTGGTCCGCATGCAGGATCAGGATGCGATCCATGGCGCGGGAGAGGATCGGGTTGTTGACGTACGGCTCGGCCGGCACGCCGTTCAGCATGTAGAGGAAGTTCTCCGCGTAGCCGAGGTCGTTGCGCGGATAGAGGAAGGGCTGGCCGATCGAGTACTTGTAGGCCCAGGCGGCGATGGTCGGCACCTTGGCGATCAGGCGGAAGGCCGCGATGCGGCGCTGCTCCGGGTCGTTGATGTCGAGGTTGTCGTGGTAGAAGGCGGCCATCGCGCCGACCACGCCGCACATCACCGCCATCGGGTGCGCGTCGCGGCGGAAGCCGTCGAAGAAGCGGCGCAGCTGCTCGTGCAGCATGGTGTGGCGCGTGACGCCCTTGTCGAACTCCGCGTATTGCGCGGTCGTCGGCAGTTCGCCGTTCAGCAGCAGGTACGCGATCTCGAGGAAGGAGGACTTCTCCGCCAGCTGCTCGATGGGATAGCCGCGATAGAGCAGCACGCCCTCGTCGCCGTCGATGTAGGTGATGGTGCTCTCGCAGGAGGCGGTCGCACCGTAGCCCGGGTCGTAGGTGAAGATGCCGAGCTCGCCGTAGAGCTTGCGGATGTCGGCGACCTGCGGGCCGAGCGTCCCGCCGAGCAGCGGCAATGTCGCGCTCTTGTTGGAGCCCTCCATCGTGACCGTGATGGAGCCGGTGGACTTGCTGCTCATGCGGGGAGTTCCTCAGATCCTTCGGGCGGGGGCGCGAACCGGGGCGCCCGCCTGTTTGATGCGGTGCAAGATAGTGGTCGTTGGCGGAGCTTGGCAAACCTCTGCCGATGCGGATGAAGCGGGGGTCATCCGGCGAGGTCGGTGCGTGGCCCCGCGGTCACCCCGGGGCACCGGGCCGGCGTCAGTCCCGCTGGCGCCAGGTGTCGGGCGCGCCGGCGGCGTTCGCCCACAGGCCCTGCGCGGAGCGGCGTGCGGCGTCCTCCTCGGAGCGCAGCGCGCTGGTGGTCGAGACGGCGAAGCCGCCGCGCACCAGGGCGCGATTGACGTCCGCGCCCGCGGCCTCGCATTGCCCCAGCCCGCGGCCGAAGCCGTCCTGGCCGACGATGCGGCAGGAGAGGTTGCGCCCGGAAACCAGCCGCATCAGCGCGGCCGTGGATGCGGCTCCGCAGTCGAAGACCTCGCCCGAGCCGCGGCGGCAATCCTCGCCGCGCGACGGCGCGGCGATGCCGGCCAGGCGCACCACGCGGTCGCCGAGCCCGATCGTCTCGCCATCGACGATGCGGATCGCATTGGCTTCGGCGTGCCATTCCCGGCTGGTCGGCGCGGAGCCGAACAGGCTCGACGGCAGGCCAACGGCCGCGATCAGCGGCAGCGCGATGGCTGCCGTGAGGATGATGGCCGCGCGACCCACGCGTGGACGCGCCCTGCGGCCCGTGAAGATGCGCCGTCGTTCAAGCACGCCCCGATGGCTATCGCGGCAGCCCGGCGGCTGCAACCCGCCGTTGCACCCCGGGTCGACAAATTGTGCGCGGCGATCTGTCCGCGATGCGAAGAACCGGCTCTAGTCGCCTGTCCAGAAACGATCCTTGCCGCCGAGGCGCTCCCAGGCCCCCAGCGCATCGCCACGGTGCCCGGCGGTGCGGGCCGCGCACCATCCCTCGACCACGCCGACGGCCCAGAGGCGCCCGGCCTGCCCCGGCGAGGCGAGGCTGCGGGCGAGCCCGCTCGCCACCGCGGCGTCGTTGGCGATGCCGAGGCCATCCTGCAGGGCGGCCACGCGGCGCAGGAACCGCTTTCCGGCCCTGGCGCCGAAGACCGGCGCGAAGACCTCCGCCGCGTAGCGCAGCCGCTTGCCGTCGAGGCGCAGCTCGTGCAGCGCCTCCGCCGTGAGGTCCTTGAAATCCTGGCCTGCCCGGCGCAGGTGGCCCCATCGGCGATCGAGGATGGTGCGGCCGAAGGCCGCGACCGGGGCGTCGAGCAGTTGCCCCGCCTCCTCGCCGCCCATGCCGCGCCAGGGGCGGGCGAGCAGCGTCGTCACCGCGTCGATCATCAGCAGCCGCCAGGCGGGGCCATGGGTCATCGCGAGCACCGCGTCGTAGGCGGCGCGGCGGCGCGCCTCGGCGGCACGGATCAGGGATTCGATCCGCTTCTCCCTGGCGAAGGCCTCGGCGACCTCGCGCCCGGTGCCGCCCAGGAAGACGTCCCAGTCCCGCGCCGGGCCGAGGACGGACAGGACGTCCTTGAAGCGCGCGTCGAGGGCGCGCAGCGGCGGCCCGTCGGTCGCGCCGCGGAAGACGCGCAGCAGCGAACGCAGCCGCCGCAGCGCCACCCGCGTCTGATGCACCGCCTCCGGTCCGCCGCCGTGGCGGATGCGGGCCGATTGCTGGCCGATGACCTCGAGCAGGTGGCCGCCCGCGCGCAGGAAGGCATCCTCGGCGGTGGAGGCTTCGGAGGTGTCGGGCGGGCCGAGGCGATGGGGCCGCGGCTCGATCCCGGCCGCCAGCGCGCGGCCCTCCTCGGGCAGGGAGGAGAGCGGCGGAAGCAGCGGCAGCGCAGCGGCGATGCCCTGGGCGGCCGCGGCGACCGCGGGCAGCGGCCCCGACAGGATGAGGCGGGCGACGGGGCGCTCGGCCGCCACGCTGCGGAGCCGGCCGGCGAGCAGCGCCGCCTCGACCGAGCCCTCGGCAAGATCCAGCCGGTAGGCATGCCGCCGCCCGGTGAAGGCGGCGATCGCCACCAGCGGGCCATCACCGGCCTCCGGCGGCACTTCGTCGGCGGGGAG
>JAFADX010000134.1 GCA_023424475.1 Pseudomonadota bacterium
GGGCAGGGGGTTGCCGCGGTCTGCCGCGCGCCTTTCCAGTTCCCGTGCTGGAACCGGAACCATCCGCGCCACGCCGCGCTGCGCGGGATCCCGCCGGGCGACGCCGCGCTCGCCATCTGCCGGCGCGTCGCCGCGCGGGCCATGGCGGGCGCGCTGCCCGACCCGACCGGCGGTGCCACGCATTTCCACGATGCCGCCGCGCTGCCCGGATGGGCGCTCGGCCGGCCGGCGGCGGCGGAGATCGGCGGCCTCTGCTTCTACCGCGCCGAGGACCTGACCTGACCGCCCCGCCGCGCTACACGGCGCGGATGGAACCCTTCATCTACACCCTGGTGCGGGACGCCGACTGGCGAGCCGCCGAGGCCGCCGGCGCCTATGCCGGCAGCACGGACGACGCGCGGGACGGCTTCCTGCATTTCTCCACCGCGTCGCAGGTGCGCGCGAGCGCCGCGAAGCACCGCGCGGGCGTGGCCGACCTGCTGCTGGTGGAGGCCGATGCGGCGCCCCTCGGCGATGCGCTGAAATGGGAACCGGCCTCGGGCGGCAAGCGGCCGGGGCTGTTCCCGCATCTTTACGCGCCGCTGCCGCTCTCCGCCGTGCGGCGCGTGGTGGCGCTGCCGCTCGACGCGGCGGGGCGTCACGTGTTTCCCGAAGGCTTCGCCTGAATCCGGCCCGCCGCGCGCTGGCTCATCGCCAGCGCGAAGACGACGATGACCGCGCCGCCCAGCGTCCAGCCGCTCGGCGGCACGCGCCAGATCAGCAGGTCCAGCCCGACCGCGAAGACCAGCGCGCTGAATTCGAGCGGCGCCAGCCGCGCCGCCGAATCATGGCGGAAGGCGATGGCGAGGCAGACCGTCGCGCTGCCCGCCAGCAGCCCGTTCACCGACAGCGCCAGCAGATCGAAAACGCCCGGCCGCACCCACCCCATCGCCGCGAAGGGCGCGAGAGCGAGCAGCCCCGGCAGGGACGACCACAGGATCAGCGCCGCCGCCCCGGTCTCGTGCTTCAGCAGGCGGTTGATGGTCAGCACGGCAGCGTAGCAGACCGTCGCGAAGAAGGCCCAGAGATAGGCCCCCCAGGGCCCCTCGGCCGAAAGCCCCGGCGCCATGGCGAGGGCGACGCCCGAAAAGCCCAGCAGCGACCAGCCCCAGACTGCCGGCCCGGTGCGTTCGTGCAGCACCAGCGCGGCCAGCCCCAGCGTCATGAAGGGCGCGGTGAAATAGACCAGGTAGCCCTCGGCGAGCGGGATCGTCCGCAGCGCCTGGAAGAACCCGACCCCCGAGCCGACCATGAAGGCGGCGCGCATCAGGTGCAGGAAGGGATGGGCGGTATCGAGCCGTCCCCCGGTCCCGGGCACCGCGGCGCGCGCGGCGAACAGCGCCAGCAGCAGCGCCGCGTAGCGGATCGCCACCACCTGCTCCACCGGATAGGTGCCGGACAGCAGCTTGGAATTCGCGTCCAGGAGCGCGAAGAGCCCCATGGCCGCGACGATGTAGAGCGGGCCCCGCACCCTGTTTCCGTTTCGCCGTGTGTCGGCAGGCTTCTCGCCGGGAGGGGCGCGGGGCGTCAACCGGGCTTCCGTGATGGCGCGGACCGGGGCACAAGGGCGCCGCCATGACCCCCGCTTTCGCTTCCGCCCTGATGCCGCTGATGCGCGGCCTCGATGCCGAGACCGCGCACGGCATCGCGCTCAAGGCGCTCGCCGCCGGCCTCGCCGGCCGCGATGCCGGCACCGACGACCCCGTGCTGGCCACCGAGGCCTTCGGCCTGCGCTTCCGCAACCCGGTCGGCCTCGCCGCCGGCTTCGACAAGGATGCGGTGGCGGTGGTGCCGCTGATGCGCCTCGGCTTCGGCTTCGTCGAGGCCGGCACCGTCACCCCCCGCCCGCAGCCCGGCAACCCGCGCCCGCGCCTGTTCCGGCTGGAGGAGGATGCGGCGGTCATCAACCGCATGGGCTTCAACAATGGCGGCCTCGAGGGCTACCTGGCGCGGATCCGCCGCCTGCCGCGGCCGCTGCCCGCCGTGTTCGGCGCCAATGTCGGCATCAACAAGGACGGCGCCGACCCCGAGCGCGACTATCCGGCGCTCTATGCCGCCGTCGCGCCCTTTGCCGATTACGTGACGATGAACGTCTCCTCCCCCAATACGCCGGGCCTGCGGGACCTGCAGGGGGAGGAACGGCTCGCCGCCATCCTCGACGCCATCGCGGCGAAGCGCGCGACGCTGCCGCGGAAGCCGCCGCTGCTGGTCAAGATCGCGCCGGACCTCGCTCCGGACGCGCTCGGCCCGATCGTCGAGGTCTGCGCGGTGCGCGGCGTGGCGGGGCTGATCGTCTCCAACACCACCATCGCGCGGCCGGCGTCGCTGAAGTCGCGGCAGCAGACGCAGGCGGGCGGCCTTTCCGGCGCGCCGCTCTTCACCCGCTCGACCGACGTGCTGCGCCAGGCCTACCGCCTCGCGCGCGGACGCCTCGCGCTGATCGGCGCCGGCGGCATCGCGACGCCGGAAGGCGCCTACGCGAAGATCCGCGCCGGCGCCTCGCTGGTCCAGCTTTACACCGGCTTCGCCTATGCCGGGCCCGTGCTGCCGCGGCGCCTGGCCGACGGCCTAGCCGCGCTGCTGAAGCGCGACGGCTTCACTTCGGTCGCCGACGCCGTCGGCAGGGATGCGTGATGGAAATCCTCGACGGCATCGCCGCCATCGCCGATCGCTACGACGGCTTCGTCCTCGACCTCTGGGGCGTGGTGCATGACGGGCGGAAGCCCTATCCGGGCGTGCCGCAGGCGCTTGCGGAACTGAAGGCCCGCGGCAAGGGCGTGGTCTTCCTCACCAACGCGCCGCGCCGGTCCTGGATGGTGCAGAAGCTGCTCGACCGCATGGAACTCGACCGCGCGCTCTATGACGGCATCATCTCCTCGGGCGAGATTTCCTGGCGCCACCTCAAGCGCCGCGCGGACCCGTGGTTCGCGAAGATCGGCGCGCGCTGCATCCATGTCGGGCCGGAACGCGACCTCTCGGTGGTCGAGGACGGCGCCGCGGAGATCGTCGCCGACCCGCGCGACGCCACCTTCCTGCTCAATACCGGCCCCGACGACGAACGCGGCCCGCAAAGCCCCGACCCCTACGTCCCGGTGCTGCAAGCCTGCGCGGCGGCGCACCTGCCCATGGTTTGCGTGAACCCCGACCGCGCCGTGATGGTCGCCGGGCAGAAGCTCATCTGCGCCGGCGCGCTGGCCGACATCTATCTCGGCCTCGGCGGCGCGGTGCGGGAGATCGGCAAGCCCGACCCGGAGGTCTACGACCCGGTGCTGGAACTGCTCGGCCATCCGCAGCGGCATCGCGTGCTCGCAATCGGGGACACGCCGCACACCGACCTCGCCGGTGCCCAGGCGGCCGGGCTCGACGCGCTCTGGGCGCTCACCGGCCTCGCCGCCCACGCGCATGGCGACAACCCCGACCCCGACCGCCTTGCCGCCGTCGCGCATGAGGAAGGCGTGCGCCCGATCGCGGCCGTGCGCTCGCTGCGCTGGTGAGCCCGCGCGCGCAGTCCCGCCTGCGCGCCATCTGCCTCGCCCTGCCCGGGGCGGCGGAACAGGAGACCTGGGAGGCACCCACCTGGCGCATCCGCGGCCGCATCTTCTGCATGTGGCGCATGGCGGAGGACGGCACGCCGGCGCTCTGGTGCAAGGCGCCGCGCGGGGTGCAGGACATGCTGGTGGACGCCGCGCCCGACCGCTTCTTCCGCCCGCCCTATGTTGGCCACAAGGGCTGGATCGGCCTCAGGCTGGCGGGGCGCGTCGACTGGGAGGAGGTCGCCGTGCTCGTCCGGCGGTCCTGGCGGATGACCGCCCCGAAGCGGGTGGCGCAGGCGCTGCCCGACCAGGCCCCCTGATCGGCGGCCCGCCGCGCCGCCCGCATCACACCAAGCGCATGAGGTTCCGGCCTGCGGCCGCAGGGCCGAGCGCCCGAACGGGCGCCGCCGCGAGTGCGGCCCGCCCGGCGCATGAGGGGCGCGAAGGTGAAGCCTTCGGGCGCCGCCCGCATCAGTCGACGATGAAGAGCTTCGCGCCCCCGGGCGTGCGGGAGCGGTGCGGCTCCGCCCCGTCCGCGACCTGGTAGGACATGCCGGGCGTCAGGGTGAACACCCGCCCGTCGGCGAGCGTCGTCTCGAGCTCGCCCTCCAGCACCAGCAGCACATGCCCCTTCTGGCACCAGTGGTCCGAGACGTAGCCCGGCGAATATTCCACCATGCGCACGCGGATCCGGTTGCCCTCGGGCCCGACATGGCGGGTGCGCCACAGCGCCTCGCCTTCCTCGCCGGCGTGCCGCGTGGGTGGGACCTTCGACCAGTCGGTGGTGTCGAAGGGAATGGCGCTCATCTGCATCGTGCTGTCCTTCAGGCGCGTCCGGCGGTACCCGAGAGCAGGGCCGGGTCGACATGCAGCTTCGCCAGCGCCGCCTGCCAGGTGCCGTCGGTATCCTCGCGGAACAGCAGCGATTCGTCAGCCGGCACGCTGAGCCAGGCGTTGTGCTGGATCTCCTCCTCCAGCTGGCCCGGCGCCCAGCCGGCATAGCCGAGGGCGAGCACGCACCGCTTCGGCCCGCCGCCGCCGGCGACCGCCTTCAGGATGTCGATGCTCGCCGTCAGCGCCACCCCCGGCATCACGGGCAGGGTCCCGTCGACCGACCAGTCGTCGCTGTGGAGCACGAAGCCGCGGCCGCCCTCGACCGGCCCGCCGGTCAGCATGCGGATGCGCCGCTGCGGCGGCACCGGCTCGACCTCGAGCTGGCGCAGCAGGTCGTCGAAGACCATTCCGCCCAGCGGCCGGTTCACGATCAGCCCCATCGCGCCTTCCGAGGAATGCGCGCAGAGGCAGACGACCGAATGGTCGAACCGCGGATCCTTCATGCCGGGCATCGCGATGAGCAGATGTCCCGAAAGGTAGCCGCCGGAGGGCTCGGAGGTGGCGTTTTTCGACGAGGCCATGCCCCCTAGGTGGCGCAGGTGGTGCCACCCCGCAAGGCAGGGCCGGATGACAGTCCCCACGCCCCGCGCTATGTCCGTTGCGGCAACGAGGAGGACGACATGCCGATCAGTGCTGGCGACGCCATTCCGGCCGTGAAGGTCATGCAGGCCACGGCCGAGGGCCCCAAGGAGATCGATACGGGCGAGTTCTTCAAGGGCCGCACCGTCGTGCTCTTCGGCGTTCCCGGCGCCTTCACGCCGACCTGCTCGGCCAAGCACCTGCCCTCCTTCGTCGAGAATGCCGGCGCGCTGAAGGCCAAGGGTGTCGATGCCATCGCCTGCATGGCGGTGAACGATGCCTTCGTGATGGGCGCCTGGGCGAAGGACCAGGGCATCACCGACCAGGTCGTCATGATCGCCGACGGCTCGGCCGCCTTCACCAAGGCGATGGGGCTGGAATTCGACCTGACGGCCCGCGGCCTCGGCGTCCGCGCGCAGCGCTTCGCCCTGGTGGCGAAGGACGGCAAGGTGACGCACATCGCCATCGAGGCGCCCGGTGCCTTCGAGGTGTCGAGCGGCCAGGCGGTGCTCGCCGCGCTCTGATGCCTGGCTCGGGCCCGCCGGGGTTTGGCGGGCCCGGTCGCCGGGCTCCGCGTTTCCGTCGCCGTCGTGACGCGGCGGGCCCCGCAGGTCCCTGGCCCGTCCGGCAGCGTGCCGTGCCTCCCGATGATCGGGCGCGTGCCCGGCTGAACCATGGTGGCGGCATCTCCGCCGCCCTGCGGGCCGGCCTGGCGGATGGAGCCGCCGGGGCGCCGCCGTGCGGCCTCGCCGTGCCGGCGCCGCCCGGCCGTCAGGCATGGCCCTCGCGCCGCTGGCGCAGCAGCAGGAAGGCCACCAGCCCGAGCTGCACGAGGTTGAACCCGATCCCCGCCCACCAGGCCGCGGCGTAGAACCCGACCCGGTCGTAGATCGCCCCGGCCAGCCAGGCCCCCGCCGCCATGCCCGAGGCACTGACGAAAAGCAGCGCCGGTATCCGCCAGGCCGCCTCGGCGGCCGGGAAATACTGGCGGATGGTCAGCACATAGGCCGGGATGATCCCGCCGAAGCCGAGCCCATAGGCGGCGGCGACAAGGAACAGCCCTGCCTCGTCCTGGGTCGCGACGAAGCCGAGCATCCCCGCCACCTGCGCCGCGGACCCCGTGAACACGGTCCACAGCCCGCCGATCCGGTCCGACAGCCAGCCCCAGAACTGCCGGGAGAGGAAGGCCGCGAGCAGCAGCACCGAGAGCATCGCCGCCCCCTGCGGGGCGGCGATGCCGAGATCCCCGCAGAAGGCCACCAGATGCGCCGCGGGCATCGCCATCGGGATGCAGCAGAGGAAGGAACAGGCGGCGAGCAGCGCCTGCGCGGCATTGGGCCGCATGCCGAGCACGCGGCGCTCGCGGCCTGCCATCCGCAGCGTCGGCCCGCCCATCGGCGCCGGGGCCGGCGCCACGACCGTCGCGGCGAGCACCACGATGACCGCCGCCGCCACGGCGCCATAGGCCCGCATGGTCGCCTGCCAGCCGAAGGCGGCGATGGCGCGCTCGAAGAGCGGCGGCCACAGGAACCCCGCGACATACTGCCCCGAGGAGACCAGCGCGAGCGCGGTGCCGCGCCGCCGGTCGAACCACAGCGAGACATAGGCGACCATCGGCGCGAAGAGCGCCCCGTTGCCGAACAGTCCGACGCCGAGGCCGATCCCCGCCAGCAGCGACCAGCCCTGCCCGAGCGACGCGAGCCACAGCCCGGCGACGACCGAGGCGCCGCCCATCATCGCCACCCGGCGCTGTCCGAACCGCGCGGCGAGCATGCCGCAGATCATCCCGCCCACGCCCGAGCCGAGATAGGCGAGCGAGGTCGCGCTCGACGGCAGGGACCGCCCGCTGCCGAGCGTCTCGGCGATCGGCACCAGGCCGATCACCACCGTCAGCGGCCCGCCCTGCGCGAGCGCGAGCATGACCACGGCGGCGGCGGCGATGATCCAGGACTGGCGCGTCTCGATGCTGCTGGCGATCGCGCCCGGCATGCGTTTCCTTCCCCTGGCGCGGAAGTCTCGGGGAAGCGGCGGCCGGCGTCCAGGGAGGCAGGCACCGGCTGCGGACGCCACTCCCGGTCCCGCGCGCATCGTTGCGTCGCGACGGCGAGGTCCCGGCGTCGCCCTGTGTCCCGGCGCACAGCCGCATCGCGCCCGCGGCGCATCTGAACTGCTATCATCGCGCTGCCTGCGCGGCCCCTGCCGGCTGTCCGCATGGCGGGCTTCCGGTGGGGCTCCGCCAGGAAGACGCCCGCCACCGGCCCGCCGCGCCGCCGCCGAACCGGGAGAAGGACGGCCATGCCAGCTTCGCGCCCCGCCACGATCCTCGCCGCCCTCGCCGCCCTGGCGCTGCCGCCCGGGCCGGCGCATGCGCAATCCGGCAAGCCGCCGACGGTGGAGGCCCCGGGCGCGGATGCCGTGGGCGCCGAGGCGCTCGCGCTCTTCGACCGGGTCTGCGT
>JAFADX010000153.1 GCA_023424475.1 Pseudomonadota bacterium
CGCCACGGGCACACTCGCCGCGGGGGCGGTGCAGGCGGGGATCCTCGCGCTGCTGCTCGGGCAGGTGCGGGTGCCGCCGCTCGCCGGGGTGCCGGTTTCCGCGCTGCAGGTCGCCTGCACGGCCGCCGCCTTCATGATCTACTTCCGCTCGATCACCCGCTACGGCAGCGTCGTCACCTCGCAGACCGGCTACGTGATCACGCTGACGGGCCTGGCCTGGGGCTGGGCCCTGTTCGGCGAACGGCCGGGCTGGCTGACCATCCCGGCCGCGTCGCTGGTCTTCGCCGGGCTCGCGCTCGTCACGCTGCCCGGCCGGAAGGTCACCCGATGAGGTGCTTGAGCTCCGTCTCGACGAAGGCGAAGGGCGTCTCGCCGGCATTGATGACGTTGTGCTCGACGCCCGCGGCGCGGGCATAGGCGACCCCGGCCTTGAGCTCGTTCGTCATCGTCTGCCCGCCGGGCAGTTCCAGCAGCATCTTCCCGTCGCTCACGGGCACGACGACATAGGCCATGCCGTGCCGGTGCCATCCGGTCTCCGAGCCCGGCGGGAAATCCCACCGGGTCACGCGGACATTGGCGTCATCCACCTGGACGGTGGCGATGGCGGGCTCGCGGCAGCGCAGGGGCTCGTTCATCACTCGGCCGCCTTCGCAGGGACCATGCCGGGCAGCGGGATGGCCCCCGCCGCGCTCCAGGCGGCCCAGACCTTCTCGGCCTGCTCGGCCGTCAGCGGCAGGTGCGGCGGACGGATCACGCGCCAGCCGGCATCGCCGGTGCTGCGCGCGATGATCTCGCGCAGGCCCGGGATCAGCGGCACCGAGGTCGCGGCCCGGCGCGTCGCGGTCAGCGTCGCCTGCGCGGCATCGGCCTCGGCGCCCGTGCGCTTCGCATAGACGATGCCGCCCCAATGGCTGTTCGCGTTCGACGCGGCGGTGATGCAGCCGGCGCCGCCCTCGGCCAGGATCTGCTGGAGGAATTCGTCGCTGCCCGAATAGACCTCGAACCCGTCCTTCGCGAACTCGCGCACCATCGCCTGCATGTTCGCGTAATCGCCGGACGAATCCTTCACGCCCTTGATCGTGCCCGGGAAGGCCTTCAGCAGCCGCCCGATCAGGTCGAGGCTGAACGGCACCGCCGACTGCTGCGGGAAGTGATAGAGGTAGATCTTCACCCCGCCGCCGACGCGGTTCACCACTTCCGAGAAATAGGCGAACAGCCCGTCGTCGCTCGGGCCCTTGTAGTAGAAGGGCGGCAGCATCAGCACGCCGGGGCAGCCGGCGTCGCGGGCATGCTTCGTCAGCTCCACGGAATCCGTCAGGCTCGCACAGCCCGTCCCCGGCATCATCCGCGCCGCCGGGATGCCGCGCGCGATCAGCCCCTCCAGGATCGCCCTGCGCTCGTGCAGGCCGAAGGAATTCGCCTCCCCCGTCGTGCCCAGCACGCCAAGGCCGTTGCAGCCATTGGCGAGCAGCCACTTCGCATGCGCCGCCATGCGGCCGAGGTCGGGCGCGAGGTCGGGCCCCATCGCCGTCAGCACCGCGGCATTCACGCCGCCATAGATCGCGTCCTTCATCCCGGTCTCCTCCGGTTCGTCACAACAGGGGGCGTGCGCGCCCCGGCCGGCCATTTGCCCGGCCAGGACACGACGTGGTCCTCGAAATCGCCGGCATCGCGCTCGGCCACGGTGCGGCCGCGGACGGAGACGCCGGCCTCGTGCACCGTCTCGGCCCGGCCCGAGACCAGCGGATGCCACCAGGGCAGGTCACGCCCCTCGGCCAGCAGGCGATAGGCGCAGGTCGGCGGCAGCCAGTCGATCTTCCCAAGCCGCTTCGGTGTCAGCTTCACGCAGTCCGGCACCCAGTTCCGCCGGTGCGCGTAGTCCTTGCAGCGGCAGGTCTCGCCATCGAGCAGCCGGCAGGCGACGTTGGTGTGGACGAGGCGATCGGTGTCCTCGTCGCGCAGCTTGTGCAGGCAGCAGCGGCCACAGCCGTCGCAGAGGCTCTCCCACTCGGCGCGGGTCATCGCGTCGAGGGGCTTCATGCGCCAGAAGGGGGCCGGGTCGGTCACGGGCGGGTTCTACGCCGAAGAGCGGGGGAGGAGAACCTCCCCCGAATCCCCTCCCTTCTCCGGATACCTGTCACCGGGGGGCCCAGGCGGCGGCGGGCATCGGGTCCATCGCCGTGACGTCGGGTTCCAGCGCGGCGCCCAGGCCGGCGGCATCCGCCACCGAGCCGAGGTCCAGCATACCGTCGCGGATCGCCAGGCGCGGGCCGCGCGGCGTGTCGGCATAGAGGTCCGGATGCGCCTCCATGAAGCGGATCGCTTCCGCCTTGGGCCGGCCCGCGAAGCCGTCCACGAAATGATGGCCGTTGCGCTCGACGTGAGCCAGGCCCATCGCGCTCACCAGCGCCAGGTCCTGCTGCACGCAGACGCCGGCGAGGGTCGTCAGGTCCTCGGCACTCATGAAGTAGCGCGGCTCCCGCAGGCCCGCATTCCAGGCCCGGCAGCGCGCCAGGTTGACCAGCGACCGCCACACCCCCTTGCAGGCCTTGGACGAAATGCCGGCATAGCCCAGCGCCTTCGCCTGCACGAAGGCATCGAGCGGCCCGTCGCTCTCGTCCACGATCACCGGGCGCTCGGCCGCCAGCGCGCCCATCGCGCCCTCCAGCGCCCTGGCCCGCTTCACCGGCTGCTCGATGAAGGCGATCGAGGCATTCAGCCGCGCCAGCCGCGGTTCCGCCTGCATGGCGCGCCACAGCGCGAGCACGCCCTCCGCATCCTCATACTGCTCATTGCCGTCCAGCGAGACGTGATAGCCATGCAGCCGGTCCAGCACCGAGGCGATGCGGCACAGCCGGTCCACATCCGCCGCGGCATTGCCGCCGACCTTGAGCTTCCACCAGGTGTGGCGGTAGGTGGCGACGACCTCCTCCACCGTCTCGGGCAACCCGTCATCCACGCGCTCGGCCTGGTCCGCCGCGGTGATGGGATCGACCAGCCCCACCGTATGCCGCGCATGCATCCGCCGGGCCGGCGCCAGCGAGGCCAGCAGCGCCCCGAAATCATGCCCGGCGAGGTCCGGCACCGCCGCATGCGCCGCCATGCCGCCGATATTCGCGCGCATCCCGGCGGCGAAGGACAGCCCCTTCGCCTTCAGCAGCGCATCCAGCATGGCGCGGTCGAGCAACGCCCGCCCATAGGCCGCGACCAGCGGGTTCAGTCCTTCCGCCCCACAGGCCGCGACATGGGCAGCATAGGCGTCCGCGTAGTGCCCGAAGGCCGTATTGGCGCCCGCCGCCGCCGTCGCCGCGCAGGCGATCTCGAGGGCGCGGCGCAGCTGGTCCTCGTTCTGCGCATCGGTCCAGCGCGGGTCCTTGTCGAACCATTTCGCGGCGAGCGTCTCCGCCGCCACGCCCCAGTGCTCCGACCCGTCCTCCAGCGCGATGCGCGCGCGGATCACCGCCTGGCGTCCGTGCGTCACGGTGATGACGCCGAAGCGGAAGGGCATCCGCAGCCTGAACGGCCATTCGAAACGCTGGGTCTCCAGCAGCCGGAAGCGGGGCGCGGTCATGCCAGGGTCTCCTCCAGCGCACGGAGATAGCCGATGGCGCGCGCCGCACTGGTCGGCCCGTCGGGAAGGTAGTCGAAGGGTTCCACCGCCGCGAAGCCGGCATAGCCGGTCCGCCGCAGCGCCGCGAGCACCGGCCCGAAGCGATCGCTCCCCTGCCCCGGCGAGCGCCTGTTGCGGTCGTTGAAATGCACATGGGCGACGACGCCCCTGGGCACAAAGCGTTCGAGCAGCGCGACGACGCTCTCGCTTTCCCCATTCCCCGCCGAGCAGGTGTCGAGCATGGTCCGCAGCGCCGGGTTGCCGATGCGGTTCACGATCGCCGCACCCTCGGCGACCGTCGTGCACCAGTTGGTCTGGCCGGCATCCAGCGGTTCCAGGCAATAGGTCACGCCATGCTGCGCGGCGAATGCCCCGGCGCGCGCCATCGCTTCCTCGGCCCGCGCGGCGTCGCCATCGGCCTCCACCCGCCGCTGCCCCGGCGATCCATGCACCAGCACGCTCGCCCCGAGATCCGCCGCCAGTCCGACCAGACGTTCCATCACGTCGAGCGTCCGCGCGCGCAACGCAGGGTCCGCGCTGGTGATCGACAGCCCCGCGGGCGCGACCAGCAGCCAGTGCAGGGAGGTGATGGCCGTGCCCCCATCCGCCGCGGCGCGCCGCAGTTCCGCGCGGCGCGAGGCCGGCAGGAGGTGCGGCGCCTCCGCATCCAGGGTGAAGGGCGCGACCTCCAGACCATCATAGCCGAGACCCGCCGCCAGCGCGCATTGCGCGGCGAAATCGAGGTCGCGGACGACCTCGTTGCACAGGCTGATGCGCATCAGGCGATCTCCTCCAGCGCGACGACGCGCCCCTCGGCGGCGGATCGCCGCGCGGCATCCAGGATCCGCGCCGGCGCGACGGCGCCGGATCGCAGCCCGGCCTCCGGCGCGCGGCGCGTCCGCACCGCCTCGATGAAGGCGGCGAGTTCGGCGGCGACGACCCCCACCGGATCGGCAGGGGGAATCGCGACGTCCTCGCGCGCCGCGTGCTGCGGCAGCCAGGCGCCGTTCGCGCCGGGGGCGTGGGCGCCGCGGCGCAGGGTGAATGTCTCGGCGGCGAAGTCCACTTCGGCCAGCGCGTCATGGCCCGCGACGACGACTTCCTTGCGCGTCTCCGCCCCCGGCACCACCGCATCGGGCCAGCGCCCGGGCAGCACGCAGCCGGCTTCGATCAATGCCGCGAGGCCCGAGGGGAACATCATCTGGATCACCGCGAGGTCCTCCCGCCCGCGGCCGAGCGGATCGGCCGTCGTCGCGAAGATGCGCGACGGCGCCTCCCCCGCGGTCCAGGGCAGCAGGTCGGCGAAATGCACCGCGTCGTTCAGCAGCGCGCCGGAATCGCCGCGCGCGCGTTTCAGCCCGGAGAAGCGCGCAGCGAGGTAGTGCAGCCGCCCGAAGGCGCCGGCCGCGACCATCCGCCGCAGTTCCACCGCCTTGGGGTGGAAGCGGAAATAGAGCCCGACCTGTGCGATGCGGCCTTGCGCCTCCGCGAGTTCCGCGAGCGCGGCGGCCTCGGCCGCCGTCTCCGTCGCCGGCTTTTCCAGGAACAGATCCCGCCCTGCGCGCAGCACCGCGCCGGCCACATCGACATGCGTCGGCACCGGCGTCGCCACGATCGCGGCATCGCAGGCGGCGAGCCCAGCCTCGAGACTCTCCGCCACCGCCTCCCCGGTCGCCGCCGCCAGGTCGCGGTCCGCGTCGAACACCCGCACCGGCATGGCGAGCCGGCGCAGCGCGGCGAGGTGCACGCGCCCGAAGGCGCCGCATCCGATCAGCAGCAGTCCCGGTCGTTCCATGCGCGCGAGTGGGCTTCGATCCCGCCCGACCGTCAAGCGCTTGACGCGCGGCCCGGCGCATCGTCGCATCCGCCCATGCGACCGCTCACCGAGGCCGACCTGCCCCGCGCCGCCGCGCTGTCCCGCCTCATCGGCTGGAACCAGGTCGCGCGCGACTGGGCGCTGTTCGTCCGCGAAGGCGAGGGCCGCGCCCTCGACGACGGCCAGGGGGCGCTGGCCGCCACCACCGCCGTGATCCGCCACGGCAGCGACCTCGCCTGGATCTCGATGGTGCTGGTGCGCCCGGACATGCGTCGGCGAGGTCACGCCACGACGCTGATGCGCTGGGCCGTCGATAGGCTCTCCGGCACGCGCTGCGCCGCGCTCGACGCCACCCCGGCCGGGCGGGAGGTCTATCGCCGCCTCGGCTTCCGCGACCTCTGGGGCTTCGCGCGCTGGTCGCTGCCGGCGCCGCTGCCCGGCGCCGGGGGTGTCCGCCCGCTCGTCGAGAGCGACCGGCCCGCCGTGCTCGCCCTCGATGCCGCGGCCCTCGGCGCTCCGCGCGAGGCCCTGCTGCACGATTTCGCCGCGCGCGAGCCGGGCGCGGCCTTCATCGCCGAGGATGGCAGCGGCTTTGCGCTCTCCCGCGATGGCGCGCGCGGGCCGCAGATCGGCCCGGTCGTCGCGCGCGACGACGCGACGGCCCGCGCCCTCATCGCCGCCGCCCGTTCCTCCCTGCCGGGCACGCCGGTGCTCGACCTGCCCGATGCGCGGCCCGCGCTCGCGGCATGGCTGGGCAAGCATGGCGGAGAGATGCAGCGGCCCTTCACCCGCATGGCGCTCGGCGCGGATACGCCTGGCGACGCAACGATGATCGCCGCCGTCGCCGGCCCCGAATTCGGTTGAGCCGCACCGCTTGACGCGACGGCGAAGTCCACCGCACCATCGCGGTAACTACCGGGTTACCAACCGAGGACGTCGCGGCGAACGCGGCGCAAACGAGGAAAGGGTCGAAGACATGCTGCGCAGGCACCTTCTCGCCGCTTCCGCCGCCGGACTCGTGGCGCCCGCCGCCTTGCGCGCCCAGGGCGCCGCCTGGCGGCCGGATCGCCCGGTGACGATCATCGTGCCCTGGGCGGCCGGCGGCTCGACCGACCAGATGACGCGCATCGTTGCCGCCGAGCTCGAGGCCCCCCTCGGCCAGCGTGTCGTGGTGGTGAACCAGCCGGGCGCCTCGGGGTCGATCGGGACGCGCAACGCGATGGAAGCGCCGAAGGACGGCCTGACCTGGGCCGCCGGCGCTGCCGTCGATGTCGGCTGCTACAAGGTGCTCGGCCTGCTCGACACGCAGCTTTCCGACTGGAACCTGTTCTTCGCGGTCGCCAACGTGAACGTGCTGGTGGCCAACCCCCAATCCGGCTTCCGCGACTTCGGCGCGGCGCTCGAGGCGCTGAAGACCCGCGGCCAGTCCATCGGCATCGCCACCGCCGGCGTCTCCTCGGCCGGGCACAATCTCATGGAGGCGATCCGCGCCGCGGCGCCGGGGCTGCAATACCGCCACGCCACCTATGACGGCGGCAATCCCGCGATGATCGCCACCGTCGCGGGCGAGACCCCCCTCGGCGCCGTGCTGCTGGTCGAGGCGGCGGAGATGATCCGCGCACGCCGGCTGATCCCGCTCGCGGCGCAGTCCGGCGATGCGGTGACGCTCGCCGCGCAGGGCAGCACGCCCGCGATCGAGATCCCCTCGGTCCGCCGCTGGCTGCCGAACATGCCGACGCCGCTCAACTACTTCGGCATCTGGTCGGCCAAGGGCGTGCCCGACAACGTCGTGCAGACCATGACGACGATCTGGCGCGACACCATCGCGAAATCCCAGCGCCTGAAGGATTATGCGAATTCGCGCGCCGCGCTCTTCACGCCCATCTACGGCCAGCAGGCGCATGACGAGGCATGGAAGATGGTCCGCCAGACCGCCTGGCTCTACTTCGACGGCGGCAAGGCGCGGGTGAGCCCGGATACGCTCGGAATCGCCCGGCTTTGAGCGAGGTCGAAGCCGAAACACCCTTCGACGGGGAGAAGGCGCCGGCCTCGCCGCGGGCGGATCTCGTCACCGCCGCGGTCCTGTTCGCGCTTGGCGTCGCGATCGTCCAGCAGGCCTTCACGATGCCGCGTTTCGTCGAGCAAACGGGCACCGGCCTCACCGCCCCCGGCATCGTGCCGGGCTTCTACGGGGTGATGATCGCGCTGCTCTCCCTCGTGCTCGGCATCCGCGCCATGGGCCGGGGCGGTTGGGCGGCCCGCGGGCCGGCGGCCGGGGCGACGGCGGGCGACGGGCGGCGCCTCGCCCTCGCCGCGGTACTGGGCATCCTCTATGCGGGCGTGCTGGTGGGGCGGGTGCCGTTCTGGCTCGCCTCCGCGCTCTTCGTCTTCGCCTTCACCACCGCCTTCGAATGGGACCAGGGCCCCGGGCGCCGGCCGCGCCGGATGATCGAGGCCGCGATGATCGGCCTCGGCACGGGCGTCGCGGTCATGCTGGTCTTCGAGAAGCTGTTCCTGCTGCGCCTGCCGTGACCGACGCCCTGAACAACCTGGCGGGCGGCTTCGCCCATGTCTTCGCGGGCGGGGCCGCGTTCCACGCGCTCTGGGCCACGCTGGTCGGCATCATCGTCGGCGCGCTTCCCGGCCTGACCGCGACCATGGGCGTCGCGCTGCTGACCACGCTGACCTTCGGCATGGGCCACAACGTCGCCATGCTGGTGCTGGTCTGCGTCTATGTCGGCGCCATCTACGGCGGCTCGCGCAGCGCCATCCTGCTCAACATCCCCGGCACGCCGGCCTCCGCGGCCAGCACGCTCGACGGCTTCCCGCTCGCGCGGCAGGGCCTCGCCGGGCGCGCGATGGGCATCTCGACCTCCGGCTCGTGGCTCGGGACGCTGTTCGGCACGCTGATCCTGGCGCTCTTCGCGCCCTCCTTCGGCGAGTTCGCGCTGCAGTTCGGCTCCTACGAGATGTTCTGGGTGGCGATGTTCGGCATCGTCATCGCCGGATCGCTCTCGGGCGGCGACCCGCTCAAGGGCTATATCGCGGGCTTTCTCGGCCTCTTCGTCGCGACCGTCGGGCAGGAGGCGAACCACGCCTATCCCCGCTTCGCCTATGGCAGCACCGACCTCGCCGGCGGGCTCGGCCTGCTGCCGGTCCTCGTCGGCGTCTTCGGCGTGGCGGAGGTGCTCTCCTCCATGAGCGGCCCGGCGGTGAAGGGCGTCACCTCGAAGATCGATTCCGTCATCCCGCGCCTGGGCGACGTCACGAAGTACTGGAAGACCATCCTGCGCTCCGGCGCCCTCGGCACCTTCATCGGCGCCATGCCGGGCCTCGGGGAGGACATCGCCGCCTGGACCTCCTACGCGGCGGCCAAGCGCGCCTCGAAGGAAAAGGAGAAGTTCGGCAAGGGCAGCATCGAGGGGCTGATGTCGGCCGAGACCGGGGAGAGCGCCTGCGTTCCCGGCGCCATCATCCCGGTGCTGACGCTCGCCGTCCCGGGCTCGGCGCCGGCCGCGGTGCTGATGGCGGCGATGATGATCCACGGGCTCAACCCGGGGCCGATGCTCGCCATCACCTCGCCCGAGTTCATCTACCAGATCGTCGCGATGCTGATCGTCGCCGACATGGTGAAGATGTTCTACGGCCTGGTGCTGGTGCGGCCGCTGCTGTGGATCCTGCTGATCCCGCGTGAGAGGCTGATGCCGATCGTCTTCGTGCTCTGCACCGTGGGCGCCTTCGCCATCACGTCGCGGCTGTTCGACATCTGGGTGATGCTCGGCGCCGGCCTGGTGGGCTTCGTGCTGCGGCGGATGCGTTTCCCGATGGCGCCGCTGGTGCTGGGCATCGTGCTCGGCGACCTGCTGGACAAGAACCTGCTGCGCGGGCTGGTGCTGTCGGGCGGCGACGTGACGCCCTTCTTCACCCGGCCGATCAGCGTCGGGCTCTGCGTACTGACGCTGCTCGCCGCGCTGTGGTCCATCCCGTCGATCCCGGCGCTGCTCCGGCGCCGGCGGCCCGCGGCCTGAAGCGGCCGGTCAGGCCGCGCCAGGCAGACCGATCCCGGGATCCGGCGGCGCCGCGGCGGGCACGAGGCCGGTCACGGCAGCCGGATGCCGATGCGCGAGAGGCGATGCGCCGCCGGCGCATTCACCGCATTGTCCGGCAGTTCGCCCCGCGCCAGGGCGGCAACCTGCCGCACGGTGTCCATCGCCTGGTGCTCCATCGCCTCGGGCGTCATGCCGCCGATATGGGGCGCGGCGATCACGTCCGGCCGCCGTGCCAGGAAGGCCGATGGCCGCTGATCCACCGCCCGCCCCACATCCATCGCCGCGCCCGAGAGCTGCCCGCTGTCCAGCGCCGCGGCCAGCGCCTGCTCGTCCACCAGTTCCCCCCGCGAGAGGTTGATGAAGCGCGCGCCGCGCCTCATGCGCCCGAAGGCCGCGGCGCCGAACAGGTCGCGCGTCTCCGGGATGGAGATCGCGAGGCACACCACGATGTCGGACTGCGGCAGCAGGTCCGCCATCGGCATCTGCGCGATGCGCGGATCGGACACCTGCGCATGCGGGTCGGCCACCAGCACGCGCATCCCGAGCGCCAGGGCGACCTCCGCCAGCCGCTCGCCGATGCGTCCATGGCCGACGATGCCGAGCGTCGCCGCCGAGAGCTGCAGCCCCATCCGCCCCTGCGGCTCCTCGCCGCGGCGATAGGCCTGGACATGCCCCGAGACCCCGCGCGCGAGATCCACCATGAAGCCGAGCGCGAGTTCCGTGACGCTGTCCACGAAGCCCGGCGTCGCGCGGGTGACGAGCACGCCCGCCGCGCTCGCCGCCGGCACGTCGATCGTGCTGATGTCCACTGCGACCCTCAGGAAGGCGACGAGGTCCGGCGCGGCGGCGAAGGTCTCGGGCGTGCCGGGCGTGGCGCGGTCGGCGACGATCGCCTGGCAGCCGCGCGCCGCCTCGGCCAGCGCGGCCCCGGACAGCACCGTGCCGGCGGGGTTGCGCACCACCTCGGCATGCTGCTCCAGCGCCGCGAAGGCTCGCGCGCCGTAGTAGCCCTCGAACATCTCCGGCGTATGCGCCAGGAACACGCGCAGCATGGGGGTTTCCTTTCCCGCTTCAGCGCACCGTGGGCGGCGCGCCCTGCATCTGCCACTCGCGCACCGCCTCGACCGGCCAGAGCAGCATCAGCACGTTGAGCGCGAGGTTGTCGCGGATCATCCAGGCGGCCAAGCCCTCGAGCGCGAGCACGACGAGCACCGAGGCCAGGACCGGCAGCCGCGCGGCCAGGAAGAAGCCCACCAGCATGGCCACCCCGTCGCCGAAGGAATTGACGATGCTGTCGCCGTAGTAGTCGAGCGAGGCCGTCACCTCCCGGTAGCGGTCGATGATGAGGGGGGTGTTCTCCACCACCTCCCAGGCGCCTTCGACCAGCAGGGCCGCGACGGCGCGCCAGGCGACGCTCCAGCCGGGCCGGAGCCAGCGCAGCAGGGCGTAGAAGATGAAGCCGTGCGCCAGGTGCGAGAGGGTGTACCAGTCCGTCAGGTGCTGCGAATTGCCCGAGGACCAGACATCGCCGTGCCAGAACTTCACGGTGCCGCAGGCGCAGATCGGCAGCCGCCCCATGGCGAACTGGATGGCCGCGACGGCGGCGAGGATGCCCGCCATCGCCGCCCAGGGCCGCCACGCCGCCCTCATGCCCGCCACCGCGCCAGGATCATCATCGCGCCCCCCGCCAGCAGTCCCCAGAAAGCCCCGCCGATGCCGAGGAAGGCAACGCCCGAGGCGGTGACGACGAAGCAGACCAGCGCCGCCTCCCGCCCCTGCGGCGCATGCACGGCGCCGAGCATGGCACCCCCGAAGGGCCCGAGCAGCGCCAGCCCCGCCACCGCCTGGATCAGCACCGGCGGCGCCGAGGCGACGAAGGCCGTGACCGCCCCGGCGAGCAGCCCGAAGGCGATGTAGGTCGCCCCCGCCACCACGGCGGCGACCCAGCGCCGCGCCGGGTCCGGCCCTGCCCCCTCCCCCGCGCAGAGCGCCGCGGTGATGGCGGCGAGGTTCACCGCATGCCCCCCGAAGGGCGCCGAGGCCAGGCTGAAGGCCCCGGTCGCCGCGAAGAGCGGCCCCGCCTCCGGCCGGTAGCCATTGGCCGAGAGCACCGCGAGGCCCGGGATGTTCTGCGACGCCATGGTGACGATGAAGAGCGGCAGCGCGATGCCGGTCAGAGAGGCCAGCGAGACCCCCGGCGCCACAAGCACCGGTTCCGGCATCCAGCCTTCGGCCGGCAGCGGCGCCGAGGCGGCGATCACCGCCACCGCGACGACGACCGCGGCAGGAACCGCCAGCACCCGGTTGATCCGCGCCACCACCGCCCAGGCCGCGACGATGGCAAGCCCCGCCGCCGGCTGCTCGGCAACCGCGCGCACCGGCGCGAGGCAGAGCGTGAACAGGATCCCCGCCAGCATCGCATTGGCAAGCGGTGCCGGGATCGCGGCGACCGCACGGCCGAGCGGCTTCCACAGCCCCGCCACAGTCAGCAGCACGCCGCAGGCGAGGAAGGCGCCGACCGCCTCGCCGAAGCCGCCGGCCGGCGCGGCGGTCGCGGCGAGCAGCGCCGCCCCCGGCGTCGACCAGGCCACGCTGATGGGCAGCCGCAGGCGCAGCGAGAGGAGGATCCCCGCCAGCCCCATGGCAATCGACAGCGCCATCAGCCCCGAGGCCGCCTGCGCCGGCGATGCGCCGACGGCCACCAGACCCTGCAACACCACGGCGAAGGAGGAGGCGAAGCCCACGAACCCCGCCAGAAGACCCGCCGAAACCGCCTGCATCACTGCCTTCCCTTCGGAAGGCGGTCGAGTTCCGCCTCCATCCGCGCTGCCGCCTCGGGTGTCAGGTGCCGGATCTCGCGCGCGAGGCGGTTCGCGAAGTCGGTGATCTCGGGCGCGAGGCCGGCGGTGTCGAGCACGACGCGCGGATGCGACTGCCGCGCCAGGCGCGCGAGTTCCTCGGCGTCGTCCCAGATGAGGCCGAAGAACTCGTTCACCTGGTGCACGAGCCCCGCGCTCGGCCTGCCGCGCCGGCCGTGCTCGAGCGACGAGAGATAGGCGGGCGAGACCTGCAGCGCGGCCGCGAGGTCCTTGAGCGTGACGCCGCGCTGCGCGCGGAGTTCCCGCAGGCGGGCACCGAAGGGCGTCATCGGCGCACCGCGAGGCGGCGAACCTGTGAATCCGTCTCAAGCATGAGTGAGTTCTTCTGCATTGACGCAGGACAAAATCGCCTGCGACGCTGAAGTGGAGAAGCAGGGAGTTTCCTCATGAGCGGCGATATTCCGGTCATCGACCTCGGGCCTTTCCTGGCAGGCGAGGCCGGAGCGTTGGAGCGCACCGCCGACCAGCTGCGCACGGTCTGCGAGACGGTGGGCTTCCTTTACATCAGCCATCACGGCGTGTCCCAGGACCTGATCGACCGCACCTTCGCGGCGGCGGCAGCGTTCCATGCCGAGCCGATCGAGGCGAAGATGGCGTTGAAGGTGGATGCGGCGATGCAGGGCTACCTGCCGATGCGCGGCAGCACCACCCGGACCTCGAACCTCAACGCCAACAACAAGCCCAACGAGAACGAGGCCTTCTTCATCAAGCGCGAGGGCCAGTCCGGCGTCGCCAACCGCTGGCCCGAGGTGCCCGGCTTCCGGGAGACGACCACAGCCTACTACGACGCGCTCGAGACCCTGGCGCAGCGCATGCTGCCGCTCTACGCGACGGCGCTCCAGCTGCCCGCCGACTACTTCGATGCCAGATGCGACCGCCCCTTCAGCTCGCTACGGCTGAGCCACTACCCGCCGATGAAGGAATATGCGGAGAACCAGTTCGGCATCGCGCCGCACACCGATTCCACCTTCATCACCCTGCTCGCGCAGAACAAGGTGCCGGGGTTGCAGATCCGCCGCCGCGACGGCGTCTGGATCGACGCCCCGGTCATCGAAGGCACCTTCATCGTCAACACCGGCGATACCCTGCATCGCTGGACGAACGGGCGGTTCCTCTCCACGCCGCACCGCGCCTTCAACGTCTCGGAGCAGGCTCGGTACGCCATCCCCTACTTCTTCCACCCCAATGCCGAGACGATGATCGAGTGCCTTCCGACCTGCCGCGTCGAGGGCGAGGAACCTCGCTTTCCCCCGATGACGATGGCCGAGTACATGGCCTGGTTCCGCGGAAGGAACTACGATCACCTGCGCAAGCCCGGGGCCAAGGCGGAAGCAGCCGCCGCCGCGGAATGACCCGTCGGGCGCGGCCCTGGCCGCGCCCATCGCGGGCACGCGCCTGCACACGGCCGGCCAATCAAGAACATCTGCAGGGACCCACCATGATGTTTCGCCGCCTGGCGCGTGTCATCGCGCCCGTATCGCTCGCCATTGCCGCCATGGCAGGTAGCGCCTCGGCCGAGGAGCGCGTGCTGCGCGTCTCCCTCAATACCGAGCTCCAGGTGCTCGACCCGATCGTCACCACCATCAACGCGACGCGCGTCTTCTCCTACCTGGTCTTCGACCAGCTCTTCGCCATCGATGGCGAAGGCAACTACCGGCCGCAGATGGTCGAGAGCTACACGGTCAGCGACGACCGCCTGACCTATACCTTCCGGCTGCGCGAAGGGCTCGAGTTCAGCGACGGCAATCCCGTGACCGCCGAGGACGTGGTCGCCTCCATCCGCCGCTGGGCGCAGCGCGAGGCGCTCGGCGTGCAGATCATGCGCCAGGCCGAAGGGCTGCACGTCGTCGACGAACGGACCTTCCAGCTGAAGCTGCGCACGCCCTACGCCTACGTGATCGAGGCGCTGGGCAAGCCGGGCAACGTCATTCCGGTCATCATGCCGGCCCGGCTTGCGAACCTGCCGGCCAGCGCCGCAGTGCCGGAGGTGGTCGGCTCCGGCCCCTTCCTGTTCGACCGCGCCGCCTGGCGCCCGGGCGAGCGGGCGACCTTCAGGCGCAATCCGCGCTACCGCCCGCGCAGCGAGCCCGCATCCGGCCTCGCCGGCGGCAAGGTGGTGCATTTCGACCGGGTCGACCTGATCAGCCTGCCGGACCAGTCCACCCGCGTCGCCGCGCTGCAGGCGAACGAGGTCGACTACCTCGAGATCATCGCCGCCGACTACATCGAACCGATGCGGCGCAACCCGAACATCACCATCGCCCGGCCGCGCGGCGCGGGGCAGATCATGTCGATCGTCAGCCTCAACCACGCCCAGCCGCCCTTCAACAACCCGGCGATTCGCCGCGCCGCGCAGCTTGCCCTGAACCAGGAGGAGGTGGTGGCCTCGATCGGCCTGCCTCCCGAGCTCTACCTGCGCGAATGCCATTCCCTCTACATGTGCGGCACCGCGGGCCAGTCCGACGCCGGCGCCGGGATCTTCCGCAACGCCGGCACCGAGAGGGCGCGCCAGCTCTTGCGGGAGGCAGGCTACGACAACGAGCCGGTGGTCTTCCTGCATTCGGAAAGCTCCGCGCTGCTGAACCCGATGGGCCTCGTCATCGCCGACCAGATGAAGCGCGCCGGCTTCAACGTGCAGATGGCGACATCGGACTACGCGACGGTGGCGCAGCGCCGGCTGAACCGCGGCCCCGTCACGGCAGGCGGCTGGTCCATGGTGAACATCATCTGGAACGGCATCGACCTCGTGAATCCGCTCGCAAACCCGGGCGTCGCCTACAACTGCGCCCAGCACTACTCGGGCTGGTACTGCGACGAGAGGCAGACCGACCTGCTGCGCCGCCTCGCCGGCGCGCCGTCGGCGGAGGAGCGGCAGCGCCTCGCCAACGAGCTGCAGGCCGCCTTCCACGAGAACGTCAACTACATCCTGGGCGGGCAGTTCTCGGCGCCGGCCGCCTATCGCTCGGAACTGCGCGACGTGATCGAGTTCCCGATCCCCATCTTCTGGAACATGTCGCGGCGTTGACCGGGGGCCGGCGGCGGGGTTCCCGCCGTCAGCGCCGGTCCCGCGCCTCGGCGAGCAGCCAGTCGCGCAGCAGCAGCGTGGCGTGCTGGCGCTCGGGCGCCGGCGTGGCATAGACGAGCCAGTCGGGCTCCTCGGTCAGCGCAAGGTCGAACAGCATCACGAGCCGGCCTGACCGCAGGTCGTCGGCGATGAGGTTGGCGAAGAACAGCATCACCCCCATCCCGGACACCGTCGCGATGTAGGCGAGGTTCATGTCCGCGAACTTGATGCCGCGGCTGGAATCCATCTCCGGCACCTTCGCGAGCCGCAGCCAGCGCCGCCAGTCGCCCTTGCGCATGCGGGAATGGATCAGCCGGTCCGGGTCGAGCTGGTCCGGCCGGGTGATCGGCGCCCGCCCGGCCAGGTAGCGCGGGCTGCACACCGGAACCAGCCGGCCATCGAAGAGGCGGTCCGGACGGCCCGGGGCCTGCGGCGACGACCCGTGCGTGATGGCGAGGTCGAAGCGGCGCGGCTCGAGCGCCGGCGGCGGCCCGCGTTCCGCGGCGAGATCGAGGGTGATGGACGGATGCCGGCTGGCGAAGTCCGGCAGCCGCGGCACCAGCCACCGCATCGCGAGGTTGGCGGAGGCATAGACCCGCAACACCGCCGCGTCGTCCGCGATGAAGAGGACCCGGGTGTCGTCCTCCATGCGGCGGAAGGCCTCGCGCACCGAGCGCAGGTAGGCCTGGCCGCGGGTCGTCAGGACGACCTCGCGATGCTGGCGGTCGAAGAGGCGGGCGCCGAGGAATTCCTCGAGCTGGCGGATCTGGTGGCTGATCGCCCCGGGCGTTACGCCAAGTTCCTCCGCGGCCGCCGTGAAGCTCAGAAGCCGGCCGGCGGCCTCGAAGGCGCGAAGGCTGCGAAGCGGCGGCAGGTGGGTGAAGATCGGCACGGCTCCTGTGGGGGTTGCCCGCAGTATCGCCCGATGGGGCGGCACATCAACGCCGCCGGCGCAGCAGCAGGTGCACCGCCCCCGTATTGGCGCGGTGCGGATGCGCCGCGCCGAGCAGGATCCGCCGCAGGTCCGGCGCGTTCAGCCAGTGCGGAAGTTCCCGCCGCAGCACGCCGCCCTCAGGCGAGGAGCCGCGGCCGGTGATCACCGCGACGCAGCGCAGCCCGTCGGCATAGGCGTCGGCGAGGAAGGCGCGCACCGCCCCATGGGCTTCCTGCGCGAACCGGCCATGCAGGTCGAGCGTGCGCTCGGGCCGGATCTTGCCGCGCCGCAGGTCGCGCCAACGCCGGTCATCGAGGCCGGAGGGCGGCGCATTCACCGCGATGTCGGGCGGCCTCCAGCGCATCGCCGGCGCGGCGGCGCCGGGCGCCGGCGCGGGCGGCGCCACGGCGG
>JAFADX010000172.1 GCA_023424475.1 Pseudomonadota bacterium
CCCGTGCCATGGCCAGGCGCGGCGATGGCCTCGCCGCCGACCGGCTGCTGGCCGGCATCGGCGCGGCCGGTGCCGAGACGCGCGCCGAACTGCGCGCCGGGGCGCGGGATTGGGCCGGTGCCGCATCGGCGCAGATGGAACACCTGGCCGCGGTCATGCCCGCCCCGCCGGAAGCACTCGGGCAGGCGCAGCGCGTTGCTTTGATGCGCGCTGCGGCCTACGCCGCGCTGGCCAGTGACGAGGCCCTTCTCGCGGCCCTGCGCGACGCCTACGGGGCGCGGATCGATGGTGGCCCGCTGGCGGAAGCCTTCGCCCTCATGACGTCCGACCCGCTGCGCGGCATCGCCGACCTTCCGCGCCTGCAGCACGAGATCGGACTGCTGCGCGTTCTGCCCTCGCGGCTGGAGGCCTTGCGGGCAGGCGTGCAAGTCGCGCGCTGACATGCGCGTCCCCCATATGGGACATCTGCAATTTTTCCGGTCCCGGGGGGAGAATTTCACTTGCACCCCCGGACCCCTTGCCCCATATCGCGCGGCCGTTGACCCAAATGATCGGACTTCCCCGATCGCCCTGGTCATCTGCTGGCTGGAAGGAGCCCTCACATGGAAGCTCTCGTCCAACCGGGGATGGTCTCGGATCTGCCGAGCGACACCCGGAACATCGACGAAGACCGCTCGGCGACCCCCGAGAAGGATTACTTCATCGCGCGCAACGGCATCCGCTATGCCGGCACGCACCTGATCATCGATCTCTGGGGCGCGACGAATCTCGACGACCCCGACCATATCGATGCGGTGCTGCGCGAGGCTGCGCTCGCCACGGGTGCGACGATCCTGCACGGGCATTTCCATCACTTCTCGCCGAACGGCGGCGTGTCGGGCGTGCTGGTGCTGGCCGAAAGCCACGTCTCCATCCATTCCTGGCCGGAGCGGGACTACGCGGCGCTCGACATCTTCGTCTGCGGCGAATGCGATCCCTACAAGGCCATTCCGGCCCTGAAGCGCGGCTTCCTGCCGGAGCGCGTGCAGCTTTCCGAGCACAAGCGCGGCCTGATCGGCTGAGGCGCCTTCCAGCGCCGACCTGAACGGGGGCCGGGCGGCAGCGCCCGGCCCCTTCGCTTCATCATGGGATCATCGCCATGGCCTACGACCTCTGGGTGAACGAGACGCTCTACGACGCCTGGGGCCAGCGCTTCCGGGTGAAGCGCGAGCTCGCGCGCGTGCAGTCCGGCTTCCAGGACATCATGATCTTCGAGAGCGAGACGCATGGCCGCGTCATGATGCTCGACGGCGTGGTGCAGATCACGGAAGCGGATGAGTTCTCCTACCAGGAGATGATCGCGCATGTGCCGCTGCTGGCGCATGGCGAGGCGAAGCGCGTGCTCATCATCGGCGCCGGCGACGGCGGCGTGCTGCGCCGCGTGCTGCAGCACCGCAACGTCGAGAAGGCCGTGATGGTCGAGATCGACGGCGAGGTGATCCGGCTGGCCAGGGAATTCCTCCCCGGCATCGCGGGTGACGCCTGGAACGATCCGCGGGCGCAGGTGCTGGTCGCCGACGGCATCGACTATGTCCGCAAGGCGCCGGATGCCTCCTTCGACGTGGTGATCGTGGACAGCACGGACCCGATCGGCGTCGGCGAGGTGCTCTTCACCGACGAGTTCTATGCCAATTGCGCGCGCCTGCTGACCCCGCGCGGCCTGGTGGTGAACCAGTGCGGCGTGCCGCAGATGCAGGCGGACGAACTGCGCGACACCTCGATCCGCCGCGGCAGGGCCTTCCCCGACATCTGGGCCTATGTCGCCGCCGTGCCGACCTATGTCGGCGGCTTCATGACGCTCGGCTGGGCGGGCAAGGACGCCGCCTGCCGCGCGGTACCGGTCGGGGAAATCCGCCGGCGCGCGGAAGCGGCCGGCATCCTCGGCACCACGCGCTACTGGACGCCCGAGATCCATGTCGGCGCCTTCCACCTGCCGCCCTACATCGCGGAACACCTGCCGCCGGCATAGGATGGGTTCCGGCCGCCACGCTCGCGGCATCGGCAGCCGGCCGCCCCTTGCGGGGCGTGCCGGGCCGGATGCCTGGGATCCATCCCGCTGGCGTGGCAGGCCCGTGGCGGCCGGCTTCCCCTGTTTCAGGGGGCCTGGACGAAGCCCTGCACCAGGGATGCGGCGACCAGCCGCCATCCGTCCACCAGCACGAAGAAGATCAGCTTGAACGGCAGCGCCACGACCGATGGCGGCAGCATCATCATGCCGAGGGACATGAGGACGCTCGCCACCACCATGTCGATGACGAGGAACGGCAGGAAGAGCAGGAAGCCGATCTCGAAGGCGCGCTTCAGCTCGCTGACCATGAAGGCGGGCACCAGGGCGCGCCAGGGGGCGGCCTCGGGCGAGGCGGGCGCCGGCAGGTTGGCGAGGTCGAGGAACTGAAGCAGGTCGCCCTCGCGCACCTGCGCGGCCATGAAGCGGCGGAAGGGGTCGGCCGCCGCTTCCAGCCCGGCGATCTCGCCGATGCGTCCTTCGGCCATCGGATGCAGCCCCTGCACCCAGGCGGCGTCGATGACCGGCTGCATGACGAAGAGCGTCAGGAACAGCGCGAGGCCCACCAGCACCGGGTTGGGCGGTATCCCCTGCGCGCCGATGGCGCTGCGCAGCAGCGCGAGCACGATGACGATCCGCGCGAAGGCCGTCGCCATCACCAGCAGGGAGGGGGCCAGCGACAGCAGCCCGATCAGCGCCGTGAGCTGCACCAGCCGCGCCGTCGCGCCCGCCTGGGCCGTCTGGCCAAGGTCGATCGACACCGACTGTGCCAGCGCCGCGCCCGGCAGCAGCAGGACCAGCGCCGCGAGGATGGCCGCCCGCCTCATGCGCCGGCCTCCGGCAGCCAGCCCACCACCTGGTCCTGTGGCCCGCCGGTCAGCAGCAGCAGCGCCCGCCCGTCGCAGCGCACCAGGAGCAGGCGCCGCCGCGGGTCGAGGAGGAGCGATTCCTCGAGCCGCAGCCGGCCGCCGCCCGCC
>JAFADX010000215.1 GCA_023424475.1 Pseudomonadota bacterium
GCCAGCAGCAGCACGGACGGCGCAAGGTGCCGCCGCCGTTCCGCAAGCCCGCGCAGGTCCGCCGCCGCTCGAATATCCTCATCCCCCCTTCCCGCCAGCCCGGCAGGGTGGCGCAGGTAAGCAGCCCGGCCGGCGCCGCCGCAACCGCGCGGGGCCGCCGGACATGCCCGGGGCCGGATGCCGGCGCCCGGCGGCTTGGGGGCCTCTCCGGACATGCGGCACGGTCCGGTGGCCGGCCCGTATCCCATCCGGGATACTGCCGCTGGGCGGCCGGTCGGGGGTGCGGTCCGGTGCCGGCGCTCCCAAACGGACGCTCAGCGGATCAGCGAATGGCCTGTCATGGCCGCCGGCTGCGACACGCCGAGCAGCGCGAGCAGCGTCGGCGCGATATCCGCGAGCCGTCCATCCGCCAGCCGCGCGCCCGCCGGCCCGCCCATCAGGATCGCCGGGACGGGATTCGTCGTATGCGCGGTGTGCGGGCCGCCGGTGACCGGGTCCTTCATCATCTCGGCATTGCCGTGGTCGGCGGTGACGAAGAGCGCGCCGCCGGCGGCGCGGATCGCCTCCGCGATGCGGCCGAGGCCGCCATCGACCGCCTCCACCGCCCGGGTCGCGGCGGCCAGGCTGCCGGTGTGGCCGACCATGTCGGCATTGGCGAAGTTCAGCACGATCAGGTCGTAGGTGCCCGATCCGATCGCGGCGACCGCCCTGTCGGTCAGTTCCGGCGCCGACATCTCGGGCTGCAGGTCGTAGGTCGCGACCTTGGGCGAGGCGACGAGGATGCGTTCCTCGCCCGGGAAGGGCATCTCCTCGCCGCCGTTCAGGAAGTAGGTGACATGGGGGTATTTCTCGGTCTCCGCCATGCGGAGCTGCCTCAGCCCCGCGCCGGCGGCGACGGCGCCGAGGATGCCGTCCATCAGCTGGGGCGCGAAGAGGGTTCCGAGGAAGGAGTTCAGCGCCTCGCTGTATTCCGTCATGCCGGCGGCGGCGGCGAAGCGCACGACCCGCCTGCGCCCGAAGCCGCTGAAGGCCGGGTCGAGCAGCGCGGCCAGGATCTGCCGCACCCGGTCGGCGCGGAAGTTGAAGCACAGCAGCCCGTCGCCGTCCTTCATGCCGGCATAGCCGCCGATCACGGTCGCGGGGATGAACTCGTCGGTCTTGCCCGCGTCGTGGGCCGCGGCGATGGCGGCCCGGGCCGTCGCGGCGCGGGCGCCTTCCGCGCTCACCATGGCGTCGTAGGCCTGGCGCACGCGCTCCCAGCGGTTGTCGCGGTCCATCGCGAAATAGCGGCCGATGACCGTGGCGACGGAGACGCCGGGCAGGCCCGCGATGTCGGCCTCGAACTTCGCCAGGAAGTCCGGCGCCGCCTTGGGCGCGGTGTCGCGCCCGTCGGTCAGCGCATGCACCGCGACCTTCACGCCCGCGCCGGCGAGGATGCGCGCCAGCGCCACCGCATGGTCCTGGTGCGAATGCACGCCGCCGGGCGAAAGCAGCCCCATCAGGTGGCAGGTGCCGCCCGTCTTCCTCAGTGCGTCGATCAGGCCGGTCAGCGCAGGCAGCGTCGCGATCGAGCCGTCGGCGATGGCGTTGCCGATGCGCGGAAGGTCCTGCATCACCACGCGCCCGGCGCCGATGTTCAGGTGCCCCACCTCCGAATTGCCCATCTGCCCGTCGGGCAGGCCGACATCGGCGCCGGAGGTGCGCAGGAAGGCATGCGGGCATTCGGCCCAGAGCCGGTCGAAGGCCGGGGTCTTCGCCGCCAGCACGGCGTTGTCCGCCGGGTCCTCGCGCCAGCCCCAGCCGTCGAGGATGACGAGCATGACGGGACGGGGGCGGCTGGCGGACATGGCGGCTTCCTCATGGTGCGCCCGGGATGTGCCCTTGCCGCGCCCGCCCCGCAAGGCCGGCGGGGGGTGGAACGAAGGGCTCCGCGCCGCCTCAGGGACGCCAGGCGCGGTGGTAGGGGTGGTTCCGGCGGATCGCCTGGGCGCGATAGAGCTGTTCGGCCAGCATCCCGCGCACCAGGAAATGCGGCCAGGTCATCGGGCCGAGCGCGATGCGGCGCTCCGCCCGCGCGGTGACGGCAGGGTCGAGGCCCTCCGCGCCGCCGATCAGAAAGCAGACCGGCCGGCCGCTCTCCTCCCAGCGCGCCAGCAGGGCGGCGAAGCCTTCGCTGCCCGGCGCCTCGCCCCCGAGGTCGAGGGCCACCGCCAGCGCATCGCCCGGCAGGGCGGCCAGGAGCGCCGCGCCTTCGTGCCGGCGCACTTCGGCGGCGGAGCCCCGTGCCTCGGGGATCTCGGTGACCTCGGGCGGCGGGCGGAGGCGCGCGGCGTAGTGCGCGTAGAGCGCGGCCTCCGGCCCCGCCTTCATCCGCCCGACGGCGAGGATCCTAACCGGGCGTGGCGTCGCCCGCCCCCGGGCTCTCGGGGCCCCACATGCGCTCGATGCGGTAGAGTTCGCGGGCCTCCGGGCGGAACAGGTGGATCACCAGGTCGCCCGCGTCGATCAGCACCCAGTCCGGCGAGGACTGGACGGCATCCCGCCGCAGGCGCAGCCCCGCCTCGCCCAGCGCCTCGTCCAGGTGCGTCGCCATCGCCTGCAACTGCCGTTCGACCTGGCCGGTCGCGACGATGAGGCGGTCGGCGTAGTCGGCGCGGCCGGTGACATCGAGCAGGACGATGTTCTCCGCCTTGTCGTCCTCGAGGCTCTTCATCGCCGCGGCGACGATGAGGGAAAGACGGTCGGGGGAGAGCTTCTCGCGCTTGCGGGTGCGGGCCGGGCGCGGCGCGGCGGGGGCGGCCCTGGCCGTCGCGCCGGGCTTCGGCTTCGCCGGGGTCCTGGCCGCAGCGGCCGCCTTCGATTTCGCGGCCGTCTTCGGCGCGGCCTTGGCGGGCGCCTTGGCCGTCGCGGCAGCCTTCGGCTTCGCCGGGGCCTTGGCCGCCGTGGCCGTCTTCGACCTGCCGGCGGCTTTCGCAGGCCCCTTGGCCGTGGCGGCGGTCCGGGGCTTCGCCGGAGCCTCGGCTGCGGACGGGGTCTTCGGCTTCGCGGCAGCCGCCTTGGCCTTCGGGGCAGCCTTCGCCTTCGGCGCGGCCTTGGTCTCGGTGGTCTTCGGCGTGCGGGCTATGGCCCCCTCCTCTCGCCCATGTCGTGCGGCGCCGACCGCGCTGCCCGGATGGCGGTCGCGGAGGCGGCGTGCTCCCTCGCCGGAACCAAGCACCAAGGCGCGTGGGGCGCAAAGGATTCCGTCAGCAGCGCGCCCGGTGCGCGCCGGTGCCGCGCAAGGACATGGGCCGCGCGCCCCTTGAGCGCACGGCGCGTCCAGCCCGGCCGCGGCAGCACCGCGATCGCGGTGTCGCGCGCGATCTCCCGCCAGCGCCGCCAGCGCGGCAACTGCACGAGGTTGTCCGCGCCGATCACCAGCACGAAGCGCGCGCAGGGAAAGCGGCGGCGCAGCAGGCGCAGCGTATCGGCGGTGTAGCGCGTGCCGAGCGCGCGCTCGATGTCGGTCGCGACGATGCGCCGCCCGTCCGCGATGCGTCGGGCCGAAGCCAGCCGCTCGGGCAGCGGCGCCATCCCGGCCACCGGCTTCAGCGGATTGCCCGGCGAGACCATCAGCCAGACCTCGTCGAGCCGCAGGGCGCGGCGCGCCATCTGCGCGACGTGCAGGTGCCCCGCATGGGCGGGGTTGAACGACCCGCCGAGCAGCCCGATGCGACGCCGGCGCGAATCGCCGAAGCGCGCGGGCGTCACCGCGCGTCGCGCCAGGTCGGGCGTGGCTTCGGCATGGGCGGCATCGGGCATCTTCCTCCGATGGCGGAGTCTAGCGGCCGTGCCGGTCAGCGGAAATCCACGCCGACCGTGCCGAGGCCCGGCACGGCGAGGCGCCAGCTCTCCCCGGCATGCGGCGCCAGGGGCACCGGCGCGGCCAGCAGCGCGACATGTTCCCCGGGCCGCAGCGGGCGGCCCTCGGCCGCCATCTCCCTCACCAGCATCGCGACCAGTGCATCCGGCAGCGCGGCGAGGCCGAGCCCCGCCAGGTTCGCCACCACCGAGCCGTTCGCCTGCAGCACCGCATCGGTCGCCAGCGCCCCGGTATCCGTCACCGGCAGCAGTTCGCCCGCCACGCCAAGCCGCAGCCCGAGATTGCCGGCAATCCGCGCCGCCCGTCCGGGCGCCGGCGTGGCGGCAAGATCGAGCAGCGCGAGGTAGGGGCCGGCAGCCGCGATGCGCCCGCCCTCCCCCATCCGCAGCAGCAGGCCGGGCGCGACGGCGGGCCGCGCGCCGTAGGTGGCGGCGATCACCGCGCTGCCTTCGTAGCGGAGATTCGCGTGATAGAGCGCCCCGCGCAGCGGCGGGTTCGCCTCCGCCGCCAGGGCGACGCCGCCGACGTCGCCCCAGGGCTGGGAGAGGATGGCGACGAGCCTGGCCTGGGCGCAGGCAGCATCGGCGGCGGAGAGGTCCGGGAAGGGCGCGGGCACCTGGCGTTCGATCAGCGCGCGGGCGAAGCCCGCGACGGTGGGGACATCCGGGCAGGCGCCGGCGGCCGGCCCGGCCGCGATCATGGCGAGCGCCGCGAGCCCCGCGCGGATCATGGCCGCGTCTGGCCGGTCCCGACGACGTGGTAGCGATAGGTGCAGAGCTGCTCCACGCCCACGGGGCCGCGCGCATGCAGGCGGCCGGTGGCGATGCCGATCTCGGCGCCGAAGCCGAATTCGCCGCCGTCGCAGAACTGGGTCGAGGCGTTCCACAGCCCGACCGCGGAATCGATGCCGTCGAGGAAGGTGCGCGCCGCCGCCTCGTCCTGCGTCACGATCGCCTCGGTGTGCTCCGAGCCGTAGCGGCGGATATGGCCGAGCGCCGCCTCGATCCCGTCCACCACCTTCACCGAGAGGATGGCGTCGAGCCATTCGGTGGAGAAGTCCTGCTCGGTGGCGGCGGGAAGGCCGGTGACGATGGCGCGCGCGCGCTCGTCGGCGCGGAAGTCGCAGCCGAGGGCGCGCAGATCCGCGACCAGCAGCGGCAGCAGGGACGGCGCGATGGCGGCGTCGATCAGCAGCGTCTCGGTCGCGCCGCAGACGCCGGTGCGGCGCATCTTCGCGTTGGCGAGGATGCTGCGCGCCATCCCGGGGTCCGCCGCCGCATGGATGTAGGTGTGGCAGAGGCCCTCGGCATGGGCGAGGACGGGCACGCGCGCTTCCTCGAGCACGCGGGTCACCAGCCCCTTGCCGCCGCGCGGCACGATCAGGTCGATCAGGCCGGAGGCGCGCAGCATGGCGCCGACGAAGGCGCGGTCGGCGGTGGGCGCGACCTGCACCGCGGCCTCCGGCAGGCCGGCGGCGCGCAGGCCCTCGGCCATGCAGGCATGGATGGCGGCGGCGCTGCGCGTGCTCTCGGATCCCCCGCGCAGGATCACCGCATTGCCCGACTTCAGGCAGAGCGCGGCGGCATCGGCCGTCACGTTCGGGCGGCTTTCGAAGATCATGCCGATCACGCCGAGCGGCTGGGCGATGCGGCGGATCACGAGGCCGTTCGGGCGCGTCCACTCGGACAGCACCCGGCCGACGGGATCGGCGAGCGCGGCGACTTCCTCAAGGCCCCTGGCCATCGCCTCGATGCGGGCGGGCGTCAGGGTCAGGCGGTCGCGGAAGGCGGCGGTCAGGCCCGGCGCGGCCTCGAGGTCGGCGGCATTGGCGGCGAGCAGCGCCCCGGTCCGCGCACGCAGGGCGGCGGCGGCGGCCCCGAGGGCCGCATTCTTCGCCGGGGCCGGGGCGCGCGCGATCGTGCCGGCGGCCTCGCGCGCGGCGCGGGCGGCGGTGTCGAGAAGGCGGGCGGCGTCCTGGGCGATGACGTTCACGGCAATCCTGCTCCTGCCCGCTCCATCGGCGGGCCGTCTGGCGTGCCGCGGTCATACGGCAAGCGCGCCCAGGAACATAGGGTGCCGCGGCGTCCGGCGCAGCGGACGCGGCCCCGCGCTATTCGATCTGGATGCCGCTGTCGCGGATGATCGGCGCCCACTTGGCGCGCTCGCCGTCCCACGCCTCGGAGAACTGCGCCGGCGTGCTCCAGCGCGGCTCGAGGCCGTTGCGGTTCAGCACCGCCTTCACGCCCTCGTCCGACAGGGCAACGCGCATCGCCTCGTTGAGCTTCGCGACCGCCGGTGCGGGCGTGCCGCTGGGCACCACCACCGCATACCAGGACGGGACATCGAAACCCGGAACGCCGGACTCCGCGACGGTCGGGATCCCGGGCATCAGGCGCGAGCGCCGCGCATGCGGGATGGCGAGCGCCCGCAGCTTCCCCTCCCGCACCTGCGGCAGCACCGAGGCGGCGGTGGCGAAGGAGTAGTCGAGCCGCCCCGACAGCAGATCGGTCACCACGAGGCCGCCGCCGCGATAGTGGACGGGCGTCGCCTCGATGCCCGCCATGCGATCGAACAGCAGCCCCGCGAGATGCGGGCCGCCGGCGATACCGCTGGTGCCGTAGGAGAGCTGCCCCGGCGCGGCCTTCGCCGCGGCGACCAGGTCGGCGACGTTGCGCCAGGGCCGGTCGGGCGGGACGACGAGGATGTTGAAGAGATCGACCGCGATCGAGACCGGCACCAGGTCCTTCCGCGGATCCACGGGCAGGCGCAGCACCATCGGGCTGACCACCAGCGCGCCGAGGGTGGCGAGCAGCATCGTGTGGCCGTCGGCCGGGCTGCGCGCCACCACCTCGGTCGCGATGTTGCTGCCGGCGCCGGGGCGGTTCTCGACGATCACGGGCTGGCCGAGCACCTCGCCCATCTTCGGCGCGATGGCGCGGGCGGAGATGTCGGTCGCGCCGCCCGGCGTGTAGCCGATCACGAGGCGCAGCGGTCGGCTGGGGAAATCCTCCTGCGCAAGGGCGGGGCGAGCGAAGGGTGCGACGGCGGCGGCGATCGCCGCGCGGCGCGGCAGGCGAAAGGTCATGGTGTTCCCATCCCGGTCTGGTTGGCTGCTGTGTCGCATGCCCTCGGGGAGGCCGGAAGTCCCCTGCCGCCGATCAACGCGATGCCAGCAGCACCAGGTCGTCGCGGTGGATGATCTCGTCGCGGCCGCGCCAGCCGAGCAACGCTTCGAGTTCCTCGCTGCGGTGGCCGGCGATGCGCACCGCATCTGCGGCGTCATAGGCCGAGAGGCCGCGCGCCAGCTCGGCGCCGGCGGCATCGCGCACGCTGACCGGGTCGCCGCGATGGAAGCTGCCTTCCACCGCGCGCACCCCCGCCGGCAACAGGGAGGAGCCGCGCGCCAGCGCCCGCGCCGCGCCGGCATCGACGACCAGCACGCCGAGCGGCGCGATGCTGCCCGCGATCCAGCGCTTGCGCGCGCTTCGGCCTTCGGGCGCGGGCAGGAACCAGGTGCAGCGCGCGCCGCCCAGCATCGCCTGGAGCGGATTGTCGCGCTTGCCGAGGGCGATGGCCATGGCGCAGCCCGCGCCGGTCGCGATGCGCGCGGCGATCAGCTTGGTGCGCATGCCGCCGGAGGAATAGCCGGGCGGCGGCTCGCCCCCCATGGCCATGATCTCGTCGCTCAGCCGTTCGACCACCGGCAGGTGCGCCGCGGCGGGGTCCTTGCGCGGATCGGCCGTGTAGAGGCCGTCGATGTCCGAGAGCAGCACCAGCGCATCGGCGCTGATCATCTCGGCGACGCGGGCGGCCAGGCGGTCGTTGTCGCCGAAGCGGATCTCGGCCGTCGCGACGGTGTCGTTCTCGTTGATCACGGGCACGCAACCGAGCGAGATCAGCGTCGCGATGGTCGCGCGCGCATTGAGGTAGCGGCGCCGGTCCTCGGAATCCTCGAGCGTCAGGAGCAGCTGCGCGGCGTTCAGGCCGTGGGCCGACAGCGCCTCCTGCCAGGCGCCGGCCAGGCGGATCTGCCCGACCGCGGCGGCGGCCTGCTTTTCCTCGAGCCGCAGCCTGCGCCGCGTCAGGCCGAGGGCGCGGCGGGCAAGCGCGATCGCACCGGAGGAGACCAGCACGACCTCCCTGCCCTGCGCGCGCAGCGCGGCGACGTCGGCGGCGACGGAGGCGAGCCAGCCGGCATGCGGCACCGCGGTCTTCTCGTCCACGACGAGGGCGGAGCCGATCTTGACGACGATGCGCCGGGCATTGGCGAGGGAGGGAAGCTTGGTGTCCATGGGGCCGTGAGCAGCGAAGGCCCGGGAGGCTTAGTGCATTCCGCCCGGCGGCGGAACCGGGGCGGGCCGGCGCCCCCTTCGCGCGGGGCATGGCAGGAATGCCCCCGCCGGAGGCGGGAACCCGCGGCCCTTCATCTCCGTCGGGCCGCCACAAAGCCCGGGGAGGAGAATTGAGGGAGCGTCCCAGGGATGAGCCGCGCGCCCGCCCGTCGCCAGGACCGGCTGCCCTCCGCCCGAAGAAGGCTCTAGGGTGGCGTCCTGGGGATGCGGCCGCCCGGCCGGCAGCCCCGCCACCCATGAGGAGAACGCCATGGCCGACCTGGTGATCGTCGCTTATCCCGACGAAACGACCGCCGAAGCCGCCCGCGCCAAGCTGATCGAGTTGCAGAAGGAATACCTGATCGAGATCGGCGACGCGGTGGTCGCGGTCCGGCGGCCGGACGGGACGGTCAAGCTGAACCAGCTCATCAACACGACGGCGGCCGGGGCCGCGGGCGGCGCGATGTGGGGGACGCTGATCGGGCTGCTCTTCCTCAACCCGCTGCTCGGCGCGGCGGCCGGGGCGGGTGCCGGGGCGCTCAGCGGCTACCTCACCGATGTCGGGATCGACGACAAGTTCCTCAAGCAGGCCGCGGAGGCGCTGACGCCGGGCCAGGCGGCGCTGTGCGTCCTTGTCCGCAAGGTGACGGCCGACAAGGTGCTGCCGGCCATGGCGCAGTTCGGCGGCACCGTGCTCCGCACCAACCTGACGGCGGAGCAGGAAGCCAAGCTCAGGGAAGCGCTGAAGGTGGGCTGAGCCCGGCGCGCGCCTCGCGCGCCGTACGGATCACGGGGAAGAGGGTGCGCAGGATCTCCTGCACCCCTTCCCCGGTTGCGCCGCTGATGACGTGGACCCTGCGGCCGCAGGCGCGCTGGAGCGCCTTGACGCGCGACGCCCTGGCCTGCGGGGTCATGGCGTCGAGCTTGTTCAGGGCGACCACCTCGGGCTTGTCCGCCAGGCCGTGGCCGTAGCCTTCCAGTTCCTCGCGGATCGTGCGGTAGGCGCCGGCGGGGTCGGGCTGAGTGCCGTCGATCAGGTGCAGCAGCACCGCGCAGCGCTCGATATGGCCCAGGAAGCGGTCCCCGAGGCCGGCGCCTTCGTGCGCGCCCTCGATCAGGCCGGGGATGTCGGCCAGCACGAATTCCTCGGTCGCGTTCAGCCGCACCACGCCGAGCTGCGGGTGCAGCGTCGTGAAGGGATAGTCGGCGATCTTCGGCCGGGCCGCGGAGACGGCGGCGAGGAAGGTGGACTTGCCGGCATTGGGCAGCCCGACCAGGCCGGCATCGGCGATCAGCTTGAGGCGCAGCCAGATCCAGCGTTCCTCCCCCGGCCAGCCCTTGTCGGCGCGGCGGGGGGCGCGGTTGGTGCTCGTCTTGTAGTGGGCGTTGCCGTAGCCGCCATCCCCACCCCGGGCGATGACCACGCGCCTGCCGGCCGAATCGAGGTCGGCGATCAGCGTCTCCCTGTCCTCGGCGAGGATCTGGGTGCCGATCGGCACCTTGAGCACGACGTCGTCCGAACCCGCCCCGGTGCGGTCGGACCCGGCGCCGTTGCCGCCCTTGCGGGCCTTGAAATGCTGCGCGTAGCGGTAGTCGATGAGGGTGTTCAGGCCCTCCACCGCCTCGGCGACGACGTTACCGCCCTTGCCGCCATTGCCGCCGTCGGGACCGCCGAACTCGATGTATTTCTCGCGCCGGAAGGCGACGACGCCGTCGCCTCCGTCTCCGGCCTTCACCCAGACCTTGGCTTCGTCGAGGAATTTCATCGTTCGGGAGACCTGGTACCCGGTGTGCGACGTTGCGGCCGGCAGGGCCGAGGCCGCAAATGCGGCCCGCGGTGAGTGCCGCGAAGCCAGGGACTGCGGGTGCCGTCCCCTCGGTGCCTGGACAGCACGAAGGCTCGGCCTTCGTCCATCGCCGGCAAAACGCAAAACGGGGGCCTCGCGGCCCCCGCTGACACGACGGCCAGTGGCCGGCGCCTATTCGGCGGCCAGCGCCTCGGGCACCACGGTGACGTGGACGCGGCCCTCGGCCCTGCGGACGAACTTCACGCGGCCGGAGACGGCGGCGTGCAGGCTGTGCTGGCGGCCGGCATAGACGTTGTCGCCCGGGATCATCTTCGTGCCGCGCTGGGTCACGATGATGGAGCCGGCGTTCACGGTCTGGCCGCCGAACAGCTTCACGCCGAGGCGCTTGCCTTCGGAGTCGCGGCCGTTGCGGGAGGAACCGCCTGCCTTCTTGTGAGCCATGGTTGGTGCTCCTTACGCCGCGGTGATGGCGGCGATCTTCAGCACGGTCTGGTGCTGGCGATGGCCGTTCTTGCGCCGGCTGTTCTGGCGGCGGCGCTTCTTGAAGATCAGGACCTTGTCGCCGCGCGACTGCTCGACGACGGTCGCGGTCACGGAGGCGCCGGGGACGGTCGGCGCGCCGACGGTCAGCCCGGCCTCGCCGCCCACCAGCAGGACGTCGTGGAAGGTCACGGTTGCGCCGGGTTCGGCCTCAAGCTTCTCGACGGTGAGCACGGCGTCGGGGGTGACGCGGTACTGCTTGCCGCCGGTGCGGATCACTGCGTAGGTCATGGGGTCGCCCCGGGAGTGTTTCGAACTGCGTGTGGCTTCCGGGCTTGCGCCCAAAAACAAAGGCCGGCGGAACCGAGGCACCGCCGTGGAGCCGGGCGTATAGCCCCGTGTCCGGCCGCGCGTCAACGCCTTGGGGGCGTTGCGCGACGGAGAAGGTGCGACTATACGGCGGGTCCCCTCGACCGGGGGCTCTCGGGCCGGCACGCGCCGGCCCCGTGCGGAGAGGTGCCGGAGCGGTCGAACGGGTCGGTCTCGAAAACCGAAGTACGGGCAACTGTACCGTGGGTTCGAATCCCACCCTCTCCGCCAGCCACCATTTTCAGCCAGTTTCCCTCATCGTCTTACCGTGTCTCTGATCGTCCCATAAGCCATTGATTTCACATGGTGGATCGGGGCGGGCGGGCACCCTTTGGGCGCTTCAATCGTTCCACACTGTCCCTGGAATACCCCCATCAGCCCCGTTATTGTGTGGGCCAGAACGTGGGACGCCGTCCGGGTGGTCGTCCCTGGCCGCGGGGAGTGTGGGACAGATGGCCGACAAGTCGAAGCTCACGGCGATCAAGGTCAAGACGGCCGGGCCGGGTGTCTATCAGGACGGTGACGGCCTCGCGATGCGCGTCCTGCAGACCGGCGGTGCCCGCTGGTTCCTGCGCTACCAGATGGACGGCAACCGCCGCGACCTCGGCCTAGGCTCTGCCAGGGGCAAGGGCGCGGTGACGCTCGCGGAGGCGCGGGAGAAGGCCAGCGCGGCGCGGAAACTCGCGAAGCGGGGCGTGGACCCCATGGAGGAGCGGGAACGGCTGGCGGCCGAGACGCAAGCCGCCGCAGCCGTCGCGGAGGCCGAGGCCGAGGCGACCGCCCGCACCTTCGAGGTGGTCGCGCGTGACTACATCGCGTCGCATGCGGCCGGGTGGGGCAGCGCCAAGCACGCGGCGCAATGGACCGCCACGCTCGAGGCGCACGCCTTCCCGGTCCTAGGCGCTGTCCCTATCGCCGATGTGGCGCTGTCCCACATCCTCGAGGTGCTCCGGCCGCTGTGGGGCAGCACGACGGAGACGGCTAGCCGTGTGCGGGGCAGGATCGAATCCGTCCTGGCCTATGCTGCTGTGCAGGGCTGGCGCGCGACCGAGAACCCGGCCCGCTGGCGCGGCAACTTAGATCATCTCCTCCCCCGCCGATCCCGCGTGCAGCCGACGAAGCACCACCCTGCGCTGCCCTACGCCGACGTGCCGCGCTTCATCCGGGCGCTGCGCCGCAAGCCGGGCAACGGTGCGCGGACGCTTCTCTTCGCCATCCTGACCGCCGCGCGCTCAGGCGAGGTGCGCGGCATGGCCTGGCGGGAGGTAGATCTAGACGGCGCGACGTGGACCGTCCCCGCCGGGCGCATGAAGGCGAAGCGGGAGCACCGAGTCGCGCTGGCGCCGGCCGCGCTGGAAGTCCTGCGCGATCAGTTGCCCGACGATGGCAGCAACCCAGACCCGGACGACCTTGTGTTCCCCGGCCAGCGTCAGGGCCGACCGCTGAGCGACATGACGCTGTCGCAGCTGGTTCGCGGCATGGCGACCGATGGGTTGAAGGCCGGGGACGCGCCGCGGTGGGCCGACCAGCATGGGAACCTTCCGGTGCCGCACGGATTCCGATCTTCCTTCCGTGATTGGGCCGGCGAGACGACTTCCCACCCGCGGGAGGTGGTGGAGGCTGCGCTTGCGCACACGTTGGAGAGCAAGGTTGAGGCGGCCTACCGGCGCGGCGACTTGTTCGAGAAGAGGCGAGTCCTCATGGCTGATTGGGCCGCATTTTGTGTGGCAGCGAGGACACGAAACTAAGTATGCACCCGCAAGATGTGGTGTCGGGGCATCGGTTATTCTTGCGTCGATCCCCTGAGGCGCCCGATAGTCCCCCGGCGAGCCAATCGGAAAATCGGCAAAGCGGAACATAGGTGGCGCGGAGGCTCGCAGGGGGTTGGTTCCATGGGTGGGCCGACTCTGCCGCCGCCGGTAGCCTTGGCCCGGCACACCCTCCAAACCGACTTGGTTCGGAGAGCCGCGCTATGGCTAAACGCCCAGTATCCCCGCCACCTCCAGGTGCGCGTTTTGCTGACATCCCCTCAACCTGCGCCGGGTTCGGCCTGTCCCGTTCGACGGTCTATCGCTTGCTCGATCGCGAGGCGATCCGGGCCGTGAAAGTCGGCAAGCGCCGGCTGATCGACCTTCGCAGCCTCGATGCATTCATGGCCGAATGCGCGGGAGGTGAGCTGTGAACGCGATCGAGCGGGAATGGAATGAGATCGCGGCCCGACTCCCGGATCTGCGGACCAATGATTGCGTCATCGCGGTCCTACCGAGCGGGCGAGAGAGCGTCCTAAAGGAAAGAGAACGCGCTCCGCTCGGCATTGCCGAGAGCTACCATACAGAGCGTGTTCCTGTGTCGTCTGAGGATCTCGTTGAGAGGCTCCGAAAGGCGCTGGCCGAGGGCTGACCGATGCCGGACGGAGGAACAATCACCGGGGGGCGACCCCCCGGCCGGGTGCGCTTGTCCGTCTTCCGGCACAAGACGGAGACGACGGCCACGATCAAGCATGCGTCCGCGAGTAACATCGCGCGGGCGCTGACGAAGTTCGAGGCCGATGAAAAGGACGACCTCCCGCTTGTCTCCGGCGCGGAGTTCAACGGCCCCCGCAAGACGGAGAACATCGTCTCCTACCATGCCGTATTCGGCGATCATGACGCCGGCACGTTGACGCTGGAAGAGGCGCAACGCCGCCTCGAGGCGGCGGGCGTGAGGGCTGTAGTGCATGAGTCGCCTGGCTCGACAAAGGAGACGACGAAGCTCCGTATCATCGCGCCGTTGAGCAAGCCGGTTGCCCCGGCTGCTTACCCCGGACTTGTGGCGGACCTGGCGCGCATCCTCGGCGGCGGCGTGGGCAAGGGCGACGTCCTGGCGCCGGAGAGCGCAGTGACGGCGCAGTGCTACTACATCGGCAGGGTAAAGGGCACGCCGCCACGCCGCTTGGTCGAGGCGACCGGGCGGCTACGCCTGGACGAATACACCCCACCGGCCGGGGAGTCTGCATCACCAACGGCCGAGGAAGACGGCGATCCCGTCCGCGACTATGGCCTCGAGCCCGATCTCGATCTGACGCGCGAGGCTGCGGAGAAGATTCCGAACAGCGGCCAAGCGGAGTGGAACCGCTGGAAGAAATATCTCATGGCGTTCTACGCCACAGGCAGCGACGGTGCGCGCGACCACGCGGAGCAATGGTCGCGGAAGAACACAGCGCATGATGACGCGGTCTTCAACGAGGCGTGGAAGCGCATCATCGCGTCGCCGCCCGATCGTATCGGCCCCGGGTTCCTCCGCGCTGAGATCCGGAAGGCGGAGAAGGCCACGGCCAAGCGCACGGATCTCCGCACTTGGAGCGCGGCCGAGTGCGGCGCCGGAGATCCGCCCGACCTGATTGTGCAGGGTCTAGCAGCGCGTGGCGACCTGGGTTGCATCTTCGGCCAACCTGGCGCCGGAAAATCCGTCGCTGCTCCGCATATCGCCTACGCCATCGCCCAAGGGCGGCAGGTTTTCGGTATGCACACCGAACCCGGCCCCGTCATCTATGTCACGGGAGAGGATGAGTACGGCGCGCAACTGCGTGTAAGGGCGTTGCGCGATAAATTCGGCGATGCGCCCGGCTTCACCTTGGTTTCCGTGTCCGACTTGCTGAGCGAGGACGGGCAGTTCGACGCGGTGGTCGAGCTGGTCAGAGTGACGAAGCCGGTGGCGGTTTTCTTCGATACGCTCTTGGCCTGCTTCCCCGGCCTAGAGGAGAACAAGGCGGAAAGCATTTCGGCGGTGATGGCGAAGATGCGGCGCGTTGCCGGTCTCGGCTCTGGCGCGTGCGTCTTCTTCGTCCATCACACGCCATGGGGTGAAGCGCGTACGCGCGGCCATTCCAGTCTCTTCGGCACTCTGGAATCCGCCGTCCTGATCGAAGCGGGCAAAGAAGGCGGCCCGACCAGCGCGGGAACCGTCGTGAAGAACAAGCGTGGCCGCGGCGGGCGGCAACTCGCCTTCGAGGTAGAGGTTGTGACGATGGGCCGCGACAAATGGGCCGGGCCTATTACGACCGTACGCGCGATCGAACGTGACGCGCCATCTCACAAGCCTCTTTCCTCGCAAGCGCAGATCGCCTTGGGCTTCCTCGAGACCATGATGGAGGAGGCGGGGATGCCGACAATCGACGTCAAGGCATGGCGAAAGCGGTGCGTTGAATCGGGCCTCATGGCGAAGCCGGGCAGCACAGGCAACGCGCACTGGCAAGCCATGAGGGGCGCGATGGAAAGGCTAATCGAAGCACGCCGCATCCGCGTTGCCGATGGCTTTGTCAGCGCCATGAGGCAACAGGCCGTGGACGATACGTTCGATGACAACAGATCGACGGGAGGCTTGTGAGTGTCTGTGATTCTTAGTGAGTTCTCACTGTGCTCATACGTTGTGAGTGTTGTGAGCACCCCCTTGAGGGGGCTCACCAACTCACAAATGAGCCGTTCCCCTGGTCGGCGGGTCCTTCCCCGCCCGGCCCCGGCGCGGGGGGGCGATGAGCCCGGGATTCCGCTCCCGGATTCGGATTAATTCCCGTGGCCTGCAAATCCGACCCGCCGATCCTGGCGCGCATCCCCAAGACTGGCCCCGCCCGTGCCCCCTCTCGAGCACGGGACACCTCTAAACGCCAGTCGGGCGAAGCCGCGGCCCTGGCGACGGAAAAGGCCCGCCTTGTTCGCGAGCAAGCCGATCGCGCGGCCCGCATCAATCAGCGCGAAGCCGGCGAGCTGCTGGCAGCTGACATGGTGGAGAGAGAGTGGACCGGAATCTTGGCGTCTCTGCGCGCCCGGATGCTGGCAGTGGCGCCACGCGTCGCCGCCCTGCACCCTGGGAACCTCGCCATCGTGGCGACGCTGGATTCCGAAATCCGCGCCGCGCTGGACGAACTGGCGGACGATAGCCTGTGACCGCGCGCCGACGACTTAACGAGATCCGGACCGTCGCGCTCGAGGCGTTGCGGCCTCCCTCGCGGGAGCCGTTGTCGGATTGGTTGGAGTCGAATTTCCGACTCCCCTCCGGCTTGTCCGCGGTGCCTGGCCCGATCCGGCTTTGGCAATTCCAACGCGGCCTGGCCGACGCGATGACCGACCCGGAGATCGAACGGGTGAGCATCATCAAAGGCGCGCGCCTGGGCTTTTCGACGCTCCTCCTCGGTGTTGTCGCGCACTACGCGGTGCGCGATCCGACCTCAATCCTGGCCGTCGTGCCGACCGAGGCCGACGCGCGGAATTTCGTTGTCGGACAACTTGAGGCTGCGATGGGGGCATCGCCCATGCTGCGCGGCGCGTTGGATATCGACCGCACCGCGGACGGGCGCGACACCCTGCTTTATCGGAAGTTCCCCGGCGGCAGCCTGCGCGTAGTGGCAGCACGGGCGCCGCGAAACCTGCGCGCCCATACTGCGCGCGTCCTCGTTCTCGACGAAGCCGATGCGATGGAGGCGACGGCCGAGGGCTCGCCCGTGCTGCTTGCCGAGAAGCGGACTCTGTCCTTCGGCGATCGGAAGATCATATGCGGCAGCACGCCGACAAATACGAGCACCTCGCACGTCACCGCGGCCTATGAGCAATCGGATAAGCGGGTCTTCGAGGTGCCTTGCCCCAGCTGCGGCGACCATCACGAGATCCTCTGGCGCGATATCAAATGGCCCGAGGGGCGTCCCGCCGAGGCCGCGTGGTGCTGCCCATCCTGCGGCGTGTTCCACGGTGAGGAACACAAGGCGCGCATGGTCGCAGCCGGACGATGGCGCGCCACGGCGCCGGAGGTGAAGGGGCACGCGGGCTTCCGCATCAATTGCTTGGTCGCACCGCACGCCCCCGCCGCATGGGGCAAACTCGCAACCGAGTTCCTGGTCGCCAAGCGGCACCCCGAAACCCTGCGCGTCTTCGCGAATACGATCCTTGGCCAACCGTGGAATGACGATGGAGATGATGGCCCCCCACCGCATGAGCTACAGGCGTTGGCCCTGCCGATTGGCCTGGATCGCCTACCGGCCGAAGTCCTCTTCCTCGCTATGGGTGTTGACGTCCAAGGCGACCGCCTCGAGGCGACGATCCTAGGTTTCGATGCCGAAGATGCCTGGAACGCGCTGGCGCACCGGGTCCTCTACGGCGACCCGCACCGTGACGAGGTATGGGCCGACCTGGACGACCTTCTACGCGCGAGGTTCCCGCATCCTGCCGGCGGCACCCTGGGTATCGACGCCACATGCATCGACGCAGGCGACGGCAACATGATGACGCGTGTCCTGGCCTTCGCCGCGAGTCGGCGAGGATCTCGCGTGGTGGCGGTGAAGGGCGCCACGGGCGCACGGCCGGTGCTGCAGCGGACGGAAAGTAAATCGGCGCGAGGGCTGCACATCTGCGGAGTCGACGGGCTGAAAACGCGCCTGTTCGATCGGCTATCGCGCCGGACAGGCGTCCGCTTCTCAGATGACCTCCCGGGCGCATGGTACGAGCAACTCGTTTCCGAACGTGCCGTCGTACGCTACTCGCGCGGCCAACCTGTTCGCGTGTTTGAACGCATCCCGGGTCGGCGGGCGGAAAGCCTCGATTGCGTCGTCTATGCGCTGGCGGCGCGGACGCTGATCGGGTCTTCGCCGAGCCGGCGACAGGACGAACTGCGCGGCCATGCGCCGCCGCCCGCCCTGCCAGGGGTGATTAGGTCGAGGTGGTTGTCGGGCCGAACGTGAAGACCTCGATCTCTTCGATCGTCGCTTGGAACTCATGGTGAGTGCAGCCCGCCAAGACACAGTTCCGGTCGTCTACGACCTGGTAGCCGGGGCCGAAGGCGTCCCGCAGCCAAGAGCGGGCGGGCGTCTTCTGTAGACGCATTCCCTGCTTGGCGAGGGCACGGCGGACACGAGATTCACGAGCTTGAAGCGTGGTCATGGCTAAAGGTTCCCTGGTTCGGGGTTTCCCTGTGCCATGCCGCGATCCCGGGGCCTGCTGACGGGAAAAGCAGGGGCGGGGGCAACCGAGGTTGCCTGCGGCACGGAATCTAGGGCGATCCCGGACGTTGAGCAATCGTTTCGTAGGTGCTCCCCGCGATCCGCTCCGCCGCCTGCCGGGTGAGCTTTAGGATTGCGATTTCAGTCTCGGCGGGCAGGCCGAGCGGGCCGCCGCGTTCTGCCGCTGTGTTCTCTAGAAATCGCAATGCATAAACGATGGACTCGGCCGTATTGAGAACCTCGAGATTCTCCATTTCTCAGCGCCTCCTTTCTGCGCGAAGGAATCAAAGGCGCAAGATAACAGGCGCGGCAACCCTTTTTACAGTTGAAGAATCACCGTTTTATTGAGTCTTAATACAGAAAGGCCGGGCCGCCATGCTGCGACCCGGCCCCACCACACGGAGGAGAAGGAGCAACCGGTGACCAACCGGCTGCGCAGCCTTCCTAGCAACAGGACGCAGCCATGGCAAACAAAAATTGATTGACAAAGATTGTCCAAGTTCGGCACACGGGCTCCACGATGGAGACCGCGATGACGAAATTTCACCCGCCCGGCGCCGAAGACACCCCCGGCGCCCTGACCATCGGTAAGGCTGCGGCGGCATTCCACCGCGCCGACGCTACCTTCTCCGCCGCCTATCACGCGCGGCAGATCCGCTACCTGGTTCAAGTCGGCGCTCTTCGTCCGGTGAACCGGCGCGGCGCTGGCGGCAACGCGGCCTTCGTCCTTTCGCCTGTCGAGCTGCTTCAAGCGCGGGTTCTGTGTGCCGCTCTCCAAGTCGGCATCGCCGCCGATGTCCTGGCCGATGCGCCTGGATGGCTCGGCAACGTCCTCGTTCCGAACGAGCCGGGGCGTGTCGTTGTGACGGGCTGGCCGCGGATCGTTGCCGACCTTCGCACCGGCCGTGACTGGTTCTTCTGTGTCGAGATTCCGATGTTCGGCTCCGCGCGCGGCTACCTCACGACGGACCCGACCGAGGCCGTCATCCCGGCGCGCGGCCTCGACCGGAAGGCGAGCATTGTCCTTCCTCTGCTGCCGCTGCTGACCCCTATCCTGGCCGACGCCGAGGAAGCCTGATCGGATGGCCCTGCCGCGCTTCCTCGATCGTCTTCTAGGACGCTCCGCGCCGGCTCCGCGCACGCGCGGCTTCGAGGCCGGCCGCCCCCCTGGCACCCGGTGGAGTGACAGCGGTTTCGGGCCCATCAATCAAGAGATCAGCGTCTCCGCCTCCTCCATTCGCCGCCGGGCGCGGCAGGCGATGGCCAACGATCCGCATTTGCACGCCGGCATGCGCGCCTGGGTGGTGAATCTTGTCGGGGATGGCGTCACGCCGACCCCGACCGACACCGCGAGGCTCGCCATCTGGCGTGCCTGGGAACCCGTCGCGGACCTGGCAGGCGTCCACTCCTTCACGGCGCTGCTGATGCAGGGCGTCGCCGAACTCGTGGTGTCCGGCGAATGCCTATTCCGCTTCGTCTTCGCCCCGGCCGGGCTGCGGCTCCAAGCCGTTCCGAGCGAGCTGCTGTCTGACGAGACCCGCGACATCGCCGGAGGCGCGTGCATCGTCAACGGTGTGGAGATGGACGCGCAGGGCCGCCGCGTCGCCTATCACATCTTCCCCCATACCGGCGCCTTCGCACCCGTCCGGGTAGACGCCGCTGAAATTATTCACGTCTTCAAGCCGCTCCTCCCTGGCCAGACGCGCGGCGTGTCGTGGTTTGCCCCGGTGCTCTTGCGCGCCCGTGAACTGGACCAGCTATGCGATGCGCTGCTGGTCGGCGCGAAGGTCGGCGCGATGTTCGCGGGCGTCGTCACGGACATGAACTCGAGCGGCCCGAACCCGTTCACCACGGACGGCACGCAATCAGGGGCTGTCCTCGAGAGCGGTTTAGAGCCGGGCACCTTGAAGATCCTACCGTCCGGCTTTGACGTGAAGTTCGGCGTGCCAACGCAGGCGCAGCAGACGGCCGAATTTGTGCGGCATCAGTTGCGCAGCATCGCGGCCGGCCTCGGCCTGCCCGCGCACCTGATCTCCGCCGATTTGAGCGAAGCCAATTACGGAAGCCTTCGCGGCGGGATGATCGCCTTCAAGCAGAGCGTCGAGGCCGTCCAGTACGGAACGCTTGTTCCGATGATCCTCAATCCTGTCTGGTCGCGCGTCATGGCCATGGCCGCACTGCGCGGCGGGACTGAAGACGACGATAGCGCACCCGAATGGCTGTTCCCTCCCATGCCGTGGATCGACCCGGAAAAGGATGCTGCGGCTGAGGCCGCGATGATTGCGGCCGGGCTGAAATCGCGCCGGCAGGCTGTCGCCGAACGCGGATATTCGATCGAGGCCCTCGACGCCGAGATCGCGGCCGATCGCCAACGCGAAACGGCCCTCGGTCTCACGTTCGGCGCGCAGCCCAAAGCCCCGACCAAGGAGCCGAACCCGTGAGCCGGACGCGCCGCCCCGATCGGGTCGCCAAGGCGACGGGTGCGGAACTGCGCCCCGATTTCCTGAACGTGCCCCCCGCCGAACTCCGGCAGCACGCGCAGTTCGTCGCCCGCCTCATGGCCTTGGGCGCTGAGCGGGCCAAGCGCCGGGACGCAAAGCGCCGCGAGCTGCGCAGGAGGGCATTGGATGACTGAATTGATTCTACGGCGGCGGCTACAGATCGTCCCGTCCACATTCAATCGCGAGGCCAGGACCGTGGAAGCGGTCCTCTCCTCCGGCGCAGGCGTGCAGCGTCGCGATGCTCGAGGCGTCTTCACCGAACGACTCGCCGTGACGGCCGGAGCGGTGACGCTGCACACCCCGCGACTGCCGGTGCTGGACTCGCACCGTCAGGGGAGCATCGGCGACGTCCTCGGCTTCGTCAGCAACGTCCGCGCTGAAGGCGGAGAGATCCGGGCCACCCTGCACATCACATCCGATGCGGCCCTCGCCTTGGTCGAGGCCGGCGCGCTGACGGGTGTGAGCATCGGCTACCGGGTGGCGCCAAGCGATTGGACCGAAAGCGACGGCGGGCGCGTTCGCACCGCGAGCCGCTGGACGCTCCTCGAGGTGTCCCTTGTTCCCGTGCCGGCAGACCCCGGCGCCATCCTTAGGAGTCACGAGATGCCCGACACGAACATTCCCGACACCACGCCTGCGAACCGCGCCGAGGTGAACGGCCAGATCCGCGCCCTGTCCACCCGCCACAACCTCGGCGCCACCTGGGCCGACGCTCAGATCGACGCTGGCGCCGACCTGGCCGCGGCACGCGATGCCGCGCTGGCGGAACTCGACCGCCGCGCCGAAGCCGCACCGCGCATCCGTGCGCACCAGACCGGCGAGAGCAACGACGATCCCGAGGTGATCCGCACCCGCATGTCGGACGCGCTGACGCACCGCGCGGGCGCCCTGGCCGAACTGCCGGAGGCGGCGGCGCAGTATCGCGGCCTCGGCTTCGCCGGCATGGCCCGCGTGATGCTCGCGGCGCGCGGTGAGCGCGTTCTGAGTCTCTCGGACGAGGCCGTGCTGACTCGCGCCATGGGGACGGGCGACCTCCCGAACCTGCTGCAGAGCACCGGCCACAGGACTCTGCTCGCGGCTTACGAGAATGCCCGGAGCCCGGTCCTGCAGTTCTTCCGCCGCACCGAGGGCAGTGACTTCCGCACCATGTACAAGCTGCGCTTCGGCGAGATGGCGCTGCTCGATAAGGTCAACGAGCACGGCGAGGTGACGAGCGGCGGAATCGGCGAGAGTGCCGAATCCTACCGCATCGAGACCTACGCCAAGATGTTCGCCCTGACGCGGCAGGCGATCGTCAACGACGACCTCGGCGCCTTCTCGCAAATGACGATGATGCAGGGCCGGCAGGCAGCCGAGACGCTCAATAATGCGGCGGTCTCGTTCCTGACGCAGGGGTCCGGGCTCGGTCCTGTCATGTCGGACGGACAGCGCATGTTCGACAGCAGCCATGGCAACGTCGCCGCGGCAGGCGCCGTCCCGGGTGAGTCGGCCTTTGCCGAGGGCCTTGCCGCCATGCGCGGGCAGCGCGGCATCGACGGCGTGTCGCCGATCAACGTGACCCCGCGCTACCTGCTGGTGTCGCCAGAGTTTGAGGTGGATGCGTCGCACGCGATCGCCGAGATCTTCCCGACCTCGGCGGAGAACGTGAACAGCGTGGGCCGGGGCCTGACTCTCATGGTCGAGCCGCGCCTGTCGGGGCAGCGTTGGTATCTATTCGCCGACCCCGCCAGCGTCGCCAACTTCGAAGTCGCCTATCTCGCCAGTGCGCCGGCTCCGCAGATGGAAGCGCGGCCGGGATGGGACGTCCTCGGCGTCGAGTTCAGGACCGTCTTCGATTTCGGCGTCGGCGCGATCGACTGGCGCGGCGGATTCACCAACGAGGGCGACACGGGCATCCTCGGCGGCGAGCTCTAATGGCCTCCGCCGCGAGCCTCCGCGCCTGGCGCTCCGCCTTGTGGAAGGCCCGCATGGCGGGCACCCGCGAGGTGCGCGACCAGAACGGCGAGGCCGTTTCGTTCAAGTCGGACAACGAGATGGCCAGCGCCATCGCCGCCGCCGACGCAGAGATCGCGGCCCTCGAGAGGCCGCGCGTCTCCACCGTGCTCTTCCGGACCAGCAAAGGAATCTAGCCATGGTCAATCGCTTTCGGCTTGCGCCGAACAAGACGACCACGGTTGCGCAGCTCGCGCGGGCCTCGCGGATTGACCTCTTCGCAACCGGGCGCAATGGCGCGCGGGGCGAGAAGCTCGGGACGTTGAAGCTCGATCGCATGGGCGGTGCCAATTTCAAACCATCGAAGCCCAAGCCCCTGACCGTCGTTCGTCGCCCCGGCGTGGTCCGCTAGGCGGCGCAGATTCACGAAAAGGAGTCCGACATGCGCAACTACATCCAGCGCGGCGACGCGATCGACATTCCCGCCGCCCCCCGCGCCCTCGAGAGTGGCGAACCCGTGCTCATTGGCGATGCTCTCTTCGGCGTCGCGACCGGGCCGGTCGAGGAGGGCGAGGCATTCGTCCTGCTGACGGCCGGCGTGGTCGAACTCGGCAAGGACACCGTGACGGCCTTCGACCTGGGTGACTCCGCTTACTACGACGACACGATCGGCGGTGCGTCCGATGACGACGAACTGTTCCCGATCGGCGTTGTCGTGGAGGACGCCGCGACCGCGGCGACGACCGTCAAGGTCAAGCTGGCGGGCTGAAAACAGCGGCGCCCCGGATCTGCAACTCCGGGGCGCCGGTACTCACAGGGGTATATCGACATGAGCACTTTACCCGATAGGACCGCGGCGCGCCAAGCCGTTTGGATCAGTGCGGCGTCCTGGCAAGGGCAGACGGCCACCTACTACTGCCGGCCCTGCGACACCTTCCACGACGTGCCCCTGGCCGGTCCCGTAGCGCCCGGCGCGCGGGTCTTCCTCGCCTGCCGATACCTGCCGCGCCGGCTAGTCTGTGTGGACGTGGACCGGGAGCCGGGCGGGACACCCTACGGGCGGGAGCATGGCCCGCGGTTATGGACGGCCCGCTGTGGGACAAAATGTGGGACAAGACGGAAGGGATCAGAGAGAAAGTCCCGAAAATCGGTCAAACAGGGCGGTCACCCTCTCCGCCATCTTATAAATCATTGATTCAGAACGATAATTTTCCTTTTCGGCATCCCGCAGAAGGCCCGCACCTGGCCGACCTTTGCCCTGGCGCGGGCGCGGTGGCGCGTCTCTGGCAGTCCGTTCT
>JAFADX010000314.1 GCA_023424475.1 Pseudomonadota bacterium
GCCCTGGCGGACGCCCTGGCCCGCGCCCGTGACGACGCCGCCACCCCGCCGGCGCTCGCCGCCGCCGGCATCGCCGTGAACCAGGACGGCCGCCGCCGCAACGTGCTTGAGGTGCTGGCGCTGCCAGGCGCCGACCCGGCCCGGATCGACACCGCCTTCCCATGGCTGCGGGGCCTCGCCCCCGCGCTCCGTGCCCAGTTGGAAGCCGAGGCCCTCTACGCCCCCTATCTGCGCCGCCAGGAAGCCGAGATGCGCCTCCTCGAACGCGAGGAGCGGACCCGCATCCCCGACGACCTCGACTTCGGCGCCGTCCCCGGCCTCTCTTCCGAGATGCGCCAGCGCCTCACCGCCGCCCGCCCTGCCACCCTCGGTTCCGCCGGCCGCCTGCCCGGCGTCACCCCGGCGGCCATCACCGCGCTCGCCGTCGCCCTGCGGCGCGAGGCGGTGCGTTCCACGTGAAACATCCGGTCCCGCCCCTCCCGCCCGACCTCGATCGGGGCGCGCGCCTTGCCGCCTATCGCGACCTGCTGCTGCGCTGGAACGCGACGATCAACCTCGTCAGCGCCCACACGGCCGCCGAGGTCGACAACCGCCACATCGCCGACAGCCTGCAGCTGGTGCCGCTGCTGCCGGAGCAAGGCCCGATCGCCGACCTTGGTTCCGGCGGCGGCCTGCCTGGCATCGTCATCGCCGCGGCACGTCCGGATCGGGAAATCCACCTTGTGGAATCCGACCGCCGCAAGGCCGCCTTCCTGATCGAAGCCGCCGGCACGCTCGGCCTGAAGCAGGTGAAGGTTCACGCCACGCGAATCGAGGCCGCAACCCTCCCGCCGCTCGCCGCCGTCACCGCCCGCGCCCTCGCGCCCCTCGACGTGCTCCTCGCCCATGCCACGCGTTTCCTTGCCTCTGGCGGCGTCGCCCTCTTCCCCAAAGGCCGCACCGCCGAGCAGGAGTTGACGACCGCCGCCACGCACTGGCACTTCACGACGGAGCGGTTCACAAGCCGCACGGACCCCGAGGCCACCATCCTCCGCCTGAGCGAGATCCGCCGTGCCGGTGACTGATCGCCCCACCCTCCGCATCATCGCCCTCGCGAACCAGAAGGGTGGCGTCGGCAAGACCACCACCGCCATCAACCTCGCCACAGCCCTTGCGACGAAGCGCAAGGTGCTGCTGATCGACATGGACCCGCAGGGCAACGCCTCGACCGGCCTCGGCGTGCCCCGCCAGGATCGCGGTGCCGGCTCCTACGCGCTTCTCACCGGGGAGAAGCCCCTGCGCGACCTGCTGCGCCCGACCAGGATCCCGAACCTGACGCTGTTGCCCGCGGACCCCGAACTCGCCGGCGCGGAGATCGAGCTCGTCGGTCTCGAGAACCGGGAACGCCGCCTGCGCAATGCCCTCGAAACCCAGGCGGAGGCCCTTGCGGGCACGGAGGTCATCCTGATCGACTGCCCGCCTTCGCTCGGCCTGCTGACGCTCAATGCCCTCGTCGCCTCGCATGCGGTCCTGGTGCCGCTTCAGACGGAATTCTTCGCCCTCGAAGGCGTCTCCCAGATCACCCGCACGGTCGAACGGGTCCGCCGCGGCCTGAACCCCTCCCTCGAGCTCGAGGGCATCGTCCTGACAATGTTTGACAAACGCAACAATCTCTCGGAGCTGGTCGCCGCCGATGTCCGCGCCTTCTTCGGCGAAAAGGTCTATTCGACGGTGATCCCGCGCAATGTCCGCATCAGCGAGGCGCCGTCCCACGGCCTTCCCGTCATCCTCTACGATCACCGCTCGGCCGGCGCGCAGGCCTATGTGAGCCTCGCCGCCGAGCTCCTGAAGCGCGAACGCAAGGCGAGGAAATCCGCCGCATGAAGAAGCCCGCGCTCGGCCGGGGGCTGTCCGCCCTGATGGGCGAAACCGCCGCTCCGGCCCCCACGCCGTCCGGCGCGCCGCGCACCCTGCCGGTCGAAGCCCTCGAACCCAGCCCCTTCCAGGCCCGCTCGACGCCCGATCCGGCCGCGCTCGCCGAGCTCGCCGCCTCCATCAGCGAGCACGGCATCCTCCAGCCGATCCTGGTGCGGCCCAAGCCGGGCACCGCCGGCAAGTTCCAGATCCTCGGCGGCGAGCGCCGCTGGCGCGCCGCCCAGCAGGCCAGGCTGCACGATGTCCCGGTCGTCATCCGCGACCTCGACGACCGTGCGGCCATGGCCGCCGGCCTGGTCGAGAACCTCCAGCGCGAGGACCTCAATGCCCTCGAGGAAGCCGAAGGCTATCAGCGCCTGATGGGCGAGTTCGGCCTCAAGCAGGAAAGCCTCGGCCAGGCCGTCGGCAAGTCGCGCAGCCATGTCGCGAATACGCTGCGCCTGCTGAACCTGCCGCCCAGGGTGCGCGACATGCTGCGCGGCGGCACGCTTTCGGCCGGCCACGCCCGCGCCCTGCTCGGCGCGCAGGATCCCGAACGGCTCGCCGCCCTGGTCGCGGTGAAGGGGCTCTCGGTCCGCCAGACCGAGGCGCTCGCCGCCGCCGCCCCCCGCGACCCCGCCGCCCGTCGGAACGCGAAGCAGGACGCCGATACCGCCGCGCTGGAACGGCGGCTGACGGAGCGGCTGGGGCTCAAGGTCGGGATCAAGGCGGCCGGGAAGGGCGGGCAGGTCATCATCGCCTATCGCGACCTCGACCAGCTCGACGGGGTCCTGCGGCTGCTCGACCCGGAAGCCTGAAACCCAACCCCACGCGGCGCAGAGACCCAACAGGAGTGGTCGGCATGACCTCCACAACGACGATCTCTCCACTTGCCCGCTATCGGAAGAAGTTCGCCGACACGCCCGGCTTCCTCCTCGAAGGCGCGGTCGCGACCTGGGATTTCCTTCTGACCTGCCAACGCAACATGAACCTCTCCGGCAATATCGTGGAGATCGGTGTCTTCCGCGGGAAGTCCGCACTTCTCGCGGCCTGTCACATGCAACCCGGCGAGCGCCTCATCCTCAACGACGTGAGCGCCATCGACGAGCCTGTCGCGAAGATCCGCAGCCTCCACGGGCCGGAACCCATTGTGGCGATCTCGAAGTCCTCCGCCCTTCTGTCCAATCCGGACCTCACCTCCTTCTTCGGCACGGCGCGCTGGGTCCATGTCGACGGCGACCACACAGGCTTCAACGCGACCAACGACCTCGAGGTCGCCGAGCGCTTCCTTGGCGACATGGGCGTCATCTGCGTGGACGACTTCTTCAATTTGCGGTACCCGCAGGTCACGGCAGCCACCTATGCGTTCCTGCAGAAGCGCTTCCCTCTTTTCCGCATGCTCCTGTGTGGTGCAGGCAAAGCCTATATTGTGCGTTCGGCGGATTTCACGCTCTATGAGGCGCTGATCCGCAAGTTTCTCGCGGGTCACTTTAAAGGATGCGGTTTCGAAGCCACCATCCACAAGAGCACTGACACGGCCGACATGGGCTGCTTCTCAATCGGCTCACGCCAACAGGACCGGGACTATCTCGGCCTCGATCAGGACCACGACCTGATCCCCTACTAATACGGGCGGCGCGGTGCGCTGACCGTATCGCGTGCAGGGCTGGCGTGGCGGCTGCGCGCAAAACCAAGGGGATACGGGCGGCAGCGGCCGCTGTGGACATGGGTCAGCTTTCGCCGCCGCCCGTATAAGCCATGCAAAGCGGCGCCTTGTCGGTCGATCCAACTGCGCCGATCCTTATGCCGCTCTGAATTGGCGAATAGGGAATAACTCCTATCTCCGCCTCGCCCGCAGCGCCTCCCGCGCCAGGCCCATCACCGCCGCCCGTGCCACGGCCTCGTCCGGTGTCCCAGTCGTCTTGGTCGCCCGCTCCGCCTCCAGCAGCGCCGCCCCGGCGCGGGCCAGCATCTCGGGCATCCACAGCCGCAGCGCCCGCTCGAAGGCCGGGCGCGCCTTGAAGAACACCATCGGGCGCAGCCGGCCCACTGCGTCGCCCACGGCCGCGCCTCCCTCCACCGCCAGCGCCGCCACCTCCAGCCGCTGGACGTGCCGCAGCGCCCCGCGCACCACCTGCACTGCCGCCGCGCCTTCGGCGAAGGCCGCGTCCAGCGCCCTGTCCGCCCGCGCCGCGTCGCCCTCGGTTGCCGCCAGCAGCGCCGCGTCGAGGTCCAGCGCGGACCCTTCCGCCAGGGAGGCCAGCACATCTTCCTCCGTCGCCCGGCCTCCCGCCCCGACATAGAGCGCGAGCTTCTCGCATTCCCGCCGCATCACCAGCCGGTCCTCGCCCAGCCGCTGCGCCATCCAGGAGACGGCGGCAGGCTCGGCAGCGACCCCGAACTCCCGCAGCAGCGCCGTGATCGAGGCCTCCAGCGCCGCGCCCGTCTCGGCATAGCAGGCGATGACCGCCGCCTCCGGCCCGGCCTTCTCCAGCGCCGCGCGCAGCCCCTTGCGCCCGTCCAGCGCCCCGGCCTCGAGCAGCACGACCCCCGGCCCCTTTCCGGCCATCACCGCCCTGGCGGCATTGGCGAGGCCATCCGTGGCATCCCGCACGCGCACCAGCCGCCGCCCGCCGGTCAGCGCCGGCGTCGCCGCCTCGGCGGCGAGCATGGTGGCATCCTTCGCCGCCTGCTCGCGCGGGATCTCGACGAGACGGAACGGGTCGTCCCCGGCGATGGCGCGCGTGAGCGCCTCGCCACGCTCGCGCACCAGGCCGCCATCCTCGCCGAAGATCAGGACGATGCGCGCCGGCCCGGGATCGGCCAGGACGGCGGCGATCCGGCGCGCATCGACCTTCGCCATCGGCTTCAGCCCGCCTGCGGCGGCCCGGCTTCGAAGCGGACCGCCAGGCGCCGCACGATGTCCTCGGCCAACTGGTCGACCAGCCGCCGCTCCATCGCCTGGCGCGAGGCGTCCGCCGCGAAGAACTGGTTCTCGGGGATGTTGTAGGCGTCGAAGGCGCGCTCGGTGCCCCGCGCCACCAGCCGCGGCGGCTGGTTGGCATCGTAGAGGAACCAGTTGGCGGTCGCCGTCACGCGCACGCGGCTCGGCGTCCCGTCCCGCTCGAAGCCCTGCTGCTCGATGCCGTAGCCGAGGCCCACGCGCAGATCGTAGCGCGGCAGCGCCCCGCCCGTGCCCATCCGCTCCTGGAGCCGCCGGCGCATCAACTGCCCGTTGCGTTCGGGAATAACGCCGACGCGCACCGTCTCGAGCCCCTGCGCGATCGCCGTGCCGTTCGGCCCGCGCCCGTACATCGGGCGGAATCCGCAGCCGGCCAGCGCCAGCGCCGGCAGCGCGAGAAGCGCGCGCCTAGACGACAAGGTTCACCACCCGGCCGGGCACGTGGATGCGCTTGCGGATGGGCTTGCCGCCGATCGCGCGCCGCACGTTCTCCTCGGCCTCGGCCGCGGCGAAGATCGTCTCCTCGCTCGCGCCCACCGGCACCTCGATGGTGGCGCGCAGCTTGCCCAGCACCTGCACCGCGAGCGTCACGCTCTCCGCCTTCAGCAGCGCCGGGTCGGCCTCGGGCCAGGACATCTGCGCCACCAGCACGGTGTCGCCGGGCCGCAGCAGGGACCAGCATTCCTCGGCGAGGTGCGGCATCATCGGCGCCGACAGCCGCGCGAGCATCTCGAGCGCCTCGCGCTTCGCGCCACCCGGCACGTCCTTCGCCGCCTCGATCGCATTGGCGAATTCATAAAGACGGGCGACGGCCACGTTGAACGCGAAGGTTTCCAACGCCTCGGTCACCGCCGCGATGCAGCGATGCGTGGCGCGGCGCAGCGCCTTGCCCTCCGCCTCCGGCGGCGTGCCGGCCGGCGGCAGCGCCGGCAACGCGTTCTCCACCATGCGGAAGACGCGCTGGGTGAAACGGTAGGCGCCGGCGACACCGCTCTCCGTCCATTCCATGTCGCGATCCGGCGGATTGTCGGAGAGGATGAACCAGCGCGCCGTGTCCGCCCCGTACTTCGCGATGATCGCGCCGGGATCGACGGTGTTGCGCTTGGACTTCGACATCGCTTCGACGCGGCCGATGATGACCGGCTCGTTGCCGCCCTTCAGATGGGCGCTGCGCGTGCCGTCCGCGGCGGCCGAGAACTCCACCTCCTCCGGGTAGAGCCAGCGCCCGTCGGCGCCCTTGTAGGATTCGTGCTGCACCATTCCCTGCGTGAACAGCCCGGCGAAGGGCTCCTCGACGCTCAGATGTCCCGTCGCCCTCATCGCGCGGGAGAAGAAGCGCGAATAGAGCAGGTGCAGGATCGCGTGCTCGATGCCGCCGATGTACTGGTCCACCGGCAGCCAGGCATCGACCGCCGCCTTGGTCACCGGCACGGCGGCGCGCGGCGAGCAGAAGCGCGCGAAGTACCAGGACGAATCGACGAAGGTGTCGCAGGTGTCGGTCTCGCGCCGCGCCGGCCTGCCGCAGTTCGGGCAGGCCACGTGCTTCCAGGTCGGATGGTTGTCGAGCGGATTGCCCGGCTTCGAGAAGTCCACGTCGTCCGGCAGCCGCACCGGCAGCTGGTCGTCCGGCACCGGCTGCACGCCACAGTCGTCGCAATGGATGAAGGGGATCGGGCAGCCCCAGTAGCGCTGGCGGGAGACGCCCCAGTCGCGCAGGCGCCAGTTCACCACGCCCTGGCCGCAGCCGAGCTTCTCCAGCTCCCCGATCGCGCGGCGCTTCGAGGCCGCGACGTCGAGCCCGTCGAGGAAGCCCGAGTTGAAGGCCGTCCCGTCCTCGGTGAAGGCTTCGTCGCCCACGCTGAAGGTCGCCGCATCCGCGCCCTTCGGCAGCACGACCGGCGTGACGGACAACCCGTATTTCCGTGCGAAGTCGAGGTCGCGCTGGTCATGCGCCGGGCAGCCGAAGATCGCGCCGGTGCCGTATTCCATCAGCACGAAGTTCGCGATCCATACCGGGTACTCCGCGCCGGTGAAGGGATGCTTCACGCGGAAGCCGGTGTCGAAGCCCTTCTTCTCGGCCTGTTCGATGACCGCTTCCGAGGTGCCCATGCTGCGGCACTCGGCGACGAACGCCGCGGCCGCCGGGTCCTGCGCGGCCGCCGCGGCCGCCAGCGGATGCTCGGCCGCGACCGCGAGGAAGGACATGCCGAACAGCGTATCCGGCCGCGTCGTGAAGACCTCGACATCGGCCATGCCGTCCACCGGCCGGCTCAGCGCGAACTTCAGCCGCGCGCCCTCGCTGCGCCCGATCCAGTTGGACTGCATCAGCTTCACGCGCTCGGGCCAGCGGTCGAGCCCGCCCAGCGCCTCCAGCAGCTCCGGCGCGAACTTCGTGATGGCGAGGAACCACTGCGACAGCTTCTTCTTCTCGACCAGCGCGCCGGATCGCCAGCCGCGCCCATCGATCACCTGCTCGTTCGCGAGCACGGTGCCGTCCACCGGGTCCCAGTTCACCCAGGACTCCTTGCGCTCGACCAGGCCCGCCTTCCAGAAGTCCAGCAGCAGCCTCTGCTGCTGGCCGTAGTATTCCGCGTCGCAGGTCGCGAACTCCCGCGCCCATTCCAGCGACAGGCCCATGCGCTTCAGCTCCTCGCGCATGTTGGCGATGTTCTGGTAGGTCCAGGCGGCCGGATGCACGCCGCGCTCGCGCGCCGCGTTCTCGGCCGGCAGACCGAAGGCGTCCCAGCCCATCGGGTGCATCACCAGATGCCCGCGCGCCCGCTTGTAGCGCGCGACCACATCGCCCAGCGTGTAGTTCCGCACATGCCCCATGTGGATCTTGCCCGAGGGGTAGGGGAACATCTCCAGGACGTAGTACTTCCGCCCGCCGGCCGGCGGCACGTCGGGCACGGCGAAGCAGGCGCGGTCCTCCCACGCGGCCTGCCAGCGCGGCTCGGCGGCGCCGAAATCGTAGCGGGGGGACGCCTTGTCCTGGGGAGCGGGAATGTCGTTCATTGCGCGCGCGCGTCTCGTACCTGGGCGTAGCGGAGAAGAGGTGGATGCATAAGCGTTGGCGGGCCGGATTCCTAGGGCTCGCGGCCGTCCTCGCGACACTCGCCGGGCCGGCGCAGGCACAGGACCCGAATGCGGACTTCGCCGCCTACCGATCCCTCTTCTCCGTCGCGAGCCTCGGCAATGCCCGCGGCATCTCGACCGTCACCGGCTTCACCCTGCAATACCGCGGCGTCGTGCCGCATGCGGGCTTCGCCCTGGCCACGACGCCGGACGGTCGGGCCACCTGGCGGTTCCTCTCCGGCCGCGCCGATGGCGCCGTGGCCGAGGCCCAGCTCCAGGCCGCCTGCGACGCCGATGCGCGGCGTATCCTCGGCCCCGGCAATGCGTGCCGCATCCTTGCCCTGGACGGCGCCGTCCTGGCCCGCCCGGGGCCCGCCTTCCGGCCCGTGGAGGCCCGCATCGGGCCGTTCCGCGCCGCGCCGCTGATGTTCCGCCACGGCCCCGCCGCGGCCGAGGGCGTGGTTGTCTGGTCCCACGGGTATGGCGGCCCTGCCGCCGACCGCCGCGCCGCCCTGGTGCCCGGCGCCATCGCCATGCTGAACGACGCGGGCTGGGACGTGTTCCGCTTCGATCGCGACCCGGCGGAGGACACGCTGCCCGCCGCGCTGACCACGCTGCTGCGCGGCCTGCCGCTGCTGCAGGCGGCCGGTTACCGGCGCATCGTGCTGGGCGGGCAGTCGCGCGGCGGCTGGCAGTCGGTCATGGCCGCGGCGGAGCGCCCCGGCCTCGTCCACGCCGTTCTCGCCTTCGCCCCGGCCGCGCATGGGGAGACGGAGCGCCCGAACAACCTGCCGGCCGCGCTCGAGGATTTCCACCGCCTCCTGGCGTCCCTGCCGGCCGAGGGACCGCGGCTTGCCGTCGCGCTTTTCGAGCGCGACGCCTTCGACCCCGATCCTGCTGCCCGCGCCCGGCTCGTGGCGGACCGCGCCGCGGCGCGCCGCGTGCCGACCCTGGCGCTGTTCCCGCCGCCGCCCGTGTCCGGCCACAACGGCGCCGCCGACTGGCGCTTCACCCGAGGCCAGGGGCCCTGCGTGCTGACGCTGGTGCAGGCCCCCGAGGCCGGCGCGCCGCGCGGCCTGCGCCGGGCGCCCTGCACCGGCGGATGAGGAACCGGGCCCCGCGCTGCCGCGGGGCGGACAGGGCGGCCTATCGCGCGCCGGTGGATTGCGCGCGCAGTTCCCGCGCACGCGACAGCACGCGGTCCTCAAGCTCCGCGCCGGTGGAGGGCGAGACGATCGCATCGACCCAGTTGCTGCCCTGGCGCACCTGCCGGAACACCGAGATGCGGACGCCGTCCGAACGCAGCTGCCGGCCCATCACATAGGCCGTCGCCTTGAAGCGTTCCGCCCCGGCGCCGGGCGGCGAATACCAATCGGTGATGATCACGCCGCCGAAGGGGTCGGCGGAGGACAGCGGCATGAAGGAAAGGGTGTCGAGCGTCGCGCGCCACAGGAAGGCGTTGACGCCGAGGCCGGTGCCGCCGCCGTCGGCCTCGCCCGGCCGGGGCGTGCGTGCGGTGCCGAACAGCAGGATGCCGTCATCCTGGCCGGAGAGGCGCCCGCGGACGCGGTCGCGGCCGCTGCCGGCAGCATATTCGTTCGCGCCGACCTGTCGCACATTGTCGGAACTGCAGGCTCCGAGCAGGGCGGCAAGCGCCCCCATGGTGCAGGCGAGCGTGGCGGGGCGGCGACGGGTGGTCGTGCGGGCGGCGATCATGACCGCGCCTTGTAGCCTTGGAACCGGGCACCTGAAAAGCCGAGGTCTCGCAGGTCCGTCCCCCGGACATGCGAAGGGCGGCAGGGTCTCCCCTGCCGCCCCCCACGAGGCTCTGCCGATCGACGGATCAGAAGGCGAGGCGGATGCCCACCATGCCGACGTTGATCGTGCGGGTGTTGCTGCCGCTGAACGAGGCCAGCGTCGTGCCCACGTTGCCGCCACCGGAGATGTAGCGGGCGTTGGTCGGCGCGCCGGTCGGGACGTTCTCGTCGTTCACGTTCTGGTAGATCGCGTACAGCGCCAGGCCCGGGGCCAGCGTGTAGACCGCGCCGATGCCCCAGATGGTGTGCTTGCGATCGGCCAGGCTGGTCTCGCTCGTGACCACGCCGTTCGCGAGGCGGGTCTGGGCGATGCCGTTGTCCTGCTCGGCCTGCGCGAAGTTACCGCCGATCAGCAGCGGGCCCATCGTGTAGGTCGCGCCGATGATCCAGTGGTAGCTGTCCTCGAGGCCCGGGGCGAGCGCCGCGCGGCCCACCGAGGAGCCGTTGTAGGAGCCCCAGGTGAACTCGCCGCCGACCGCGAAGCCGTAGCCGGAGAAGGTGAGGCCCGCGGTGTAGGCGTTCACGTTCTGCTGCTGCAGGCCACCAGCCGAACCAGCGACCGTGGTCAGCGGCGCGCCGCTGTTCTGCAGCGTGCCAGCGTCGGCCCACATGCCGCCGAGGCCGGCGTTCACGCCGATCGGGCCGAAGGTGCCGCGGTAGCGGATGCCGGCGCCGATCTCGTTGTTGATCGAGCCCTGGGCGTTGTTGCGCTGGGCCTGACCGTTCGAGAAGTCGTTGCGCTCGCCTTCGCCGTTGTTCACGGCATAGGACACGCCGAAGTCAAAGCCGGCGAACTGCGGCGAGAGGTAGACCACCTTCGTCGCGTCGTTGCCGTCGTTGAAGCCGGAGGTCAGGTACGGGCTGCTGTAGAGGCCGCCGTTCCAGATGAAGTCCTGCCAGTCGCCGTCCGTGCCGACCAGGCCGGCCGACGGGGCGCGGACCTGAAGCAGCGACGGGGCGCTGTCTTCGGCGCCGAAGCGGAAGGTGCCGACGTTCGGGAACGCGATGAAGCCGTAGGCCTCGTCCATCGACACGTTCGAGTTGTCACCCGCCGTGCCGGTGCCGTTGTCCATCTGGAACTCGAAGTGCGCGCCGTAGGTCATGCCGTTGGCGGCACGGCCGTCGACGTCGACATAGAGCTCGAGGTCGTTGCGGAAGTCGTAGCGCGAACGGCGCTGCGCGTTCGCCGCACCGCCGTTGGCGGCCGACGAGGCACGGCTGCGGGCCTGATCCCAATCGTCGTAGATCATCGCGCCCGAGAAGTCGAAGTAGCCGCCCAGGCGGACCGCGAGGCCGCTGGCCGCGGCGATCGCCGGCGCGGGGGCGGTGACGCCCTGCGTGCCAACCTGGTTGTTGCCCCGCAGGCTGCCCGCACCCGAGCTCACCGCCGGTGCCTGTGCGAACGCCGCCGGCGCGAGCAGGGCGGCGCCGGCAACGGCGGTCGTCCCCAGCAGAATCTTGCGCATTCTAGTCCTCCTCAATGCCGGCGAACCGGCAGTTCCCTGGGCCGCCCTGCCCCCCCGGACAAGGTCCGCCGCCGCTTCCCCCACACAAGACGGAAGGACGGCGTCGTGGCCTGCGCCGAATATGTCCCGGGCCTCCATGGGGCGGCAACGGTGCAGAGACATGCGCCGCGACTTACCTGAGACACTGTGGCGGGGGGGGCACAGCCTCGCCCGCCAGGGCGCCGATCGCGGCCATCCCCGCGATCCCGCGCGGCACCCGCC
>JAFADX010000337.1 GCA_023424475.1 Pseudomonadota bacterium
GGGTGGAGCGGCGCGAGTCGGCTCGGGCGGTGCGACCGCTGCGGGCGGCGTGGCGGGCGCGGACGGTGCGGCCGGTGCGGGGCTGGTGGTCACGGTGGTCTCCTGGGGCGGGGTGAGCGGCGCTGACGGCGCCGGCGCGGCCGGGGTCTCCGGCGTCGTCTCGGGCATGGCTGGGTCCTCGTCAGGCAGGGCGGGCTCGATCGCCGGCGCGGGGAGGCCCTGCTCCCCCTGCGCGCGGACCGACGCATCGCGGTCCACTGGGACCGGCACGACGGAGATCTCGAAGGGCTCCCAATCCACCGCGCGGTGGATGGTCTCGCCCGATGCCGCATCGGACCGCGGCTCGTAGCGGTGCACGCGGTAGCCGACGCTCACCGCGCGCAGCGTGCCGTCGGCGATGCGCTGCCAGATCGGCTCCACATCGGCCGCTGAGCTGAACTGCAGCGTGGCGTAGCCGCGGCCGCGCTCGAGACGCGCGGCGGTTACGCGGCCGAGCACGTCGCGCGCCCCGCCGCGGCGATGGGTGTCGAGCACCGGAGCGCGGCCGGAGCGCAGCGCCTCCATGCGCACCGCGCTCGGCGACATCTCCAACTCCTCGGTGATCAGGCCGAGGGCGGGGACGAAGTTGCGGGCGCGAGCGCCGGTCGACCACACCACCTCGACCGTGCGGGCGGCGCGATCGACGGTGGCAGGCGCGGTGATGGCGCGCTGCGCCACGATCGACTGCTCAGCAGCAGGAAGTCGATCGGGCGCAGCAGCAGGCTCCGGCGCGGGGTCGCCCCCGCCCGGTTCGGCGGTTTCGGTCATGTGGATATCCCTGTGGGAAAGATCGGGATGATCTGTGGATGAGCGGCGCTCAGCCCGGCTCCGCCTGACCTGTGTCCGGCTGGCGCTGTGGAGCCGCCGCCCCTGTCGCCGCGATCTCCACCGCGGCTATCTGCGCGGCGTCCTGGGCGGCGCCGGACTTCGCGACGCGGCGCGGATCGGTGTCGAGCGCGAGGCCGGCCTCGTCGAGCAGGGCGTTGGCCTCGCGGATCATCTCCACGGCGGCCCGGAAGTCGTAGCCGAAGGCCCCGGCCGCCTCGGGCTGCGGGACGAAGCCAGCGCGCACCTGGGCAATCAGCGCGGTGGTGTCCTTTAGCGGGTCGATCATCTCGTGCGCCGGCGGGACGTGCGACACGCCGTCCGGCATGTCGGCGCCCCACAGACCGAGGAGGGCACCTTGCGCGTGGAACCGCTCGGCGATGGGGCGCACGAGCATCGGGATCAGCATGCCGTACTGCACCTGCTCGCAGAGCCGGCGGAACTCGATCTTGCCCGCGCGGAGCGAGGAGTAGTTCGCCTGGGTGAGATCGCCCGAGACCTGGTCGTAGGTCAGGCCGGCGCCGACCGCGGCGGCCTCGAGCGCGCGGCGGGCGAAGGCGGCGTGGCTGCCGCCGCCCGAGGGGTTCACGACTTCCACCGAGCCCATGCCGCGGCGATACAGGATCATGCCCGGTTCGAAGCTCTCGACCGTCCGACCCTGAGCGTCGCGCAGTAGGCCGGCCGCCGCACCCGTCAGCGCCTCGTCACCCTCTTCGGTGACGACCGCGGCGAGGCAGGCCTCGATCTTGGCCTTCATGAGCAGCGCAGCCTCGTAGTCGCCGAGGTCACGCAGTCGCAGCAGGATGGGCGCCAGCCAGGAGACGTCGCGCAGCTGACCGGGGCGGCGCTTGCGATAGACGTGCAGGACCTCCGATGCCGGGATGCGCTCGCTGCTGAGCCAGGTCGCTCCCGGCAGGATCCAGGCCGCGCCAGGGTGGACGCGATGCAGCCAATAGCCGATTGGCGCACCGGCCTCGCCGAGGGCGATGCCCTGGATCGTCGGCGCGCCCTCCACCGTGCCGTTATGCGCGGTGTCGAGGTGGTCGCTCTCCAGCACCTGCAGCCGCAGCCCGATCGGGTTGGCGGGCGATGGCGGCACCATCAGGAACCGGACGAAGCATTCGCCGCTCTCGACAACCGCCCGCATGACCAGCGCCTGCAGGCCATAGAGGTCGAGCCGCCCCTCGGCGTCGCAGGCGGAGCTCTCCGCCCAGCGTTGCCAGGCGCGGCCGTGTGCGTCGTCGGGCCAGCGCGTGGTGATGCCGGCGCCGACGGCGTTGCCAGTCCAGAGATCAACGATGCGGCTGGCGTAGGGGTCGTTGCGCACGGCGTCGCGGGCGCGGCGCACCACCGTCGCCGCGGCCATGCCGACTTCGGCATTGGCACTGCCGCCGGAGGGTGCCCAGGCCGAAGCACGATGGTCGTGCGCGGCGGCGTAGCCGCGCAGCGCCAGCCATGCAGCGCGCAGGCGTTCCATCATCCCGCGATCTCCACTGGAAGCCGCCCGCGCAAGGCCTTAAGTAAGACCCGAAAGTACATTGGTATTACAGGAGCACCCCATGGCCACGACGGTCACGACCAAGGGTCAGGTCACCATCCCGAAGGAGGTCCGCGACCTGCTGGGTATCAAGCCGGGCAGCGCCGTCACCTTCGAAGTCGCCGAGGACGGCCGCGTGGTTCTCAACAAGGCTGGCCACCGCGGCCCCGCCACGCGCCCACCGAGCCGCTTCGCGAAGCTGCGCGGCCGAGCCAGCGCCGGCATGACCACAGAGGAAATCATGGCGCTGACGCGCGGCGAGGAGTGAGGTGACCCTCGTCGACACCAATGTCCTGCTCGACCTCGTCACCGACAATGCGGACTGGGCAGAATGGTCGCAGCGCCAGCTTGAGGCCGCGGCGGTGCGCGGGCCGGTGCTGATCAACGATGTGGTCTATGCCGAGCTCTCGGTGGGCTTCCTACGTATGGAGGAGGTCAACGAGGTCCTCGCCATCGCTCAGGTGGAGACCGCTCCCATCTCGCGCGAGGCGCTGTTCCTCGCCGGCAAGGTGTTCCAGCGTTACCGCGCCGGCGGCGGCACCCGCACGGGCGTGCTGCCGGATTTCTTCATCGGGGCGCATGCCGCGGTGGCGCAGCTGCCGCTGCTGACCCGCGATGTGCGCCGGTACCGCACCTATTTCCCAACCGTGCGGCTGATCGCGCCAATGGATTGAGCGCCTCCGCCCGCGCTCACGTACTGCCTCCGCGACTGAAGCTTGCCAGCGTCACGGAAGGCCGCCGCGCCGCGCTGTTCTCGGCGCCATGGAGCGCGGCCAGTGCGCGGCCGAGCTCATCGAGGCTGCGGTACTCCACGGTGCGGCCGTCAAAAGTCACGCGCGTGGTGCCGCCGGTATAGGCCGCGGCCAGCACTGCCGCACCGCTGCCGGCGGGCTGCGCCAGCGCCCAGGCGAGGACGGCGGGATCCATCAGGCCGCCCGCAGCGTCGGCAGCGGCGTCGCTACGTTCACGAGATAGGACAGCCCGTTCGGCGGGTTCGGCATGATCGGCACACCAGCCTGGTGGCTCAACGCCGCGAAGAAGCCATTCTCGCTGCCGGTGGTGCCGCCACCGGCACCGCCATCGGCCGAGGCCGAGCCAAGCAATAGCGTGTTTCCGCCGCTGAACGCCTGGGTGCTGGTGCCGCGCACCGAGGGCGTGCCCGAGAAGCACAGCAGCAGCCAACAGACCCCGGCCGGGATCCAACGCGACTGCGCGAAGGGGCAGAGCGCGTTGCCGGCCGAGGCAGTGTCGGCGTCCGCCAGCGGCTCTTCGATGAGGCGCCCGGGATGCCCCGTTCCGTCGTCGGCAGCCAGCGCCATCCGCAGAACACCGGCCGCGCCCGTCGTCACACTGACCGCCATGGCCGAGAACAGCCCGGGCCGCGCCAGCACGTAGGGCACGCAAAGGAGCCGGTTCGCCGTCATCGCGACCGCACCGCCGACGGCGCGCGCATGCTGCGAGGCGTAGAAGCGCCCCGAGACGTAGGGCAGCATCGCCGGCGCCGGCGGCAGGTAGTGCTGGAAGAGCGCGGTCATGCGAGGGGCCGGATGCCGAGGGTGAGCAGGCGCTCCGTGGCCTGATTCACCGGTGCGGCGGCGAGGCCCGAGCGCAGCCGCAGCCAGGGCCAGCCGAGCAGCAGCGTGGGTGGCAGCGTCAGCGCGCGGCCGGCCACGACCGTCAGGACCACCTCATTGCCGAGGTGGTCGTAAAGGTCGGCCCAGGCCGCGGGCTCGCCCTCATCGAGCGAACCCTGCAGGGTGAGCGGCGCATCGGTCCAGGCCGCGGGCAGCAGCAGCAGGCAGACGCCGTAGCCGACGCTGGCGACGGGCCCGCTCAGCGCCTGGCCGGCGGCGATGCTGGTGCGCACGGGCACGGTCGCGGTCATCAGAATCTCCAGTGTCAGCGCAGCCAGCCCTGGCGCGGGGCGAGCCAACCACGCGGGCGATGGGCGCTGGGGGGTGTTGCGGGCGTCGCCAGTTCGGCCTGCGGTAACGCCGGTGGGTGGGCGACATTCCCGGCGGCGGGAAGCTCGCTCGGCCGCAGCGGGGCATCGGCGATCTGGTCCCGCAGCTGCTGCCAGAAGCGCTCGCCGTAGCGGTCGGCACCGAGCAGCCAGAGCGCCGCACGCGCCAGCACGGCGCAGTCCAGCGCCTCGTTGCGTTCCCGCAGCTTCGCCCATTCCTGCCGGGCAAACCCGCGGCGATCCTTGGTGGTGCGCAGCTGCTCGGCGACCAGCTGCTTGACCCACTCCGCCTCGATGCCCCGCGGCAGATGCACCCAGCCGGGCGGCACCTCCTCCGCGTCGCCGCGACCAAGCCAGAGCCGGCGATAGAGATCAGCCTTCCAGGTCGAGACGGAGACGGTCCACAGCTTCAGGCCGCGCCGCAGCTTGCGGCCATCGACCAGAGCGTCCACCGGCGTCGGGCCCTGCACGGGCTGCGCCCGGTTCCAGCCATCGACGCCCTTGGTCGGCGCGATGCGCGGATCGCGCAGTCGACGCAGATGGCCATAGACGGCGGCGGTGTCGCGGCCGCCGGTGTCGATGCAGAGCCGGGCGATGCGCATCGCGCCACCGCCGTGGCGTGGCCAGTCCCTTGCCAGCAGCTTCGCCAGTTCGTCCCAGGGCTCGCGGTCCCGCGGGCTGCCCTGGATCACCACGTGATCGACCAACCAGGAGGAAAAGCCCTCGGCCCAGCCCCAGACGTCGCATTCCAGCCGATCATCCTGCACGTCGATGCCCGCGGTCAGCACCAGCGCGCCGGAAGGCACCACGCCCATGGCGAAATCCTCGCGGCGCTCGACCAGGCGCTCCCAATCCGGCGCCTCGCCCTGTTCCTGCCAGGTCTCGCCCAGCACGGTGTTCCGAAACGTCTTGATGTCCTCGGGCTTGCCCTGGGCGGCCTCCCAATCGCGGGCGATCTGCGCCCAGGAGAGCCAGCCCACCGGCGAGTAGAGCGCCGAGATGTGGAAGCCGATCGTGTGCGGATCCTGGCCCTCGGCCGTCGCGCGCCATTCCCCGCCGCCGAGCATGACGGTCTTATCGTGCTCCTGCATCGGATGGTTGCAGGCCGAGCAATGATACCGCGCCGTCTCCGGTGCACCCTTCTCCCAGATCAGCCGCTCGAAGCGCAGCCACTGCATCTCCCCGCAGTCCGGGCACGGCACGAAGAAGCGCCTCTGGTCGGACGCCAGGTACTCCCGCTCGATGCGGCTGCGGCCGGCGATGGTGGGCGTGCTGACCAGGAAGGCCTTGCGACGCCAGCCAAAGGTGCGAGCGCGCGCCTCGGCGAGCGCGATCGGATCACCCTCGCCGGCGACGTCGCCCGGATAGGCGTCCACCTCGTCGAGGAACAGGAACCGCGCCGTCATCGAGCGCAGGCCAACCGCGCTGTTGGCACCGGTCAGCACCAGGATGCCGCCAGGAAATTCCTTCGACAGCATGGTGTTGCCGCTGTCGCGGGCACGGGCCGGCGCAACCCGCTCCCGCAACGCGGGCGTCTCCTCCAGCAGTGGGTCGATGCGCTGGCGCGAGAAGCGCTTGGCCAGTTCCACGGTCGGCTGCACCGCCAACGCCGGCGCCGGCACGTGGTGCATGATATAGCCGAGCCAGTTGTTTCCGCTTTCCGTGGCGCCCACCTGCGCGCCCTTCATGAAGACGACGCGCCGAGCGGGATGCACCGCGGACAGTGCATCCATCACATCCTTCAGATAGGGCGTGCGGCTGGTACGCCACGGGCCGGGCTCGGCGGAGGCGCGGCTGCCGAGCATGCGATGCCGCTCGGCCCATTCCGAGACGGTGAGCTGCGGCGGCGGCCGGAGCATCGCGCCGACGCGCCGGCGCACATGCTCACGGCTGCGGAGAGCGGTCCCCTCCGAGGCCTGCGGGATCGAAGCGATCGGCCGCCTCCGTCAGCAGATCGTTGATGTGGCTCTGCAGGATGGTCTGCAGCAGGTGCGGATCGACGGCGAGCTCGGCGGCGATCAGGCCTGACACGCGCGCCGGCCAGTTCAGCAGCGCGTCGCGCATGGTGCTGCCGATCTCGTCGAGCGCGGCGTTGGCCTCGGTGACATCGACCAGGCGGCGCTTGGTCTCATCCAGCGAGAGGCGCTGCGCCTCCACCTTCAGGGCGAGCTGCGCGACCTTCAGCCGGGCGAAGGGCGTGCCCTCGGCGCCGGCGCTGCTGGCCAGAGGCGAGCGGGCGGGGTTGGCGGTCTCGGTCAGGCGGCGGCGGGTCTTGTCGATGTCCCACTGGCCGTCTGGCTCGCGGGCAATGCGGCCGGCCCGTTCGGCCTTGTGGATGGCGGTGTCGCTGACGCCGAGGCGACGGGCGGCCTCGCGCGTGGAGGCGGTGAGTTCCGGCATGGCGGCGACCTCCCGCCGCGCGTGATGGTCATCACGAGCAAGGGCCCGCTACCCTCCGGCGGCGGGCCCTCGACGTGTCCGGCTCCGTGGTCAGGCCGGCAGATGGTAGACCGTGTAGGAGCCTCGGGCGCCCTCCCTGTTCGGGCCGACCTGGCGGATGCGCTCCAGCACCTGCACCTCGATCCCCTGGCGCTTCTTCAGGCCCGCGAAGAAGCCGCGCACCGTGTGCTGCTGCCAGCCGGTCGCCTCGCATATCTGCGCGATGGTGGCGCCCTCCGCTCGGCGGAGCAGGGCGAGCACCGTCTCCTGCTTCGTGCCCTCGCGCGGCTTCCGCGGAGCACCAGGCTCGCGGGTCGCGCGGGGCGGCTTGCCGGCGAAGGCGGCGCGCAGGACCTCGATGGCGCAGCTGATCGGATTGTCCGTCGCGTCCTGCGCCGGGCTGGCGTCCCAGGCGGCCAGCACCGCAGCGGCGGCGTCGCGCAGGCTGGCGCGCGGGGCGGGTGTGGGCGCGCCCCGGGCGGGTTCGGTTTCCTCCGCTGGGACATCCCCCTCGGCGGCGGCGTCCGCGCCCGCGGGCGCCGTGTCGGGCACGCTGCCCTCGATGCCGGAGCAGTCGGGCTCGCCGGCCAGCGCGTCGTCCTCGTTCGGGTCGATGCCGATGGCGCGCAGCCCCTCGTCCGTGATGCGCGCCACGATCCAGGTCCCGTCCTCATCCTGCCGCCAGCCGAGCCCGACATGCTCCCGCGGGGCGTTGATCTCGGTCAGCAGGCTGTTCTTGATGAGGCTGCGGAACACCGCGTTGCGGGCGGCGGCCGGCAGGGACTTCGGCGCGCGGGCAAAGCCCATCTCGTGTTGTGCGGCGGCGCTGAGGATCACGCGCTGGCTGTCGGAAAGCTTGGACATCATGGTGGTCTCCGGTTCCGGGCGCCGGTCATCGGCCCCTACTGCCGGGAGCCCCGCCGGCGCGCCGGTCGGGGCGGTGCGGGAGCCAGCCACTTCAGCAGGCGTATTCGCCGCGGCGGAAATGCTGGTCCGCGATGTCCTTCAGTTTCGCGGTGGCGTCCGAAAGCCAGGCCGCCTCGCCCCAAAGCACCGTCTCGGGGTCCGCGCCGAAATGGTCCGCGCTGGCCTGCTGGAGCTCCGCAAGAAGGGCGTCGAATTCAGCTTTCTTCGCGAGGAAGGCGGCCAGGCTCTTCCCCTGATTGCGGGCGGCGCGGGCTTCGCGGTCGGTCATGCTGGTCTCCGTCGTGGTGCAGGGTATCTCCTGCGTGTGACGGACCATTCGCGCTGTGCCGCGGACGAGCCAAGCAGGATGGAGCGACGTGGGATTGCTATGATTCGACGGTCTGGATCACATCATGATCCTGGCGATCGTTTGCTCAGCCTCCCGCCAGGGGCGCCCATCGGCGGCACGTCTCCCCTGCCAATTCTTGGCAAAGCGGGATATCGTCAGGCCCATGGGTACGCTGAATGTCTCCCTGCCGGACGCGCTGAAATCCTTCGTGGATGAACAGGTCGCCGCGCGTGGCCATGGCACCAGCAGTGAGTATGTCTGCGACCTGATCCGAAAGGAGCAGGATCGCCAACGACTGCGCGATCTGCTGCTGGAGGGCCAAGCTTCCTGCCCCAGCGTAGCGGCGGATGACGTTTATTTCGACGGGCTCCGGCAGCGCGTGCAGCGACAGGCCCAGGCATGACGCATCTGGTTGCAGGCTTCTGAAGCGCGATAGCGCCGACCTCAGATTCAGCCAGGACGGCCAGGCGACGTTATTTCCTTGCCACGCGCCGCGGCGATGTCCGCGAAGACGCGATCATCGCCTTCCAGCACCGCGGCCTCGCCGGTCGTCTCCTGCCACCGCTGCACGATGACATCCGCATAGGCCGGGTCGATCTCCAGCAGCACGGCACGTCGGCCCGTGCGCTCCGCCGCGATCATGCTGGTGCCCGACCCTCCGAAGCAGTCCAGGACGGTGTCACGGGGCTTGCTGCTGTTGCGAATGGCACGCTCGACCAGCGCGACCGGCTTCATCGTCGGATGCAGGTCGTTCCTGGCCGGCTTGTCGAAGTGCCAGACGTTCCCCTGGTCACGCGCGCCGCACCAATAGTGCTGGCTGCCCTGGCGCCACCCATACAGCATCGCCTCGAACTGCTGGTGGTAGTCCGCGCGGCCGAGCGCGAAGGTGTTCTTCGCCCAGATGATCGTGCTGGACCATTTGCCGCCCGCCTCCTGCCAGACGCGATGCAGCGTCGGCCATTCGGACGAAGACATGCAGACGTAGCAGGCGCCCTTGGTGACCGAGAGCAGGTTGGCCAGCGCGGGCCGCAGGAACTCGGGAAAGCCGCCGCCGAGCGCGTCGTTGGCGATGGTCATGCGCGCCGCAGTGCCGCCCTCGTAGGCCACATTGTAGGGTGGATCAACGAAGCCCATGTCGGCGAGATGGCCGGCGCTGAGGGCGCGCTGCACGTCGCCCAGCTTCGTCGCGTCGCCGCAGAGCAGGCGGTGCTCGCCGCAGCGCCAGAGGTCGCCGGTGCGCGTGACGGGAGTGACCGGCAGTGGCGGCGCCTCGTCGGCATCATCCGCAAGGCCGGCATCGGCGGCTGCCAGCAGCCGGTCCAACTCCATCCCGGAGAAGCCGAGCACGTCCAGGTCGACCACCGCCTCGTCGCGGATGCGCGCGATCTCCGCCGCGAGCAGCGCCTCGTCCCATCCGGAGTTCAGCGCGATCTGATTGTCCGCGAGCCGCAGAGCACGCGCCTGCGCGGGAGAGAGATGGCCGAGCCGCAGCACTGGCACGGAGGCGAGCCCGAGGTGCTTCGCGGCCATAACGCGGCCGTGGCCGGCGATCAGCACGCCTCCGGCATCGACCAGCACCGGGTTCACAAAGCCGAACTCGGCGATGGAGGCGGCGATCTGCGCGACCTGTGACGGAGAATGCGTGCGGGCGTTCTCGGCGTAGGGCACGAGGGATGCGACCGGCAGGGCGGTGACCACGAGGTCAGGCTGCATTGGCGGTGACCTCCATCCGCGCCGCGGCCACGGCGTCGTAGTCGCGGCCGTCGTCCGCCAGCGTCACCGGCAGGTCGGGATGCAGTAAGCGCCACCGCGCCACGGCCAGGTCGGCATAGGCCGGCGCAAGCTCGATCGCCCGCACGCGGCGGCCGGTGCGTTGGGCGGCGAGAATGGTGGTGCCAGACCCACCGAAGGGCTCGAACACCACCTCACCCTCGTCGGTGTAGGTCCGCATCAGGAACTCGGGCAGCACCACGGGGAACACCGCGGGGTGCTCCGTCTCGATGCCGCGGCCCTTGTGGCGGGTCAGGCGCAGCACGTTGTCGGGGATCCGGAAGTCCTGCACCGGCAGGCCGGCATGCTGGTATTCAGAGATGGTGCCGTCAGCGGCGCGCAGCCCGCTGCCCTTGTTCGGCGTGCCGGCCCACTTGCAGGGCACGATCTTGTTCGCCTGGCGCGCCTGGCGGTTGAAGTGGAAGACCAGCTCGAAGGCCGGTGCGAGGCGTCCGTTCCAGTCGCCGGGCAAGCCGGGCCCCTGGTCCCAGGTGTAGAGGCCGAAGCGGCGCCAGCCGCGGGCGCGCATCCAGTCGAGCCACCCAGACCAATAGGGCTGCCATTCATTGTCGCGATGGATCAGACCGAGGTTCACCAGCACCTGGCCATCCGGCCGCATAGCTGCGTCGAGATGCTGGAACACACCCTGCATCAGAGCGTCCCAATCCGTGACGCCGCCCGTGGTGTAGTCCCGCTGGTTCCCATAGGGCGGAGAGGTGAACAACAGCGCCGCACGGTCGTCGCCCATCACGCGCGCCACGGTGGCGGCGTCCGTGCTGTCGCCGCAGAGCAGGCGATGGTCGCCCAACCGCCAGAGGTCGCCGGGACGCGTGACGGCCTGGCGCGGCGGCTCCGGTTCGGCGTCAGCGGGATCCTCCGCCGGCCCTTGATCCGTCACCTCCGCCCCAGACCCGCCGCCCCCCTCGGCGGGATCCGCGGACGGAGCCTCGGACGCGTCGCCGTCGGACACGGCATCTCCAGCCGCCGCGAGGATGTCTGCGAGCTCATCCGCCGAAAAGCCGAGCGCGCCGAGGTCGATCTCCGCCGTCTGCACGCTGGCCAAGGCATCGCGCAGCAGCGCCTGGTCCCAGGTCGCATTCTCCGCGATGCGATTGTCGGCGAGCCGCAGCACCTCCTTCTGCGCTGCGGACAGGTGCCGCAGCACGATCACCGGCACCTTGACCATGCCGAGCGCGGACGCCGCCTCGAGGCGACCATGGCCGGCGATCAGCACGCCGGTCTCGTCCACCAGCAGCGGGTTAGTGAACCCGAAGGCCAGCATGCTGGCCTTGATCTGCTCCAGCTGCTCGGCGCTGTGGACGCGGGCATTGCCGGCATGCGGACGCAGCTCCGCCACCGGACGCAGCAGGATCTTCGCCGCCATCCAGGGGAGCGTCATGATGCCGTCCGGTTTGCAGGTGGTTTGCAGGGCCGCGGTGCGGCGTCGGTTTGCAGCTAACGATCTGAAGCCGCGCGGAAAGGCTGCAAACCGCAAACCATATTTCCGGCCTGGCGCTAGCGATCTTGCGCGCTTCCGCCCCCCGCATACGCCGGGCCCAGGAAGGACCCTGCGGCTCGCGAGCCACTGTCTCGATTGCGCGACGCTGTGGCTGGCGAGCCGCGGTGCAGAAGGCTGCACCCGCAATTCCTCATCGTGGGGAGAGTCTACGAGATGCGGATTCCGCTCCGCCAGCGGGTGAATTGTAACAGCGCGGACCGGCCGCGCGTCGTTGTCTCAGCCCTTCGCAGCCTTGCGCTTGGCCTTCTTGAGGCCGCCCAGCGCCGCCGTCTTCAGGGCCGGGCTCGCCTTGAACTTCACCGTCGCACCCGCCTTCACGGGCACCTTCTCACCCGTGCGGGGGTTCAACGCCGTGCGCTTCGGCGTCTCGCGCACAACGAAGGCGCCGAAGTCGGGGATCGTGAAACGGCCGCTCGCGACGATCTCACCCTTGATCGCCTCGATGATGTCGCCAGCCAGCTTGGTCGCCGCGACGCCGGACAAGTCGGTGGAGTTTGCGATGACGTCGGTCAGGAACTTCTTCGACACAGGCTGGATCTCCGTTGCAGAGCGCGTGCCATAGCGAAGCCAAGGCAGCCTGTCAGCAACCAACGCGGCATGGCTGTGCCGGCCGTACGAATTACAGCGCGTTGCGTGCGCGCTCGACCGCATCCCGCGTCGCGACCAGCGCCGCCAACGTGACGCCAGCCTGCTTCACCGCGGCTGCCTCATCGGGATCGACGTAGGACACCTGCTCCTCGGCATCGACGACGCCGGACGCCAGCTGCTCATGCAATTCGTCGAGCCGGGTCCTCACATCACCAGGATCGGCATCCGCCTCACCCAGCCATTCCCCGACGATGATCTCGACCTCGCGCGCCATGCGGGTCGGCTGAACCCCACGCGTCGCCATCGTCTGCAGGCGCACCAGCGCCACATCGAGAGGGCACATCGCCGCCCGCTGCCGTGCTGCCATGACCGTCCTCCTTCGTGAGCACGGTATCTCTATCATGTTCTTGTATTGTTCTCATAGTGGCGATATGCGTCCGCATGCCCGATGGCGAGCCGCCCCGCCCCCCTCCGCCGTGGCTGAGCGCGTCGACGCTGGCCGCCGCGCGGGCTGCGCGGCGACCTCCCGATCCCTTCACCAGGGTCGACAACAGCAGGGCGGTGCACGACGCCATCCTGGCCCATCATCCGGCCCTGCCGTTCACGCTGATCGGCGAGGCGGTCGCCTTCGTGCTTGGCATGGAGTGACCAACTCACGCAGCTCGGCGGACCGGCACCAGGCCATAGACCGCCGCCAGGACGCCGAGTGCGGCGACAAGCATGCCCTGCGCCTGCGCGTGGCCAACGCTGCGCCCACCCCAGCCCTGGCGCAGCGCCCATTCCCGCACCGAGCACTCCAGCCCGACCACGTGCCAGACGCAGGAGCCGGCCGCGCTCTCGAAGCCGCCCAGCGCCATGATAGCGTGCGCGACCTGCTCCCGGGCAGCGACCTGGCGATCGGTGAGAGAATCGCCAGATCCGCCCGGAATGCGGATCAGTGGCATGGCACGCAGCTGATCCAGAGCAGCAACACGGAACTGCCGGCGGAACACGGCGCCGGCGTCGTGCATCTCCTGCGTGATGGTGCCGTTGGCGAGCATCTGCCCGAGGGTGTCGACCGTGCGGCGATGCACGACCGGCAGGCCAGTCTCGGGATCGGCTTCGCGGATCGGCTCAGAGAACCCGCCATGCTGCATCCGCCACTTCGACGGCCCGAGCGCCTCGTCCCGCTTTGAGGCCTTTGCCTTCCGCTTACCGGCCATGGGTGTTCTCCTGCTGCCGTGGGCCCCAGCGCCGCACGGCTTCGTTCTGGATTGCCTGGCGCAGCCAGGGATCGGTGATGTCCTCGAGGTGCAGCGAGACGACACCCTGCTGCTGCCAGACGTGGCGACGCAGGGTCTCCATCTCGGGCGTGGTGGTCGGGCTGCGGCTACAGCGGTCGAGGCAGGAGCGCGGCGAGCGGGGGGCACCGGGAAGCGTCATGCGCCGGCTGCCGCCTTGTGCGTGCGCGCGCGGAGGTCCCTGGGGGAGGAGAGAAAATTCAATAATAATATTACTTCAATGGGTCTCTCTCCTGGGCCGGGCGCGCATGCGCATCTGCATTCGCCTGCGCGCGTGAAAAATTGAGTTATTGAAGATCTCGCGGAGACCAGCCCTGTGCTTGGGGTCTCCAGCGCGAGATACGTCATGGCGGCGAGATTCTTCATCGCTCACTCCTCCAGATAGGCGCCGCGGCGGCTGGGGCTGTCGTCGTGTAGAAGGTGGTCGGCTTCGTCGCGCCTGCTTCCATTTCCGCGACGACGAGACCCGCCTCGATCAGCGAGGCGATGATTTCCTCGCGCTCGCGTCGCGACAGGAATTGCGATCGCCTGGTGATGTCGCTGCGCGACTGGCGTCCGCCGTCGCGGATGATCTCCAGCAGGCGCTTGTGCTTTGCCTCGGTGTCGTTGTCGGAGACCCTGCGCTCGGCCTCGCGCAACAGAGTGCCGATGCAGTGCTCCACGAGTTGGCCGGCCCAAGTGACGTCGTAGACCTCGGTGACCGGCCCGGCTGGATTACGGCTGATGGCGGCGATCATCGCCAGCTTCGCGGTGTTCTCCGCGAACCGCCCGAACAGCGCGGTGGCGTAGGTGCCACGGTGTGACCTCAGGAGATCGGTTGCCTCGCGGCGCACGCGAGCCATGGCTGCATCGGCGTCCGCGGTCAGCGGCACCGTGTAGGCGTGGATCGGCGCCGAGGATTCCATGGCGTCGGCGATGTTCCCGCCATGGCTGTGACCCGGCACGCCGCGGGCGATGCCCTGCAGGGCCGCGACCAGGTCGGCGGGCGGATCCATCTGCGCCGGGGCCTCGTTGCGCTCCGGGTAGTCGTCGTCGGTTACGAACACCAGGAAGCGCGCGATGGAGCCGTCCGCCAGCGCGCCGCCTTCCAGCGCAGACCAGAACGGCCCCGGCACGGTGACGCCCCAGATGCAGGCGCAGGGCTGCTCGATGGTGACCCGCGGCCGCGCCTTCTGGTCGGCATATTCGGCGCCGATGTAGGGTTCCGCCGCCGAGGTGTAGAGCTTGGTCAGCTCGGACCAGATGGCTGCCTTGTGGGCCGGAGCGCGCTGGTTCAGGACCAGCTTCAGGAACTGGCCGAATTCGTCGACCTGGAACAGACGGGCCGGGTGCCGCTGCAGCGATGTGAGCAACCCCGCCGAGGAGGCGAGATCCTCGCCACCCAGATAGCGGTCGAGCCCGGCCGCATAGATCGCCCGCTTGGCGCAGCGTCGCGCGTGGTCCTTGCCACCGCCGCTGTCGGCGATGCCGATGGCGTAGACGTTGCTGCGAAGGTCGGTCGGCGTGCGATAGCGGCGCCCGGCGATGGTGCCGACCAGGCAAATGGCGGCCCCCAGCGAGAGGAAGGGCTGTGGGCTGACGGCGCTGGCCGTGGCGTAGTCCACGAACAGCTTCAGCGCGCCGTCCACCTGCAGCAGCGCCGGCGGAACGCGGTAAGGCTTCGGCGGCGGTGCGATCGGCAGCGGCGCGACCGCGACCTTCGCCAGCAGCGCCGCTGCCGGATGGGGCTTTGGAGCCTGCTCTGCCACCGTGCCGTTCAAGGTCAAGGCGGGATCCGGCACCCAGCCGCGCTGCTCGGCCAGCCAGTAGATCGTCCCCGCGCCGACGCTGTGCGGCCGCAGCGAGGCCCAGCGCCGCTCAGGGGTGTCCGATCGGCCCGACTGACCCGATTTCCCGGACCGGCGTGACCAGTCGAGCCAGAGGTCGCGCCCCTGCTCGCCGATCGCGGCCTTGATAGCGGCCCCGACGGTGATCCACTCGTTGCCCGGCAGGTCGTCGTTCGGCAGCCAGGCCAGCGCCGCGGCGATGGCGTCCCGCGTGCCCTTCGGATCGCTGGGGCCGCGCCATGCGCTGGTCGGTGCGTTCGCGAGGATCGAGTTGACCCGAACCTCGTCGGGGACGAGCTGCCAGGCAGCGTCCAGAAAGGCCGTGCAGCCGGCCTCGTCCACGACCGGCAGCCGGGACAGCGGTAGCTCCACCAGGCTGTCCTCCGGCCATTCATAGGGGCGGCCGGTGTCCGGGTGCACGGCATAGGCGACGAATTGCTGGCCGCGCGCCAGCAGCTCGAGGGGATGGCGCTTGCGGCCCGCGAAGGGGCTGGCGGCGCGATAGACCAGCAGCCGCTTCGGGGCGCGGCCGATGCGCAGGCAGGGGGTGTCGCCGAGCATGGAGGTGGCGAGCTCGGCGATCTGGATGGCCAGCGCACCGTCCAGGATGTCGATGTCGATGCCCACCACGGCACCGGTGGCGATGCCGACGCTGCAGCCGGGCCAGCGGCGCCAGATGTCCACTTCGAAGGGCTTCGTCGGCCGGTCGCAGTGACGAGCCCAATCGGGATAGGGCGACCACTCCCCGCCGGTGAAGCGCCCCGGCACCTTGGTGCCCGGCATGATCGGGATGACCGAATAGCCGTTATCGACCAGGCGCTCGCCGTAATCGACCATAAAGGAGGGGGCATCCGTCACTCGCTGCCTCCTTCCTGCGCGGCAATGGCGGCGTCGCACGCGCGCTCCAGGCGCAGAATTTCGGGATAGAGCGCGGCCATCTGGCGGGCGGCGCGTTCGAGCGCCTGGCGTGCCCGCTCCAGCTCGGCGTGGATCCCGCGTGCGGGGCCGCGAATGTCCGACGCGAGTTCGCCGAGGTGGTGCGCAGCCCTCGCCCAGGGCGGCTGCTTGGCACGAGGCCGATACGGCTTGCGCGGCGCCGGGGAGCCCCTGGTCGCGAGGCCGGCCCGCACCTTCTCGATGTCCCAGGCGCCGTTCGGCTCACGCGCGATCCGCCCGGCGCGTTCAGCCTTCTGCATCGCGGTGTGCGAGATGCCGAGCCGGCGCGCGACCTCTCGGGCTGAGGTGACGGCGCTCATGGCCGGCCACCCGCCACGAGCGGCGGCACCGGGTGCCGTCCCTGATCGAGCAGGCGTGCAAGCTCGTCCTGGTAGGCGGTGATGATCACCTCCAACAGCGTCAGCCACTCCGCCGCGGTGAGCACCGCGAGATCGGTCTTCCCGATGCTCTCCAGGTACTCGCCCGCCATGGGGCTGGCCGCCGCGATGGCGGCGAACTCATGCTCATCGGGATCAACCACGCCCCACCTCCGGCAGAGCGCGTTCATGCAGCGCATGGAGCAGGCCGGCAGCGGCTCGCTGGTCCGCACGCGCGGATCGAACCAACCGAAGCCACGGGCCGTGCGGAGGTGACATGCTGCGCATCTCACACGAACCTCGCCGCGGCGATCTCGGTGTACTGACCGGCCGGCTGCACCTGAATCGCGATGGGGCGGCGCAGCTGGTCCAGCTGTTCCAGCGCCGCATCCACGGTCGCAGGTGGCGGGAGATTGCCGGCACGCCGCCGCCACCAGCCCACCGCCTTGTCCCGCGGAAAGCCGGTGTGTTCGAAGCACACCCATTCGCTGTGCCGCGCCAGGCCACACTCATAGGTGACGCGCAGCGACGCCGGCTTGCCGGGCTTTTCGTGCCGGGCATAGGTGATGCCGGTGACGTCGCACCAGGCCGCCTGGATCTGCGTCGAGAGCAGCGCATTCGACGCCGCCTGCGGCGCCACCTTCACCACAGGCGGTGGGAACTCGTGGTCGCATTCGATGCAGTGCCGCGCGCTGGCGTGGTTGATGGTCTGGCATTCGGGGCAGACCTTGATCGGTGCCTCGCCGTCGCCGGCGGATTCCTTCTTCCGGCCATCCACGGTGTCGATCGGGCCGTGCCGGGCGGTGTTGCCAGCGAAGTCGAGCACCAGGCAATCATCTTTGCCTTCGGCGAGGCGCGTGCCGCGGCCCACCATCTGGACATAGAGGCCGACACTCTTCGTCGGGCGCAGCAGCGCGATGAGATCAGTACCGGGCGCGTCAAATCCCGTGGTGAGCACGTTGGCGTTGGTGACGCAGCGCAGGCGCCCCGCCTTGAAGGCCGCCAGGATTCCGTCGCGCTCAGGCCCCGGCGTGTCGCCGGTCACCGTCTCGGCAGAAATGCCATGCTCGCGGATGGCGTCGCGGACGTGCCGGGCATGGGCGACGCCGGAGCAGAACACCAGCCAGGAGCCGCGGCCCTCGCCATGCTGGACGATCTCGGACACAGCGGCGCGCGTGACCTCGTCACGATCGACCGCCGCCTCGAGGTCCTTCGCGATGAACTCGCCACCGCGGGAACCGACGCCGCCGACGTCGAGCTGCGTCGTGGTCTGCTTCGGGACGACCGGGCAGAGGTAGCCCTGCTGGATCATCTCCAGCACCGGCACCTCGAAGGCGATGTCGGTGAAGAGCCGGTCCTTGCCCTCGTGCAGCATGCCGCTGTCGAGTCGATAGGGCGTCGCCGTGAAGCCCACCACCTTCAGCAGGCCGGCGTTGATCTCGTTCAGCTGGGCGAGGAAGGAGCGGTACATGCCGCTGTCGCTGCGGCCGAGCAGATGCGCCTCATCGATCAGCACCAGGTCGCAGCGCTGCACTTGCCGCGCGTGGCGATGGATCGACTGGATCCCCGCAAAGAGCACCTGGGCACGGATGTCGCGCCGGGAGAGGCCCGCCGAATAGATGCCGGCGGGCGCCTCGGGCCAGGCGCGCAGCAGCGCCATGAAGTTCTGTTGGATCAGCTCCTTCACGTGGGTGAGGATCAGGACGCGGGTGTCGCCATAGGCGGCGATGGCCTCGCGCGTGAAGCCGGCAATGCACAGGCTCTTGCCCGTGCCGGTCGGCATCACGACCAGGGGGTTGCCGCTGCTGGCCGAGAAGTAGTCGTAGAGCGCCTCAATGGCGGCGCGCTGATAGGGACGGAGGGAGAGCGTCATGCCGCCACTCCCATCGCCACGGCGTCCACCTTGCTGAGCCAGCGCCCGCCCGTCTCGCAGCCGGTGCAGATCAGCTCGGCGATGTGCGGCCCCTTGCCAGGCCCGACGCGATAGATCGTGTTGTGGCAGATGCGGCACGGCAGGTGGGAGGCCACCTCGGGCGGCGCCGCGGCTGGCACGCCATCACGCCACGTGGTGCCGTCCGGCAGCCGATAGCTGACCCAATCCTCGCCGGCGTCGATCTGCTCGGCGGCCACGAAGTCGGGCAGGTAGAGATGCGCCGCGCAGCCCGCCTCCTGATCGCGCCGGTCCAGTGGGGCCGCGTGCCTGGCGCAGTGCCAGTCGCCACCCTGCACGGGCGAGGCATGCAGGCAGGAGCGGCAATGCCGCTCCGGCGCCGCGCCAGCATGACAGACTGCATGGTGGTCGCAGAAGCGGCACTGCCACCACGCGGGATCCTGGCTGATGCGGGCCGGCGGCCGGGGGGTGCCGATGATGCGCTCGGCCTTGGCCAGAATGCGCAGCCCGGCCTCGGCATCATGCCGGATGCGCTCCTGGTAGAGCTCGTCCGTGTCCTTGCAGACCGCCAGGTAGAAAGCCCGATCGAGGCCGGCGAGCTGCATGTAGGCCTGCATCTGCGCCCAGTGCAGCGGCTTGGAGGCCGCCACGCCCTCGGCCTTCAGCTTGGCGAAGGACTTCGCGCTGTGGGTCTTGAACTCGCAGACGTGCCAGGTCGCCGGCGCCTCGGGCAAGCCGATCGCCACGGCGTCCATGCTGCCGCCGAAGTGGCCGGAGGCATCGCGCAGGTTCCACTGGCGGCCCGAAGCCGGGTCGACGTCCAGGACGGTGACGCCGATGCGGCGCAGGTCGGCGACGAAGCGCGCCTCGGCGAGATTGCCGGTGTCGAACAACCGCAGCAGCCGGCCGGTGTGCCGGGCACGGGTGGCCCAGCGGAAGGAGTACCAGATGGCGCGCTCGCATTCGGTTCCGATCAGCGAGGCGCCGAGATGCGCGCGATAGCCGCTGTCCGCCGCCGCCTCATAGGACGCGTAGATGGCGGTGACGGTGGGACATGCGGGCGGAGGAAGGGCGGCCATGACCTGATCCTGGTTCGAGGGAGTGAGGCCGGCAGGCGGGTCGCCTGCCGGCTGGTGATCAGGCATTGCGGCGCCAGGGCGGGGTCGCCGCCGCGCCGGTGCGGGC
>JAFADX010000073.1 GCA_023424475.1 Pseudomonadota bacterium
CCGCGCGAACCATCGATGGCCTTTGGTCTGCCATCGCCAGGATCATCGATACCTTCAATCCAACCGAATGCGCCAACTACTTCAGCGCCGCCGGCTACGACCCAGCATGATCGGAAAATGCTCTAGCCCTGCTGGATCCCGGCGGCGCGGATGACCGGCCCCCACTTGTCGAGTTCCGAGCGCATCAGCGCCGCCATCTGCGCCGGGTCCTGGATCCAGGGCTCGGCGCCGAGGCGGTGGATGCGCTCGGCGATCTCGGGGTCCGCGATGCTCTGGCGGATCATGCCCGACAGCTTCGCCTGGATCGGCGCGGGCGTCCGCACCGGCGCGACGAAGCCGAACCAGACATACATCTCGTAGTCCTGCACACCCGCTTCCCGCATGGTCGGCACGTTCGGCAGGGTCGGGTCGCGCTCGCTGCCCGTCACCGCGATCGCCTTCACCGTGCCGGCCTGGATGTGCGGCAGGGCGTTCGGGACGTTGTCGAACATCACGCCGATGCTGCCGCCGAGCAGGTCCGCCGTCGCTGGCGCGCTGCCGCGATAGGGCACGTGCACGATGTTGACGTTGGCCCGCGCCTTCAGGAGCTCCATCGCCAGGTGCGGGGAGGAGCCGGCGCCGCTGCTCGCGTAGTTCACCTGCCCGGGCTGCGCGCGCAGGCGGGCCAGCAGTTCGCCGACATTGTTCACCGGCATGACGCGCGGGTTCACCACCAGCACGTTGGCGAGCCGCGCGCAGACCGCGAGCGGCGCGAAGTCGCGCACCGGGTCATAGGCGAGGTTCGGGTAGATGAAGGGGTTGAACGCCATGTTGGCGGTATTGCAGACGAGGATGCTGTAGCCATCCGGCGCGGCCTGGGCGACCGCGGTGGTGCCCACGGACCCGCCCGCCCCCGAACGGTTCTCCACCACCCCCGGCTGGCCGATCGCCGCCTGCATCCGGTCCGCGACCAGCCGGCCGAGCGCGTCGTTGAAGGCCCCCGGAGGATAAGGCACGACGATCTTCACGGGGCGATCCGGAAAATTCGCCTGGGCATGTGCGCCGCCGGCGGCGAATGCGCCGGCGGCAGCACCAAGCAGCGATCGGCGTTCGATTGTGGTCATGCTTGTTCCTCGCTTCCCGGCCAGCGGGCTCACACGAAGCCCGGCCCCGGAATGACAGGGTGACGGCGGATCATCGCCTCGTCCACCTCCACCCCCCAGCCGGGACCCTCAGGGGCATGCACCATCCCCCGGGAATCCGGCACGATGGCGCAGAGCTCGTCGCGGAAGACGTTGCCCGGCGAGGCATCGCCCTCGAACCAGCCGGCATTGTCCACCGCGGAAAGCAGATGCACCGTCGCCGCGTGATTGAGCCCGCCGGTCGCGATGTGCGGGCAGAGCGGAATCTTCCAGGCGCCGGCCATCTGCGCGATGCGCAGCACCTCGGTCGGACCGCCCGCCTTGGACAGGTCGGGCTGGAATATCCCGATGCAGCGGTCCTCGATCAGACGATGGAACTCGAAGCGGCCATAGTGGTTCTCGCCTGCCGCCAGCGGCACCCCGCCCATCAGCGGCTTGGCCTCGGCATAGGATCGATGGTCGTGCGCCGGGAAGGGTTCCTCGAGCCAACAGGCGCCGCATTCGGCGAGCACGGGCGCCGCACGCCGCAGATCCGCGAGGGCATAGGCGCAGTTCGCATCGACCATGATGGTCAGTTCCGGGAATGCGCGGCGCACGGCGCGCAGCCGCGGCACGTCGCGCTCCACGGTGTCGCCGAAGCGCAGCTTCACCGCGCGCCAGTTCGCCGCCACCAGCACCGCGACCTCCTCGACCAGCGTCTCGGGCGGCTGGAAGCCGAGCGAGACGCCGCCGGCATAGGCACGCACCGGCTTGCGCTCGCCGCCCATGAGCGCGTGGCAGGGCGCGTTCCAGTATTTCCCGCGCGCATCCCACAGCGCCATGTCGATGCCCGACAGCGCGATCATGGTCCCCGCGCCCTGGCCGTGGCTCGCCAGGTGGCGGGCGTAGATGGCGGCCCAGGCATCCACCGGCGCCGCGGCGCTGCGGCCGGCGAGGAAATGGGACAGCGTGCTGTTGATCAGGTCGGCGATCGAGGTCGGGCCACGGCCGTGATGCGCTTCCCCCCAGCCGACGATCCCGCATTCGGTCGCCACCTTCACCATCACGGTGTCGCGTTTCACGGCGGCGCCGATGCCGTGGCGCACCACGCGGTCCTGCGGCACGCGGAAGGAGACGGCGAAGGCCTCGACGGAACGGATGCGCAGGTCGGCGACGGCGTCGCGCAAGGCGACGGGCGCGCTCGGTTCGCTCATGGGCGGCGTTTCCTCGACAGTCCTCTTGTCCGCCCGGGGGCGGGCACCGCGAGCATGGGGCGCGCCGATTCGCCGCTCAACCCCGCGCGGCGAAGACCCGCACCAGCGCCTCCTGCTCGGGCGTCTCGACCGCCTCGGGGTGATAGGCCGTGCGCACCCAGCGGATCGGATCCCCGATGCCGGTCATGGCGCCGAGGCAAGCCAGGACCATGCCCGTGCGGCCGAGGCCCGCGCGGCAGCCGACGTGGTAGGCTGCGGCCGGCCGCGCCGTCATCGCAGCGAGCACCGCTTCCAGAACCCTCCGCAGCGCCTCCGCCTCCGGCACACCGAAATCCGGGATGTCGAGCCGCCATTCCGCCTCGCCCACCCGCGCCGAGCGCGGCTCGAGGCACAGCCCCCGCGCGCCTTCGGGCATCGAATCGAAGGGACCGCCGGTGACGGTCACCTCATGGCCGCCGAGCCGCAGCGTGACCGAGCCGCGCGGCGTCACGGCTGCGGCGGCAGCGAGCGCAGACAGGCCACGAGGTCGGCAAGATCGCTCCGGTTCACCCGGGCATGATAGCCGTATCCCATCGGCGGGAAGAGGTGACGGCCCTCCGGCGAAACCCCCTAGGGTCGCGCCTCAATCAGGTCCACCAGATGATGGAGGCGACGAGCGCGACGGCGGATGCGAAGTTGCGGGCGAGCCTGTCGTAACGGGTGGCGATGCGGCGGAAGTCCTTGAGGCGGCAGAACATGCGTTCGATGGCGTTGAGCGCGCCGTATTGGCTTGCGTCGAAGGGATGCGGGTTGCGGCGCGTGGGGTTGTTGGGAATGACCACGAGCGCCCCGGCACGGGCGGCCTGTTCGCGCAGGGCGCGGGCGTCGTAGCCTTGATCTCCCAGGAAGACGCTGCACGGCGGCGCCATGCGCAGCAACTCCGGCGCGACGGTGATGTCGGCGATGTTGCCGGGGCTGAGCAGGAAGGCGCGCGGTCGCCCCTGCCCATCGGCTATGGCGTGGATCTTTGTCGTGCGGCCGCCGCGCGAGCGGCCGATTGCCTGGGCCGCAGCCCCCCTTTTCCACCTGCCGAGGCGCGCTGCGCCTTCACGGCGGAACTGTCGATCATCGCCACGTCGGCAGGACGCGTATCCGCCAACGCGTGGAAGATACGCATCCACAGCCCGCGCCCGCACCAGCGGTTCCAGCGGTTGTAGATCGTGGTCGGTGGGCCGTAGATCGCCGGGCAGTCCTTCCAGCGACAGCCCGAGCGCAGCACGTGAACGATGCCGCTGATGACGCGACGATCGTCCACTCGCCGCGCTCCGGGCTGGTTCCTGGGCAGCAGCGGCTCGATCGCCGCCCACGCCGCATCATCGAGCCAGTACTCTGCCGCCATCGCTCCGCTCCAAGCCGCGATACTCGGCTTGAATCAGAAACTCGAACCCGATTCCTAGCCCCCTAATTAGGTTTCGACCCTAGAGC
>JAFADX010000196.1 GCA_023424475.1 Pseudomonadota bacterium
GGCCACGAGGTCGGTCAGCGCCCGCGTCGCGCGGCCCTCGGCCCAGGCCTCCAGGGCCTCCCCGCCCGCGACCATCAGGCCGATCACCGCCGCCGCCGCGGCCTCGTCGAGCAGCACGGCGCCCAGAATGGCGGCGAGCGCCACAGCATCGACGCCGATCCGTCCGCCGAGCAGCGAACGCACCAGCCCGATGCCGACATGCGCGGCGACCGGCAGCGCCGCGACGGACCAGATCCAGCGCGCCGCCGCAGCCTGGCCGGCCAGCAGGGCGGCGCCGCCGGCGACGAGGCCGGCGAGCACCCAGGCGAGAAGGAGGTAGCGACGCATGGTCAGGCGGCCGGCACGGTCATCGTTCCATTCTGCCCGGTTCCATCCTGGTGCGCTTGCCCGAGATCAAGCATGGCCGACCCGCCCCGGGGGGCTTCGCAGGTCCCGCGGGCTGCGCCTATCGTGTCACCGGGAGGGGCCGGCCGCGCGGGCGAAGGCCCGCATGACGGAACGACATGGCCGATCGACCATCCAGGCTCCTGCTGCTCGCCCTCGGCGCCATGTTCCTGCAGCAGATCTTCGCCACCCTCGGCCGCTCCCTGCCGCCCATCATCGCTCCCGCGATCCTCGCCGACCTCGCCATCGACCCGGCCCTGCTCGGCATCTTCGTCGGCGCCGCGGCGCTCGCGGCGCTGACCTTCCAGCTCGGCTGCGGATCCTTCATCCTGCGCTACGGCGCGCTGCGCGTGAGCCAGGTGGCGCTGGTGCTGCTCGGCCTCGGCATGGCGGTCGCGACCTCGGGGCCGCTGGTCCTCTTTCTCGTCGCGGCGGTGGTCGGCGGCGGGGCGGCCGCGATGTCGACGCCGGCGAGCTCGCACCTCCTCGGGCGCTATTCCCCGCCGCGGCAGGCTCCGCTGGTCTTCTCGATCAAGCAGACCGCGGTGCCGGCGGGGCTGCTGCTGGCCGGCATCGCGGGACCATGGCTGACCGGCCTGGCCGGATGGCGCGGCACGCTGCTGATCACCGGCATCTCCTGCCTGGTGCTCGCCGCGATGCTCGAACCGCTGCGGGCCGAGTTCGATTCCGATCGCGTGCCGAGCCAGGTCTTCCGGCTTTCGGACTTCCACCGCACCGTCACCAGCGTGCTGCGGACCGCCGACCTGCGGCGGCTGGCCTTCGCCTGCTTCGCGTTCAACGGGCTGCAGACGGTCTTCACCTCCTATTTCGTCGTCGCGCTGACCGAGCTCGGCCACAGCCTGACGGCGGCGGGCTTCGTCTTCTCGGCGGCGATGGTGGTCGCGATGCCGGGGCGGATCTTCTGGGGGTGGCTCGGCAGCGGGCGGGCCTCGCCGGCGATGGTGATGTGCTGGCTCGCCCTCGGCATGGCCGGCGGCACCATGGCGATGGCGCTGCTGGGGCCGGCCTGGCCGCTGCTGCTGATCGGTGCGGTCGCGACGGTGCTGAGCGCCACCGTCATGTCCTGGCACGGCGTGCTGCTGGCCGAGGCGGCACGCCTCGCCCCGCCGGGCCAGCGTGGCGTCGCGACCGGCGGCGTGCTGTCCTTCGGGCAACTCGGCGGGCTGATCCTGCCGCTGGTCTATTCGGGCGTACTCGCCACGACGGGGAGCTACGGCCTCGGCTTCACCGCCTGCGGGCTGCCCGCGCTCATCGTCGGCATATCCCTGCTGCGGGCGCCAGGGAACGACGTGGAAGCACGGTAGGAAGGAGAGAGCACATGGCTGACGGCTTCGCCCTTGGCGACGTGACCATCCAGCGCATCATCGAGGAGGAGCGGCCGCTGTTCGACCCGCTCACCTTCCTGCCGAACCTGTCGAAGGAGCTGCTCGAGGAAAACCGCGCCTGGCTCGAGCCTTTCGCGCTCGACCCCGCGACCGGCAAGCTGATCCTCTGCATCCAGTCCTGGGTGGTGCGCACGAGGCACCACACCATCCTGGTCGATACCTGCGTCGGCAACGACAAGGACCGTCCGAACCATCCCTTCTGGAACCGGATGCGCGGGGAGGCCTACATGCGCGGCCTCGCCGCCCTGGGCCTCACGGTGGACGACATCGACATCGTCATGTGCACCCATATGCATGTCGATCACGTGGGCTGGAATACGCGGCTCGAGAACGGGCGCTGGGTGCCGACCTTCCCGAAGGCGCGCTACGTCTTCTCGGCAGCGGAATTCGCGCATTGGAACGCGGAGCACGCGAAGGCGCCGGTCCCGCCCTTCGCGGATTCCGTGCTGCCCATCGTCGAGGCCGGCCGCGCGGAGATGGTCGGCGACGATCATGCCCTCGCCGAGAATATCCGCCTCGAGCCCACGCCCGGCCATACGCCGCACCACGTCGCGCTGCGCGTCGGCCAGGGGGATGCCGAGGCGCTGTTCACCGGCGACCTTATCCATTCGCCCCTGCAGGCGCGTTACCCCGAGATCTCCATGCGCGCGGACTGGGATCCGGCGCTGGCCGCCGAGACGCGCCGCCGCGTGCTCGAATGTGCCTGCGAAGCGCGCACTTTGCTCTGCTTCGCGCATTTTCCCTCTCCGTCGCGGGCGCGCCTCGCGCGCTGGGGGAATGGCTTTCGTGCCGAGCCTGTGGGCTGACGCGGGCCCGGGACTGTCCTGGAGCCGTTCCCGTTCGCCCTGGCTCACGGCAACGTCTCTGGCCGGTGGCTTCTGCGAGCATCTTCACCCGTTCAGGTGATTCCACCTGATCGGGATCTGCTCTAGCCTCTCCTCCGAACCCGCAGATGGAGACGGGCGTTGGAGGGAACGATACCGGCCCGGGGCCTGCCTATCGCGCGCATCGTCGCGCCGCGTTCGGTGGCGGTCGTCGGCGCCTCGGAGGATGTCGGCAAGTTCGGCGGCCGCGTCATCCACTACCTGCAGAAGCACGGCTTTCCCGGCACGATCCTGCCGATCAACCCGAACCGCGCGGCGATCCGGGGGTTGCCGGCCTATCCGCGCGTCTCCGCGGCGCCGGAGGCGCCGGACGTCGCCATCCTCGCCGTGCCGGCCTCCATGCTCGAGGCGCAGATCGCCGATTGTGCGGCGGCGGGCGTCGGCGCCTGCATCGTCATCACCGGCAAGCTCGCCGAGTCCGGCCCGGAGGGCGCGGCGATGCAGGACCGCGTGCTCGCCACCGCGCGCGCGGCCGGGATGCGGCTGGTCGGGCCGAACTGCCTCGGCATCTTCAACCCCGTCGATCGCGCGATGCTGTCCTCGAGCCTCGCGCTCGAGGAGGAGGACTATGCCCCTGGCGCCATTGGGTTGGTAAGCCAGTCCGGCGCGCTGATGGGCACGCTGCTCTCCTTCGGGCGGCATCACGGGGCGCGGTTCTCGCGCTGCGTCTCGGTCGGCAACCAGGCGGACCTGGCGCTCGAGGACTTCCTCGCCTTCCTGGTCGAGGACGAGGCGACCCGTGCGATCGGGCTCTATGTCGAGGGCCTCAAGGACCCGCCGCGCTTCCGCGCCCTGCTGCGGGACGCCCGGGCGGCGGGCAAGCCGGTCTTCATCGTCAAGGCCGGTCGCAGCGAGGCCGGCGCGCAGGCCGCGCGATCCCACACCGCGAGCCTCGCCGGCGCCTTCCCCTCCTTCGAGGCCGTCTGCCGGGAGGCCGGCGCGGTGGTGATGGAGGATCCGCAGGCGATGATCCTCGCCTGCGATGCCTCGGTCCGCCTGCCGCCCTGGCCGGCGCCGGGGCTGGGCCTCGCGCCCATCGCCTCCTCCGGCGGCAGCACCGTGACCTTCGCGGACATGATGCCCGGCGCGGGCCTGCGCATCGCGCACATGTCGGAGGCGACGCGCGCCGCTCTCGCGCGCTGGATGCCGGAGAGCCATGTCGCGCTGCCGGTCGATACCGGATCCTTCAACGAGGGCACCAGCGGCGATGGGCTCTCGGACTGCATCCGCGCCTTCATGGCCGATCCCGATGTCGGCGCCATCGTGGTGCCGATGACGACGCAGCCGGACATGGCCGGGCGCACCACGCTGTTTCCGCCGCTGGCGCGGGAGGGCGGCAAGCCGCTGCTCTACCTGATGACGGCCGGCGCGGTGGGCGACGCTTCGCGCGCCGTGATGCGAGCCGCCGACTTCCCCTTCTTCGACCGCATGTCGGATGCGCTCGCCGTGGCGCGCGCCCTCGATGCTGCGGCGGCAGGGCGGGCGGTGCGCGAAGTGCCTGCGCGTCCTGACGGCGCCGGCCCCGCGCCTGCGCTGCCGGCCGGATCGCTGACGGAAGGCGAGGCCAAGCGCCTCCTCGCCGCCTACGGCATTCCGGTGACGCGCGAGCGAATGGCGCGGACGGCCGACGAAGCGGCCGCCGCGGCGCGCGCGATCGGCTTGCCGGTCGTGCTCAAGGGCGTCAGCCGCGCCGTGGTGCACAAGAGCGACCTCGGCCTGGTGCGCCTCAAC
>JAFADX010000209.1 GCA_023424475.1 Pseudomonadota bacterium
TGCGCAGGAACAGGTCGGACTGGTCGAAGCGGCCGTTGTCGTTGAGGTCGGCCCAGAGCTCGAAACGCCAGGGCGCGCCCTCGACCGTCCGCCAGACGATGTCGGCGACGCCGTCGCCGATCCACTCGGCGGGGAATTGCTCGCCGGACTCCGCATAGCCCTGGAAGGTGAAGTCCACCGCGGTGACGTGGAAGGCGGTCAGCAGCCCGACCGTGAACATGCCCGGCAGCGCGATGCGGTCGCCGCCGGCCTGGCCGGCGCCCTCGAAGTCGAGGATCAGGTCCGGATTGGCCGGCGGGCTGGGATCCCCCGCCCGGTCCAGCAGGAACAGGTCGTCCCCGGCCCCGCCAGCGAAGACGTCCGCCCCCGGGCCGCCCGAGATGGTATCGGCCCCGCCGCCGCCCGAGAGCGTGTCGTCCCCCGCCCCGCCATCGATGCTGTCGCCGAGCGCGCCGCCGGTCAGCGCGTCGTCCCCGGTCCCGCCCAGCAGCGCCATCCCCGCCGCGACGACGGCGGAGCCGTCCAGCATCAGCCGCGACCCGAAAGGCTGCGCCGAGGCATCGACGGTGAAGACCACTTCCTCGGCCGGCGTCGCCGTCGCGACCGCCGCATCGTCGAGCACCAGCGCGACATCCCCCGCGCCGATCCCGAACCGCTCGACCCGCTGCACCGTGGTGGCGCCGAGCGTGAGGCTCAACGGTCCGCTCAGGAACAGAGTGTCGCCCGAGCCTGCCCCGCCATCGACGGAATCGGCGGCGCTGAGGCCGCTGCCGCCCTGGATCCAGTCGTCCCCGTCACCGGCCGCGACGCTGTCCGTGCCGCCCCGGTCGATCGCGAGCCAGTCCGCCTGCGCCGTCCCCGGGCGGAGATTGCTGCCGCCGGTATCGAGGATCAGCACGCTGCCGTCGTCGAACAGCAGGTCCGATCCGCTGAAGCCGCTGCCGCCGGCGCCCATGCCGAGCAGGCGCACGGTCATGCCGCCGGAGGAGACCAGCAGGTCGGTGCCGGAGACGAGCAGGGACACCGAGGCCGCGGCATGGCCCACCGGAAAGACCAGGGCATCCTGCGCCGGGTCGAAGACGAGGCTCGCCCCGGCCATGTCGGTGAAAAGGTAGTTCGCCATCGCGTCCTGCGACCTGGGAAACGGCATGACATGCCGCAGGCGCGCTGAAGGGAGGGTGAACGCCCCGCGTCTGGACGCCGCGCAGGGGCCGGGCCAAGGTCGGCGCATGAGCATCGCCGCCGCCATCCTCCCGGTCACGCCCTTCCAGCAGAACTGCACCCTGGTCTGGGACGACGCGACGAAGGAAGGCGTCGTGGTCGATCCCGGCGGCGATGCCGACAGGATCCAGGAGGCGATCCGGCAGACCGGGATGACCGTGAAGCGGATCCTGCTGACGCATGGCCATCTCGACCACGCCGGCGCGGCGGCGGAACTGGCCGAGGCGCTTGGCGTGCCGATCGAAGGACCGCACATCGCCGACGAATTCCTGCTCGCCGGCCTGCCGGACCAGGGCGCGCGCTACGGCATGGACTGCAAGCCGGTCACGCCCGACCGCTGGCTCGAGGAAGGCGAGACGGTCGAGATCGCCGGGCATGAATTCGCCGTGCTTCACTGCCCGGGGCACACGCCGGGGCACGTGGTCTTCGTCTCGACCGCGCTGGGCTTCGCGCTGGTGGGCGACGTGCTGTTCCAGGGCTCGGTCGGGCGCACCGACTTTCCCTATGGCGACCACGCGGCGCTGATCGCCGCGATCCGCGGGAAGCTCTTCCCGCTCGGGGACGACATCCGGTTCATCTGCGGCCACGGGCCGGGCTCGACCTTCGGCACCGAGCGCCGCACCAACCCCTATGCCGGCGACGGCGCGTGAGGATCCGCGAATGAGCATCATCCAGGCCGAGATCCCGTCCATCCCCTCGGCGCGGCCGGAGGCGGTGGGCGTCTCCTCCGCGCGCCTCGCGCGCATCCGCCCGGCGCTGGAACGCGAGGTCGCCGAGGGCCGCTTCCCCGGCGGCGTGGTGGCGATCGCGCGCGAGGGGCGGCTCGTGCACCTCGAGGCTGTCGGCTACCTCGATGCCGAGGCGAAGGTGCCGATGCGCCCGGACGCGATCTTCGCCATCGCGTCGATGACCAAGCCGGTCTGCGGCGTCGCCGCGCTGACGCAGGTGGAGGATGGCCGGCTGCTGCTCTCCGACCCGGTCGGCGCCTATGTCCCGCCGCTGATGACGATGCAGGTGGCGAAGCCCACGCCGGGGATGCTCTCCGGCGAAGGGCCGATCGAGACCGAGCCGCAGCGCCGGCCGATGACGGTGCAGGATGCCGCGCGCCACACCACCGGCTTCGTCTATGGCGGCTTCGGCGCGACGGCGGTGCATGCGGCGCATCCTGGCTCCTCGCTGACCGTCTCGAAGGAGCACGATGCGCAGAGCCTGGCGGCCGCGCTCGCCGCCACGCCGCTGCGCCACCATCCGGGCGAGGCCTGGGAATACGGCTTCTCGACCGACGTGCTCGGCCTGGTGACGCAGGCGGTGGGCGGGGCCTCCCTCGGCACCGTCATGCGGCAGCGCATCTTCGCGCCGCTGGGCATGGCGGAGACCGGCTACGTGCTGCCCGAGGGCGCCGCGTCGCGCTTCGCCAAGCCGCTGCCGAAATGCCCGCTGACCGGCAGCCCGCAGGCGGTCGCCGCGCCGCTGGCCGCGCCGAAGCTGGAAGTCGGCGGCGCCGGCCTCACCTCGACCGCCGCCGACTACCTGCGCTTCGCCGAGATGCTGCGCGCCGGCGGCACCCTGGGCGGCGAGCGCGTGCTCTCCCCCGCGACGGTGCGCTGGATGGGCTCGGACCACCTGCAGGGCATCGAGGGCGGACCGGACCGCATGGATCCGGGCCTCAGGGGCTACGGCTTCGGCCTGACGGTCGCGGTGCGGAAGAACCCCGGCGGTTCCGCCTTCATGGGCGCGCCGGGCGCCTTCGGCTGGTCGGGCGTCTTCGGCACCTATTTCTGGGTCGATCCGGCCGAGCGCCTGGCCGTGGTGCTGATGGCCCATGCGCCCGGCGAGATGCGCCTGCGCTACCGCCGCCTGATCAACATGCTCGCCTACCAGGCGCTGGAGGCGTAGCCCGCCGCCGTTCGGCCCCCGGCACCCTACGCGGCGTCGTGAAAGATGACCCCGAGCGTATGCCGCCGCCCGCTGCGGATGCGGCTGACCCCATGCCGCAGGTTCACGCGATGGGTGCCGCGCGCGCCGCGCACCGGCCTGTGGTGCACGGCGAAGATCACCCCCTCGCCCTGGCCGAGCGGCACGACCTCCGCGCGCGACTGCATGCGCGGGCGCTGTTCGGTCAGCACGAATTCCCCGCCGGCGAAGTCGCGCCCCGGTGTCGAGAGCAGGATCGCGACCTGCAGCGGGAAGACGTGCTCGCCATAGAGGTCCTGATGCAGGCAGTTGTAGTCGCCGGCGTCGTAGCGCAGCAGCAGCGGCGTCGGTCGCACCTGGCCGGCGGCATGGCAGCGGGCGAGGAAGTCGGCATGGCGCGCGGGAAAGCGCGGGGCGAGGCCCATCGCCTCGTTCCAGCGGTTCGCGATGGGGGCGAGGCGTGGCCAGAAGCTCTCCCGCAGCGCCGCGACGGGCGCGGGCAGCGGGTTCGCGAAGTACTTGTATTCGCCGCGCCCGAAGCCGTGGCGGGCCATGACGATGCGGCTGCGGAAGCCGTCCTCGCGGTCGTAGAGGGCGGCGAGCGCCGCGCAGTCCCCGGCATCGAGCAGCGGGCCGGTGGTGGCGCAGCCGAAGGCGTCGAGGTCGGCGGCGATGCGCGCCCAGTCGAGCGCTTCGATCACAGCGCGCCTTCCCGCACGAGCAGCGCCCGCTTGCGCGCCGCGCCCCAACGCCAGCCGCCGGTCCCGCCCGCGGCCGGGACGACCCGGTGGCAGGGCACCGCGAGGGCCGCCGGGTTCGCCGCGCAGGCC
>JAFADX010000094.1 GCA_023424475.1 Pseudomonadota bacterium
GCGCCGGGCCGCGCGGGCCGTCCGGGGTGATCACCGCGACGCCGCCGCCTGCGAGGATCCGCGCCAGCCCACGCAGCCCCGCGGCCCCGCCCTTGGACGAGGACGCATGCACCACCTCGATGCCGAAGGGCCGCACCGCCGTCGCGATCAGCCGCCCGTCGCGGTGGCGTGAAATGAGCACCTTCGCCCGCCGCTTCCCCGCCTGGGGCACGCGCCGCGCGAGCAGCCGCCAGCCCAGCGCCGCGAGCGGCAGCCGTTCATGCCAGAAGGCAAGGATCATCGGGCGGTCGGCGAAGGGGCGCGCATGCTCCTCCCCCACCAGGGTCCAGCGCGTGGTTGCCCAGACCAGGCGCAGGTAGAGCGCGACGAGCCGCGCCAGCATCCCCTGCATGACGGGGTGGCGGATCAGTCTTTTCGCCATCGCGGCGTGCATGGGGAACGGGTCACGCCGCGGCCGTAGCACGCCCGGGCGGCGCGGCGAAGGTGCAGGCCCCGGCGGGCCGCGCTGCCGTCGCCGGCCGCGGCCATGGCGCCGCACCGCGGGGCTCGGTAGTGTCGGGGAATAATCGTTCTCCCTGAGGTCGGCACGAATGGTCCATCTGCGCAAAGGCACGTTCCCCCATCGTGCCGGGGTCGTGGCGTCAGGGGCGCTGGCCGCTCTCCTCGCCCTGTCGGCCTGCAACGAATCCGCGCCACCGCAGCAGCAGTCCGGCCCGCCCCCGGCGGTCGGTGTCCAGCGCGTGCAGCGCCAGTCCATCTCCCGGGCCGCGGAGTTCATCGGCCGGGTCGAGGCGATCGACAAGGTCGATGTCCGCGCCCGCGTCACCGGATACCTCTATTCCCGCAACTTCAACGAAGGCGACCAGGTCAAGGCCAACGACCTGCTCTTCGTCATCGAACAGGCGCCCTTCGCCGCCGAGGTCGCCCTGCGCGAGGCGCAGGTCGAACGCGCCCAGGCCGACCTGCACTACGCCACCGCCCAGGTCGCCCGCGGCCGCGAGCTGGTGCGCACGAACGCCATCCCGCAATCCACCCTGGACGAGCGGATCGCCGCCGAGGGCCAGGCCAAGGCCGACCTCGACGCCGCGCGCGCGCAGCTCGAACAGGCGCGCATCCAGTATGGCTACACCGAGATCCGCGCCGCCTTCGACGGCCGTGCCGGGCGTTCCCCGCTCAGCCCCGGCAACGTCGTGGGGCCCGACACCGGCGTGCTCGTGACGGTCGTGCGGGAGAATCCCATCCGCGTGACCTTCCCCGTCACGCAGCGCGAGCTGCTGCGGGTGCGGCGCGCGGCCGTCTCGACCGATTCGCTGCGGGTGCGCGTGCGGCTGCCGGACGGGACGCTGATGGCGACCGCCGGGCAGCTTTCGTTCATCGACGTCACGGCCAACCGCTCGACCGATTCCGTGCTGGTCCAGGCCGTGGTGCCGAATGCCGAGCGGCTGCTGACGGACGGCCAGGCGGTCGCGGTGGTCGTGGAATCGACCGAGCAGCACGACGCCATCGTCATTCCCCAGGCCGCCCTGCAGATCGACCAGCAGGGCGCCTTCGTCCTCGTGGTCGGCGCCGAGAACAAGGTCGAGGTCAGGCGGGTGACGACGACCCCGGGCCCCGCCGGCCAGCTCGTCGTGACCCAGGGCCTCGAGGCCGGGCAGCTCATCATCACCGAAGGCTCGCAGCGCGCCCGGCCGGGCCAGCCGGTCACCCCGCGGCCGCAGGAGGCGCCGCCGCTCGGCGCCGCTCCCGCCAACCCGGCCAGCGGCGGCTGAGCCGATGATCAGCAAGGTCTTCGTCGACCGGCCACGCCTCGCGATGGTCATCGCCATCGTGATGACCATCGCCGGCATCGTGGCGCTCAGGCAGATCCCGGTCGCGCAGTTCCCCGACATCGTGCCGCCGCAGGTCAGCGTCACCGCGAACTATCCCGGCGCCTCTGCCGAGGTGGTCGAGGCCACGGTCGCCCAGCCGATCGAGAGCCAGGTCAACGGCGTGGACAACATGATCTACATGCGGTCCACCAGCGGCAATGACGGCTCCTATACGCTGACGGTCTCCTTCCGCGTCGGCACCGACCCGGACCAGAACACCACCAACGTGAACAACCGCGTGCAGCTGGCCCTCGCCCAGCTGCCCGAGGAGGTGCAGCGCCAGGGGCTGTCGGTCCGCAAGAAGTCCTCGGCGCTGCTGCAGGTGATCACGCTGCGTTCGACCAACGGGCAGCAGGACAACCTGTTCCTGTCGAACTACGCCACGATCAACCTGATGGACGTGCTGAAGCGCGTCCCCGGCGTGGGCGACGCCGTCATGTTCGGCGCGCGCGACTACGCCATGCGCATCTGGTTCGAGACCGACCGCCTGACCGCGCTGAACCTGACGCCGGCGGACATCGTCAACGCCATCCGCGCGCAGAACCAGGTCGCTCCCCTCGGCCGCGTCGGCGCGCAGCCGATGAGCAACGACACCTCCTACCAGCTCAACATCCGCACCACCGGGCGCCTGCAGAGCGCGGAGGAGTTCGGCAACATCGTGGTGCGCGCCAACGCGGACGGCTCGGCCCTGCGGGTGCGGGACGTGGCGCGCATCGAGCTCGGCGCCTGGAACGAGGACGTCGGAACGCGCCTCAACGGCCAGGACGCGATCGGCATCCAGATCTACCTCGCCCCCGGGGCCAATGCGGTCGGCACGGCCGACGCCGTGGCGCGCGCCATGCGCGAGCTGTCGGCCCGCTTCCCCGACGGCCTCGAATACGCAGTGGTCTACGACACCACCACCTTCGTGAAGCTGACCATCGACGAGGTCATCAAGACCCTCATCGAGGCCTTCGTTCTCGTCGTGCTCGTGGTCTTCATCTTCCTCGGCTCCGTGCGCGCGACGGTCATCCCGCTCATCGCCGTGCCGGTCAGCCTGATCGCGACCTTCGTCGTGCTCAACGCCATGGGCTACTCGGCCAACACGGTCTCGCTGCTGGCCATGGTCCTCGCCATCGGCATCGTGGTGGACGACGCCATCGTGGTGGTCGAGGCGGTGGAAGCGACGATGGAGGCCGACCACACGCTCTCCGTGAAGGATGCGACGAAGAAGGCGATGGAGACCATCACCGCGCCGATCGTCGCCATCACGCTGGTGCTGCTGTCGGTCTTCGTGCCGCTCGCCTTCATCCCCGGCATCTCGGGCGAGCTGTTCCGCCAGTTCGCGGTGACCGTCTCGGTCGGCATGTTCTTCTCGGCGATCAATGCGCTGACGCTCTCGCCCGCGCTCTGCGGCGTGCTGCTCTCGGCCCATCACGGTCCGAAGAAGGGCATCATGGGCCGCATCTCCCGCGGCATCGACCGGGTGCGGGACGGCTATGCCGGGCTGGTGGCGCGCCTCGTGCGCGTGGCCCTGGTCTCGATCCTGCTGCTCGGCGCCTTCATGGCCGGCATCATCGGGGCCGGCAGCCGCACGCCGACGGGCTTCCTGCCGCAGGAGGACCAGGGGGCCTTCTTCGTCGAGGTCCGCCTGCCCGAAGGCGCGAGCCTCAACCGCACGCTCGACATCGCGAAGCAGGTCGAGGCGGTGGTGCGCAACCTGCATGGCGTGCGCGACGTCGTCACCATCACCGGCTATTCCATGCTCAACGGCCTGGCGCAGTCCAACACGGCCTTCCTCATCCTGACGCTCCAACCCTTCGAGGAACGCGCGGCGCCCGGGCTCGGCGTCAACGCGCTGATCGCGCAGGTAGCGCGGGAGACGGCCGGGGTTCCGGCGCAGATCATTCCCTTCAACCTGCCGCCGATCATCGGCCTCGGCACCTCGGGCGGCTTCGAGTTCCAGTTGCAGAACCTCGAGGGCCGGCCGGTGGCAGAGATGGCCGCGGTGATGCGCGCCCTGGTGCTGGCCGCGAACCAGGACCCGGCGCTGACGCGCGTCTTCTCGACCTTCGCGGCCAACAACCCGTCGATCTTCCTCGACATCGACCGCGACCGGGCGCAGGTGCTCGGGCTGTCGCTCAACGACATCTTCTCCGCCCTCTCTTCCGCGATGGGCGGCGCCTATGTGAACGACTTCAACCTCTTCGGCCGCACCTGGAAGGTCAGCCTGCAGGCCGAGATGACGGACCGCGCGGGCATTCCCGACATCTACCGCGTGCATGTCCGCAACCGGGACGGGGAGATGATCCCCCTGCGGGCGCTCGCCGATGCGCGCATCGAATTCGGGCCGCAGAGCATCATCCGCTACAACAACGTCCGCAGCCTCACGATCAATGGCGAGCCGGCGGCCGGCCGGTCCTCCGGCGACGGCCTCGCGGCGATGGAACGCGTCGCCAACGCGACGCTGCCCCAAGGCTATTCCTTCGAATGGACCGGCACCGCCTACCAGGAGAAGGCCGCCTCCGGGCAGACCGGCGTGATCCTCGCCCTGGCGGTGCTCTTCGCCTTCCTCTTCCTGGTCGGCCTCTACGAATCCTGGACCATCCCGGTGCCCGTCCTGCTCTCGGTCGCGGTGGGCGTGCTCGGCGCCATCGTCTCCATCGGGCCGGCGGGGCTGGCGCTCGACCTCTATGCCCAGGTCGGCATCGTGGTGCTCATCGCCCTCGCGGCGAAGAACGGCATCCTGATCATCGAATTCGCGAAGGAGCAGCGCGAACACGCCGGCAAGTCCATCCAGGAGGCGGCGATCCAGGGCGCCAAGCTGCGCTTCCGCGCGGTGATGATGACCTCCTTCGCCTTCATCCTGGGGCTCTACCCGCTCGTGGTCGCCCATGGCGCCTCGGAGATCAGCCGCCGGGCCGTCGGCACCCCGGTCTTCTGGGGCATGCTCGCGGCATCCTCGATCGGCATCTTCATGATCCCGATGCTCTATGTCGTCTTCCAGACCGTGCGCGAGAAGGTGAAGTCGCGCGTCCTCGGCTGGCGACCGCCGGCCGCAGCCGATGCGCCGCGGGACGGTGCTGCGCCGCACGCTTGACCCGGCGCGGGCGGCGCACGATTTCTGATACAAGCGCGGGGGCCTTCCGCCCCCGCCCCCTCATGGAGACATCCCCCCGATGGGTGACATGACCAAGCCCGTCTCGGACGACACCTTCAAGCAGGACGTCCTCGAGGCACCGGGCCCGGTGCTCGTGGACTTCTGGGCCGAGTGGTGCGGCCCGTGCCGCATGGTGGCGCCGATCCTGGACGAGCTCGCCACCGAATATGCGGGCAAGCTGACCGTCGCGAAGGTGAACATCGACGACAACCCGATGACGCCGACCGAATACGCGGTGCGCGGCATCCCCACCATGATCCTGTTCAAGGACGGCAAGCCGGTCGAGACCAAGGTCGGCGCCATGCCGAAAGGCGCGCTGAAGGCCTGGATTTCCGGCGCCATCGGCGAATGATCACCGGCCCGGGGCGCCCCGCGCGCCCCGGGTGAGGCCGGCGCCGGCCCCTCAGCGGCGCAGGAGGCCGCGCCTGCCGACCGAGTCGCCTGTGCTCCGGCGGAGCCTCTTTCTTGCCCTCACGCTCGCCGTCACGGCGGGACTCGTTGCGCTGGCCGTCGCCGTGCTGGCGCCGGGCGGCTGGACGGGGTGGGAAGTCCTGATCCTCCTCTGCTTCGCCGAGACGGTGCCCTGGAGCGCCCTCTCGGCCGCCAATGCCCTGGCCGGGCTGGCGATCCTGCTGGGCGCGGAGGACCCGCCGGCGGCGGTCCTGCCGGCCTTGCGGGCCGCGCGCCCGGGCCCGCCGCGCGGCCGCACCGCCATCGCCCTCTGCGTGCGCGATGAGGACATGGCGGCCGTGCTGCCGCCCCTGGGCCGGATGCTCGATGCCCTGCCGGCCGATCGCTTCGCGCTGTGGGTAGTCTCCGACACCCCCGCCGGCCCCGCTGCGGAGGCCGAGGAGGCGGCGGTCCGGGCCTTCGCCGCGGACCGCCCGGAGGTCCGCTACCGGCGCCGGGCCGTGAACGAAGGCTTCAAGGCCGGCAACGTGATGGATTTCCTCGACCATCATGCCTCCGGCCTCGACTACCTCCTCTGCCTCGATGCCGATTCCGAGATGACGGCGGCGGCGGTGCTGCGCCTCGTCGCCTGCATGGAGGCCGACGACCGGCTGGCCATCCTGCAGCAGCTGATCCACGGGCGCCCCGCGACGGCCGCCTTCCCGCGGCTCTTTCAGTTCGGCATGCGCCAGGGCATGCGCGCCTGGGCCACCGGCCAGGCCTGGTGGCAGGGCGATGAGGGCCCCTACTGGGGCCACAACGCGCTGATCCGCATCGCACCCTTCCGCGAGCACTGCCGGCTCGAAGCGCTGCCGGACGGCTCGCGCATCCTTTCCCACGACCAGGTGGAGGCCACGCGCCTGCACGCCGCCGGCTGGAAGGTCCGCGTGCTGCCCGACGACACCGGCAGCGCCGAGGGCAACCCCCCCACCTTCGGCGACTTCGTGACCCGCGACCTGCGCTGGGCGGCAGGCAACATGCAGTACCTCTCCCTGCTGCGCCTGCCCGGCCTGACGCCGATGGCCCGCTGGCAGCTGGTGCAGGCGATGCTGCTCTTCCTCGGCGCGCCGCTGTGGTGCGCGATCCTCGTCCTGGCAGCGGCCAACGCCCTGACCGGCGGCGGGGCGGCGACGCCCACGGCATCGCTCGCCGCTCTGCTCTTCGCGACCTGGGCCTGCCACTACGCCCCGAAGCTCGCCGGCTATGCCGAGGTGCTGCTGAAGCCGGCGCTGGCCGCGCGCTACGGCGGGCGCACCGCGTTCCTTCGCGGCGCGGTGGCCGAGATCGCCTTCACCACCCTGATGGAACCGGCCCGGCTGATGGCCCAGACGCTGTTCCTGGCGGCCCTGCCCTTCGGGCTCGGGATGGGCTGGGCGCCGCAGAACCGGGCCGATCGCGGCGTGACCTGGGCCGATGCGGCCCGGCAGTTCTGGCCGCCCACCGCGGCCGGCCTGGTGCTGACCTGGCTCTTCGCCCTGGCCTCGCCGCTGGCCTTGCTGCTCGCGCTGCCGGTCCTCGCCTCCCTGCTGCTCGCCATCCCCTTCGCCGTGATCACGGCGGATGCCCGGTTTTCCGCCCGCCTGCGCATGGCCGGGATCTGCGCGATGCCGGAGGAGATCGGCACGGCGATGCGCTAGAGCATGTTCCGATCTGTCGGAACCGGCACCGG
>JAFADX010000316.1 GCA_023424475.1 Pseudomonadota bacterium
CGCCTGCGCCAGCCGCGCGCCCGTCTGCGCCAGCGCGGCGGCGAGTTCGGCCCGCGCCGGCACGGCCAGCTCGGCGGCCGCGGTCGGCGTCGGTGCCCGGCGATCGGAGGCGAAGTCGATCAGCGTCGTGTCCGTCTCGTGCCCGACCGCGCTGATCAGCGGGATGGAGCAGGCAGCGGCGGCGCGGACGACGATCTCCTCGTTGAAGGCCATCAGGTCCTCGAGCGAGCCGCCGCCGCGCGCGACGATCAGCACGTCCGGCCGCGGCACCCGCCCGCCCGGCGCGATGGCATCGAGGCCGCGGATGGCGGCGGCGACCTGCTCGGCCGCCCCCTGCCCCTGCACCATCACGGGCCACAGCAGGATCCGGCGGGGGAAGCGCCGCGCGACGGTGGTGCGGATGTCCTGGATGACCGCGCCCTTCTCGGAGGTCACCACGCCGATCACGGCGGGCAGGCGCGGGATGGGCTTCTTGCGCGCCTCGTCGAACAGGCCTTCTTCCAGCAGGCGCTTGCGCAGCGCCTCGATGCGCGCGAGCAGCGCGCCCTCGCCGGCATATTCCAGCCGCTCGATGACGAGCTGGTACTTCGAGCGGTCGGCATAGGTGGAGATGCGCCCCGTCGCGATCATCTCCACCCCGTTCTCGGGCAGGGTGCCGAGGTTGCGCACGGCGGACTTCCAGATCACCGCCTCGATCTTCGCGTCGGCGTCCTTGAGCGAGAGATAGACGTGCCCGGAGGGATACCGCTTCATCTCGGTGATCTCGCCGCGCACGCGCACGCGGCCGAAGGCGCCCTCGAGCGTGCGGCGAATCGCCCCCGCCAGGTCCGCGACGCCATATTCCGGGATGTTCGTGGTCGCCGGGGTGTCCATCCGGCCACCCTATGCTAAGGCGCGGCCGCGTCCAAAGCGGGGGTGCGCGCGATGAAGGTCCTGGTGGTCGGCGGCGGCGGTCGTGAACACGCGCTGTGCTGGGCGATCGCGGCCTCGCCGCTGCTGAGCACATTGTGGTGCGCACCCGGCAATGCCGGCATCGCCGAGGTCGCGGAATGCGTCCCGATCGATTCGCTCGACATCCCGGCCCTGGTGGCCTTCGCGCAGGCGAAGGCGGTCGACCTGGTGGTGGTCGGCGGCGAACCGCCGCTGGTCGCGGGCCTCGCCGATGCCTGCGCCGCCGCGGGGATCAAGTGCTTCGGCCCGAGCCAGGCCGCCGCGCGCCTCGAGGGCAGCAAGGCCTTCACCCGGGAGGTCGCGGATGCCGCCGGCGCCCCCGGCGCGAGGTGGCAGCGTTTCACCGACCCGGCGGCGGCCAGGGCCTATGTGCGTGCCCAGGGCGCGCCGATCGTGGTGAAGGCCGACGGCCTCGCCGCCGGCAAGGGCGTGGTCGTCGCCGCGACGGTCGAGGAAGCCGAGGCCGCCATCGCCGACATCATGGAATCCCGCATCCATGGCCAGTCCGGCGCGACCGTGCTGGTCGAGGAATGCCTGGTCGGGCAGGAGGTCTCCTTCTTCGCCCTCTGCGACGGCAGGACGGCGATCCCGCTCGGCGCCGCGCAGGACCACAAGCGTGCCTTCGATGGCGACACCGGCCCCAATACCGGCGGCATGGGCGCCTATTCGCCCCCGCCCGTCTTCGACCAGGCGATGCAGGAGGCGACCATGTCCCGCATCGTCCAGCCCGTGCTGGACGAGATGGCGAAGCGCGGCGCCCCCTTCCGCGGCGTGCTCTTCGCCGGGCTGATGATCGCCGCCGACGGCCCGCGCCTGATCGAGTTCAACGTCCGCTTCGGCGATCCCGAATGCCAGGCGCTGATGGTCCGCCTGCGGAGCGACCTGCTGCCCGCGCTGTTCGCCGCCTGCGACGGGGAACTCGCCGCCTTCGACCTGCGCTGGGAACCGCTGCACTCCCTCGTCGTGGTGATGGCCGCGAAGGGCTATCCGGGCGCCTACGCCAAGGGCAGCGAGATCCGCGGCCTCGAGCGCGCGGCACAGGTCCCGGGCGTGCAGGTCTTCCACGCCGGCACGGCGCGGCGGGAGGACGGCGCCCTGATCGCGACCGGCGGCCGCGTCCTCGGCATCACCGCCACCGGCGCGAGCCTCGGGGAAGCCCGGGCCGCGGCCTATGCGGCGGTCGATGCGATCGACTGGCCGGAGGGCTTCTGCCGGCGGGACATCGGCTGGCGGGCGCTGCCCGCCGCCTGATGCCTCACGGCACCCCGGCCGCGACGTAGATCGGATCGAGCGCCTCTGACAGGCGCGTCTGCTCGGCGGCCGCGATCATGTCCACCCCGGGCCGCCGCCCGTCCGGCCCGGCCAGCGTGGCGGCAAGCAGGGCGTCGATCGCCGCCGGGTCCGCCAGGCGCAGGCCCTGCGCGGCGAGGTCCTCCGCGAGCGACTCCCCGGGCTCGAGGTAGCGGTTGGTCGCATCCGGCGGACCCGGCACACGGATCGCGACGAAGCGGGTCGCCGAGGGCAGCGGATCCGGCGCGACCAGGCTGGTCCCGGCCATCATGCCGGCCAGCGCGCTGGCCGGCGGGCCGGGCAGGAACAGGACGATGAAGAGCGCCATCACCGTCTCGGCCGTGCCGCGGATGGAGATCTGGAGGCAGCGCGCCCCGACCGTGACCTCGCCCTCGAACACGGCGGCGCGGCCCATGACGCTTTCGGTGTAGCCGGCGCGCAGGGTGCCGCGCGGCCCGGGGCGGATGTGCAGCGCGCCGCGGATCAGGCGGCCGCGGAAATAGGGCGACCAGGCCCAGGAATAGCAGGCGTAGTGCCCGCAGGCATGCGCCCCCGGCGCCGGCAGCGCGGCATTGCGCGCCGGGGCGGGACCGGCC
>JAFADX010000381.1 GCA_023424475.1 Pseudomonadota bacterium
GGCCTGCGCAGCCTCGCGGCATCGCTGCGCGGCCTCTTCGCCTTCCGCCCCGGCGCCGAGGTCGCCGCCGAGCTCGACCCCCGCACCCTCGGCGACGACCTGCTCGAGGCGCTGGGCGGCATCGGCCTGACGCGCGCGAGCCTCGGCGTGCAGGACATCTCGCCCGAGGTCCAGGCCCGGATCGGCCGGATCCAGCCGCCCGCGCAGGTCGAGGCCGCGGTGCGCGGGCTGCGCGCGCTCGGCGTCACCGGCATCAACATGGACCTGATCTACGGCCTGCCCGCCCAGGGCGTCGCCGAGGTCGAGGACTCCGCGCGGTTCGCCGCCGGCTGCGGCGCCGACCGCATCGCCGTCTTCGGCTATGCGCATGTTCCCTGGATGAAGCCCCACCAGAAGGGCATCCGCGTGGAGGACCTGCCCGACGCCGCGCTGCGCATGCGCCAGGCCGAGGCCGCCGCGCGCGTGCTGACCGGCGCGGGCTATGTCGCGATCGGCCTCGATCACTTCGCGCGGCCGGGGGATGCGATGGCCCTTGCCGCCGCCAGCGGCCGCCTGCGCCGCAACTTCCAGGGCTACACCACCGACACCGCCCCCTTCCTGATCGGGTTCGGCGCTTCGGCGATCGGCGCGGCGCCGCGCGGCTACGTGCAGAACGAGGCCGACGAGAGGCGCTGGCTCGCCGCCGTCGAGGCGGGCCGCCTGCCGACCGCGCGGGGCCGGGCGCTGAGCGCCGAGGATCGCCTGCGGGCCCGGCTGATAGAGCGCATCATGTGCGAGGGCGGCATAGCCGAAGCGGATGTGCCGGCGGAGGTGATGGCGGGCGCCGGCGATCGCATCGATGCGCTGGTCGGGGACGGCCTCGTCTCGCGGCAGGCGGGCCGGCTGGCCATGACGCCTGCCGGGCGGCCCTTCCTGCGGCACCTCGCCGCCTGCTTCGACGCCTATCTCAAGCCCCTGCCGGCGCGCCACAGCGCCGCGGTCTGATACCAAGCGGACGAAGGTCCGGCCCACGGCCCGCGGGGCCGGGCTCCCGAAGGGGCGCCGGCGCGAAGGCGCAGCTTTCGGCGATTGCCGCGCGAGGGCTTCAGCGTCCCTGGCAGAGCCGCTCGACCAGCAGGGTGAGATCGGCGGGGTCGTAAGGCTTGGGCAGCACCGGGACGTGCCGGTAGGTCTGCGGCAGCCCTGCCGAGCCATAGCCGGTCGCCACCAGGAACGGGATGCCGCGCGCGAGCAGCGCGTCGGCCACCGGGATGGAATTCTCGCCGCCGAGGTTGAGGTCCAGCACCGCCGCCGCCGGCTGCTCGGCCGCCAGCATCTCGAGAGCCTCGGCAACGGAGCGCGCGGGGCCGATCACACCGAAGCCGGCATCGAGCAGCGCGTCCTCGATCAGCATCGCCACCAGGGCCTCGTCCTCGATCACGAGGATGCGGCGGCTGGGGTCGGGTGGCGTCATCATCGGCAGTCCTTCGCACTCCGTGCCCGACCGGCGACCGGAATTCCCCCTGGTAGCGGAACGCAGCCGTCCGCTACCGACGATTGATCGCCTGAAGGCACGCTCGCGGAAAAGCTGGGCCATCGCGATCCTCTGCCCGTGTAGCCCATGCCGGACCGCGCGTCACCGTCGCCGCCATGGTTACGATCGGTCGCGCGCCAGGCAGAGCACCAGCGCGAGCGCGACCAGCCCCACGGCCGCCATTCCCGCGACCGCATCGCGCGGGCCGAAGGCATCGGCCAGGAACCCCACCGCCAGCACCCCGAGCGGCCCCATGCCGATGCAGGTGGTGGTCAGGCCGAGGATGCGCGAACGCGCCTCGAGCGGCGCATGCATCATCACCAGCCCGGTCTGCAGGCTGGAAAAGGCCGCCGTGCCCACCCCGCCCACCATCAGCAGCAGCACGGCCCCCTTGAGCGACGGCGACTGCGCCGCGAGCAGCAGCACCGCGAGGAAACCGGCCGAGCCCGCGGCGAGCACCGCCCATCCCGGCGCCGCCCCGCGCCGGAGAGCGAGCGCCAGCCCTGCCAGCAGCGCCCCGAAGGGCTCGGCCGCGGCGAGCAGACCGACCGCCGCCGGGCTCGCCCCGAAGGCCACCGCCCCGAAGGCCGGCAGGATCGCCGTGTAGGAGAAGCCGAAGACGTTCATCACGATGGTGACGCCGAGCACCAGGCGCAGCACCGGCATCCGCAGGGCGATGCGCAGCGCCTCGGCCACCTCGTGCGCGAGGCGCCGCGGCACCAGGCGCCGGCGCTCCTGCTCGTGCCGCACGCCCGAGACCAGGCCGAAGGCGACCACGTAGACGACCGAGGCGATGACGTAGGCCGCCGTCACGCCGACCGTCTGGTAGAAGATGCCGCCCGCGAGCGGGCCGACCATACGCGTCGTGCTGCCCGTCATGGTGTCGAAGGCGACGGCCTGGACGATGCGGTGCGGCCCCGCCGCTTCCGCCACCATCCGCCGCCGCGTCGCGAGCTCGTTGGTCCAGACCAGGCCGCCCAGCATCCCGTTGAGGAACAGGTGCCAGAGCGTGAGCACGCCGCCCGCCGCCAGCGCGGCGATGACCATCGCCCCCACCGCCGTCGCGGCCTGGCCGGCCATGAGCAGCTTCTTGCGGTCGAGGCTTTCGGCGAGCGCCCCCGAGATCGCCCCCGCCGTCAGCATCGGCAGCGCGCGCGCCATCAGCACCAGCGAGACGTCGAAGGCCGATGCGGTCAGCTCATAGGCGAAGAGCCCGCTGACCAGCATCTCCACCCAGCGCATCGAGTTGGTCAGGCCGCCGGCCGCCCACAGCCGGACGAAGGCGGCGTTCGCGAGCAGTTCGCGAACGGGACTTCGTTCCGGCCCGGGCGGGCTCAATAGCCGGAATCGTCCAGCCGCAGCAGCGGGAAGGCGCTGTGCACATGCGGCAGGTTCGTCGGCATCGCCGCATGCACGAAGCCCGGGCCGAGCTGCGCCACCGAGGTCGCGCCGAGCAGCCCGAGGCAGGAGCGGATCTCGTTCTCCAGGATCTCGAGCATCCGCACCACGCCGGCCGCGCCGTCGGCCGCGAGCGCATAGCAGTAGAGCCGGCCGAGGCCGACGCATTCGGCCCCGAGGCAGAGCGCCTTCACCACGTCGGTCCCGCGCGAGAAGCCGCCATCCACCCAGACCTTCGCGCGGCCGGCGACGGCCTGCACCACCTCGGGCAGCACCTCGATCGAGCCGCGCCCGGCATCGAGCTGGCGGCCGCCGTGGTTCGAGACATAGACGACCTCGACCCCGTGCTCGCAGGCGATCATCGCGTCCTCGCCGGTCGCGATGCCCTTGAGGATCAGCGGCAGGTCCGGGTGCATGTCCCGGATGCGCTTCACGTCGTCCCAGTTCAGCCGGGCCTGGTGGCGCTGCGCGTCGCCGGTGGCGGTGGCGCGCCACGGCTTGGCGAAACGGCGGGCGATGTCGCGCTCGCGGCGGGAATAGATCGCGGTGTCCACCGTCAGGCAGAAGGCGTCGTAGCCATGCGCCCTGGCGCGCTGGATGCTGTCCTCGATGAAGGCTGCGTCGCCGCGCACGTAGAGCTGGTAGATCTTCATCCCCGGCGTCGCCGCCGCGGTGGTCTCGAGGCCCGGCCGGGTCACGCTGCTGACCATGATCGGCACGCCGAAGGCCGAGGCACCCTCCCCCGCCGTCGCCGCGCCGTTGCTGCCGACGGCGATGGATTCGAGCCCGCCCACCGGCGCGAGCATCACCGGCAGGCGCACCCGCCTGCCGAACAGGGTCGAAGTGGTGTCGATCTCCGACACGTCGCGCAGCACGCGCGGACGGAAGGCGAGCGCATCGATGCCCATGCGGTTGCGCCGCATGGTGGTCTCGGTCTCGGTGGCGCCGACGAGGTAGTCCCAGATGTTCGCATCCAGGCGGTTCCTGGCCGCCTTCACGAATTCATGCAGCACCAGGTACTTGGTCTGGAGTTCGGCCAGGGTCTCGGGATTGACGGGCATGGCGGTCTCGTCCGGTCTCAGAGGAAGTCGCGGGTCCAGGCGGCGTAGTCGGCTTCGCGCGTCACGGCCTTCATCATCGGGGCCGGGGCGACGCCCTGCAGGTCGGCGGGCGCGGTGCCCTCGCGCAGCGCCTTCAGCGTGGCGTGGACGGCGGCGACCGCGGCGGCGAAGGGCTGGTGGCCCTGCAGCGCGACGCGCACGCCATGGGCGGCGAGGCGCGCCTTGTCCGCCATCCTCGGCGGCGTGCCGCCGAGGATGATCGGCAACCCGCCGGCCACCGCCTGGATCGCGGCGAGCTGCTCCCACTCATTCACCCCGGTGAAGAACAGCGCGTCGGCGCCGCAGGCAGCATAGGCCCTGGCCCGTCGCACCGCCTCGTCGAGGCTGGCGAGGTTCAGCGCGCTGGTGCGCGCGACGACGACGAGGCCCGGATCCTGCCGCGCCGCGACGGCCGCGCGCATCTTGCCCAGGCCGGCCTCGAGGCTGAGCAGCCCCGGCTCGGCGACGCCATGGCCGCGCGGCAGGTCGGTGTCCTCGATGGTCAGGGCGGCGATGCCGGCGGTCTCCAGTTCCTCGACCGTGCGCATGACGTTCAGCGCATTGCCGTAGCCGTGGTCGGCATCGACCAGCAGCGGCGGCGCGCCGGCGCGGCAGATGCGTCGCGCCTGGTCGGCGAATTCCGTCAGCGTCAGCACGATGAGGTCCGGCGCGCCGAGCACGGTCAGGGAGGCGACGGAACCCGCGAACATCGCCGCCTCGAATCCGAGATCGGCGGCGATGCGCCCGGCGATGGGATCATGCACGGAAGCGGGATGGATGCAGGCATCGCCCGCCAGGACCGCGCGAAAGGCCGCGCGGCGCTCGGCCGTGCTCGGTGGACGTCCCATCCCCATTTCTTCCCCCGGTATTCCTGGCGGGCACTCTGCAACCGCCGGCCCGGCCGGTCTAGGCTGCGCCCGTGCAGTCGAGGGATGCAGCATGAGCGAAGCGGTGGCCGAGGCGCTGGTGGCGCGCAAGGACGAGATCCTGGAGCGGCTGAAGGCGCTCCTGCGCCTGCCCAGCGTCAGCACCGACCCGTCCTGTGCCGACGGGATGAAGGCGACGCGGGACTTCCTGACGGCGAGGCTGAAGGAGGCCGGGCTGTCCGACGTCCGCCTGCTGGAAGGCGGCGGACAGCCGGCGGTGACCGGTTCCTGGACAGGCGCTCCCGGCAGGCCGACGCTGATCGTCTATGGCCACTACGACGTGCAGCCGCCCGACCCGATCGCCCTCTGGACCACCCCGCCCTTCGAGCCGACCATCCGCGACGGGCGGCTCTATGCGCGCGGGGCTTCGGACGTGAAGGGCTCGACCCTGATCGCGGTCGAGACCGTCGCCGCCTTCATCGCCGCGGGCGGCTGCCCGGTGAACATCCGCTTCTTCCTCGAGGGCGAGGAGGAAATCGGCAGCCCCTCCCTGCCCGCCCTGATCGAGCGCAACCGGGACGCGCTGGCGGCGGATGCCGTGATCTCGGCCGATGGCGGGCGCGCCAGCACGACCCTGCCCACGGTCAATGTCGGCTCGCGCGGGCTGACCAAGCTCGAGGTCACGCTCCGCACCGCATCGAAGGACATGCATTCGGGCCGCTACGGCGGCGCGGTGCGCAACGCGAACCATGAACTGGCGCGGCTGATCGCGACGCTGCACGACGAGCAGGGCCGCATCGCCGTCGCCGGCTTCATGGACGACCTGGCCCCGATCGGCCCGCGCGAGCGCGAAGACGCCGCGGCGCTGGCGATGAACGAGGCCGAGTTCTACGGCGCGATCGGCGCGGCGCCCTATGGCGACCCCGCCCTCGGCCTGCGCGAGCGCATCACCCTCATCCCGACCATCGAGGTCAACGGCATGTGGGGCGGCTACACCGGGGCCGGCAGCAAGACCGTGCTGCCCTGCGAGGCCCATGCGAAGTTCACCATGCGCCTCGGCCCCGGGCAGGATCCCGCCCGCGCGCAGGCCCTGCTGCGCGGGCACCTGCTGGCCCGGGCACCGGCCGGCGTGGCGCTGGAATTCCCGCCGCAGGACGCCGGCTCCCCGGCCTTCACCCTGCGCGAAGGCCATCCGCTGCTGGCCGCCGCCGAAAGCGTCATCCGGCAGACCACGGGCCGCGCGCCGGTGCGCGCGCGCATCGGCGGCACGCTGCCCATCACGGCGATCTTCCGGGAAATGCTCGGCCTCGACACGCTGATGTTCGGCTACGCCATGCCGGATGAGGACGTGCACGCGCCGAACGAGTTCTTCCGGCTCTCCTCGCTCGAGGAAGGGCTGCGCGGATGGCCGCTGCTGCTGACGGAACTCGGCAGGGTGACGCCGGAGGCGCTGCGCGGAGAGTAGCGCACTCCTCCTATCCTCGCAGCCCGGACGGGCCGCGCGCCAGCGCCTCGGGCCCGCCGCTGCCCGGCACGGCGGCGTGGACGACATGGCCGAGGACCAGCGAAAGCAGGGCCTCGGCCACCGCGGCGGGATCGGCATCGGCGCGGATCGTGCCGGCCGCCCTCCAGGCCGCGGCGAGGCGCTGCAGCCCCTCGCGGAACGCCCCGTAGTGAAGCCGCATCATGTCGCGCAGGCGCTCGTTGCGCTGCGCCTCGGCCCAGCCCAGCAGCGCGATGCGGCGGAGGTCGAATCCCTCGCGCTGCGAGAAGCCGTCGATCGCGGCGACACCTGGCGGAACTCCGTTCCCGGCTATCTGCCGCGCTGGAACCCGTTCTTCACCAAGGAGGTCATCATCAGGGTCGCACCGCGGGAAGAGATCGGCCCGCGGCTCGACGCCATGGGCCTTGACCCCGCGCGCGATCTCTCGGCGGTGGTCCTCACCCATTTCCACCACGCCCATACGGGCGGGCTCGACCACGTCCCGCACACCCGCATCATCGCCCCGCGCGAGAGCTACGAGGCGTCACGCGGGTTCAAGGGCATGATGATGGGTTGCCTGCCGCAACGCTGGCCGACCTGGTTCAAGCCGGAGCTGGTGACGATGGATGGGTCGCCGGTCGGCCCCTTCCCCGCCTCGCACGCCATCACCGGCGACGGCCGCATCCTGCTGGTGCCGACGCCGGGCCATGCCGCCGGGCATGCCTCGGTCATCGTGCGGGGGGACGGCGTGACATGGTTCCTCGCCGGCGACGCCACCTATGACGAGGCCAATCTGCGGGAGGAGAAGGCCGATGGCGTGACCAACGACCCGGCCCTGTCGGTCGCCACGCTGCGCGCCATCAAGGCCTTCGCGGCGCAGGAGCCGACCGTCATCCTGCCCGCCCACGACCCGGGCGGGCCGCGTCGCCTGGCCGAAGGCGCGGTGTTCCGCGGCGCCTGACCCCGCGGCTCACGCCGCCTTCAGCGCCTCCACGAAGACGTTGCAGTACCGCGCCGCCGTCACATCGAACACCGCGCGCCGCAACACCGCGTGCCGCTCCTGCCGCTCCTCGAGCGGCATCTCCAGCGCGGCGTTCATCGCCTCGGCGATCTCGTCGGGGTCGAAGGGGTTGACCAGCAGCGCATCGGACAGTTCCTCCGCCGCGCCCGCGAAGCGGGAGAGAACGAGCACGCCGGGATCGGCGGGGTCCTGCGCGGCGACGAATTCCTTCGCCACCAGGTTCATGCCGTCGCGCAGCGGCGTGACCAGGCCGATCCGCGCGATGCGGAACAGCCCCGCGAGCTTGGTCCGCGCCACCGTCTGCGTCATGTAGCGCAGCGGCACCCAGTCGAACTGGGAAAAGCGGCCGTTGATGTCGCCGGCCAGGCGGTCGAGCTCGCGCCGCAGCACCTGGTATTCCGCGACGTCCTCGCGCGAGCGGGCGGCGATCTGCAGCATGGAGACGCGCCGGTGCTGCTGCGGGAAGCGGGAGAGCAGCCGCGCGAAGCCCTCGAAGCGATTGGGCAGCCCCTTGGAGTAGTCCAGCCGGTCCGCGCTGATCGTGAGCTCGCGTCCCGCCAGGCTCTCCTTCATGCGCTGGATGTAGGCGGTGCCGGTGGACCGCGCGGCGATCCGTGCGAAGGCCGGGGCATCGATGCCGATCGGGTCGGCGATCGCGCGCACGCGGCGGCCCTCGGTCACCACCGACTCGCCCTTCACCGCGAAGCCGCTGAACCGGTGCGCGCAGTCCAGGAAGTCCTTCAGGTGCGTGCGCGTCTGGAAGCCCACCACGTCGTAGGCGCAGAGCGCGCGCATCAGCGCCCGCGCCGGCGGCAGGGCGTCCAGCACCGAGGCCGGCACGAAGGGGATATGCAGGAAGAAGCCGATCCGGCCCTTGAAGCCCTTCGCCCGCAGGGCATCGGCGAAGGGGATCAGGTGGTAGTCGTGCACCCAGATCATGTCGTCGGGCTGCAGCAGCGGCGCCAGCACCGCGGCGTAGGAATCGTTGACCGAGAGATAGCCCTCGAAGTCCTCCCGCCGGTAGCGCATCAGCCCGAGCCGGAAATGCAGCAGCGGCCAGAGGGAGGAATTGGCGAAGCCGACATAGAAGCGGTCGTAGTCATCCGCCCCGAGGTCGATCGTGGCATAGGTGACGCCGCCGCCTTCGACCAGGCGGGCCTGCGAGGTGGTCCGCTCGGAGACGCGCCCCGACCAGCCGAACCAGAGCGTTCCCGGCTCGACGAAGGATTGCAGCGCGACGGCGAGGCCGCCCGCGCTTGCCGCGCCCTTCGCCTTCGGCGGCGGCACGCGGTTGGAGACGATCACGAGGCGCGCCAAAGGCCTTCCTCCCATGTCCGGGACAGGCGCATGGCCGAAAGTATCAGCCCCACCTGCGAATAGGTCTGCGGAAAATTGCCCCAGAGCGCTCCGGTCCTGGGGTCCACATCCTCCGACAGCAGCCCGACGTGATTGCGCCATGACAGGGCGCGTTCGAAGAGCGCCCGGGCTTCCTCCCTGCGGCCGATGCGCGCCAGCGTGTCGATGTACCAGAAGGTGCAGACGACGAAGCCGACCTCGAGCCGGCCGAAATCGTCCTCGTGGTCGTAGCGCAGCACGGCGCCGTCGCGCACCAGGCGCTTCTCCAGCACCTCGACGGTGCGCAGGAAGAGCGGGTCGGTCGCACGGATCAGGCCGAACTCCGGCAGCAGGAAGGTCGAGGCATCGGCCACCGGGGTGCCGTCCAGCACGCCCGAGATCCATCCCTCGCCCGGCACCGTCGCCGCTTCCAGGATGCGCGCGCGCAGCACCGCGGCGCGGCCGTCCCAGTCGCGCGCCTCGGCCTCGAGCCCGAGGTGCTGGGCGATGGCGCCGAGCCGGTCGAGCGCCGCCCAGCACATCGCGGCCGAATGGGTGTGCGGCAGGGCGCGGCCGCGATATTCCCACAGGCCGGCATCGGGCTCGAAGGCGGCGCGCTCCGCCTGGGCACCGAGTTCGCAGAGCTGGCGATAGAGGGAAATGTCGCCGACGCGCGCGAGGCGCTGGTCGTGGAACATCTGCGCCGCGGTCATGACGATGGCGCCGTAGCCGTCGTTCTGGATCTGCGCGCCGGCGGCGTTGCCGATGCGCACCGGACCGTCGCCGCGGAAGCCGGGCAGCGCCGTCGCGATGCGCTCCTCGACGCGGGTACGCGGCGCGATCGGGAACAGCGGCGGGATCGGCCCGGTCGAGCCCTCGGGAACCGCATCCATGATGAAGCGCATGAAGCCTTCCATGGTGCGCGTCGCGCCCAGCCGGTTCAGCGCGCCCACGGTGAAGAAGGAATCGCGCAGCCAGCAGAAGCGGTAGTCCCAGCAGCGCCCGCTGCCCGGCGCCTCGGGGATCGAGGTGGTCAGCGCGGCGACGATGCCGCCCGTATCCTCGAAGGAGCACACCTTCAGCGTGATGGCGGCGCGGATCACCGCCTCCTGCCAGTCGAAGGGCAGGTTCAGCCCGCGCACCCAGTCGAGCCAATAGCCCTCGGTGTCCGTCAGCGTCATCCGGGCGACGGTGTCGGGCGCCTCGGGCAGGCTCTCGTCGGCGCCGAGGATCAGGTTCGCCGGCCGGTCGAGGCCGAACTCCGCCTCGTCCGCGACATAGGAGAGGGGCGCGTCGGTGGTCAGGCGCATCACCGTCTCGGTGCCGACGTAGCGGATGTGGTTGCTGCCGATGCTGGTCCGCCCGGCATCGGCGCCATGGTCGAAGGAGGGCCGGATGCGGATGCGGATGCGCGGCCGGCCGGAGACCGGCTCGAGCCGCCGCACCACCATGGGCGGGCGGTAGACTCGCCCGAAGCGGCGCAGGCGCGGCGCGCAGTCGACGACACGCAGCGCCGCCCCGCCTTCGTCGGTCAGCAGCGTCTCGACCACCGCGGTGTTGCGCCGGTAGCGCTGGCTCGCATGGACCTGGCCGCGCAGCACCACGTCCATGAAGCCGCGCTCGGGATCGGTGCCGCCGACCAGGGCGTTGAACACCGGCTCGCCGTCCAGGCGCGGGAAGCAGAACCATTCCAGCCGCGCGGTCGAGGAGATCAGCGCCGCGACGGCGCAGTTGCCGATGACGGCGTGGTCAAGATTGGCCACGCGCGACCTCCCCTTGGGTGCATCCGGCGCCGCAGGCGAGCCAGCGGCGCACCTGGGCCGGGCCGCCCGTGAAGTCCCGGCCCACATGCAGGCCGAAACCGCCGAGGCGCCGCGCCGCCGCCATGCCGTCCTCGTCCGTCACGTCGTCGCCGACGAAGACCGGGCGGCGGCCCCGGAAGGGTGGCGCCTGCATCAGCGCCGTCACGGCGCGCGCCTTGTTCGCCGCGCGCGGGCGAATCTCGAAGGCCATGTGCGCCGGCAGCACCGCGAAGGCGGCAGGCTGCTCGGCGACGAGACCTTCCATCGCCCTGCGCACCGCCTCGCCCTGATCGGGCGCAGCGCGGAAGTGCAGCGCGACGCCGTGCGGCTTGCGTTCGAGGAGCAGCGCCGGGCGGCCTGCCGCGAAGGCGGCCAGGCGATCGACCCAGTCCGCCGGGATCCTGGGCATCGCATCGTCGCAGAGGGGCCCGCCCGCCGCGCCCCGCAGTTCGGCGCCGTGGCCGAAGCCGCCGGGCGGCCGGAGAGGCGCGAGCAGGCGGTCCACCGTTTCGCGCGCCCGTCCGCTGACGATGGCGAGGGCCCCCCCGAGCCGCGACGACAGTCTTGCAAGCGCCGGCGGGAGGCCCGGGGGCACGATGACGGCATCTGGCGTGGGCGCAATGTCGATAAGGGTGCCGTCGAGATCGAGGAAAAGCGCCCAGTCGGCCTCAATCTCGGGAACACCTGTCATAGTCACTGCGCCCTTTTACCCATGATCACGCCGAATGACACCCCGGCAACCCGCCGTGATCGGCCACTGGATGAACGCAGACGGCGGAGATCGGTGCCCGACCAAACGAAGAATTTGTGAAGTGGATATGTTTTACAACCATAGCGCGAATGACTAAGGTGAAGATCCGGTTGATCCTGGTGGCGGGCTCTGATGCTCATCAACCGTGGCGCGTGATTGCCTTCCAGACGATCACGCGGCCCCCTTTGCCGAACCAGGCGGCAAGGGGGGCACCTGGGCTTCGATGGCGCGCGCGGCGCAGGCGTTCCGGTCGCGAGGGATGGAGCGCCAGGTCATCAAACGACCCGGGAGCAGACGCGCATCGCGGCGGCGGAAATGGCGCGGATCAGATCGTGAGGCTTCCGCGCGGCACGGCGAGTGTCCCGCGCCCCGGCCTGCTGCGGCTTGCGAAGGCAAGTGGCGCGCCCGGGAAGATTCGAACTCCCAACCCCCAGATCCGTAGTCTGGTGCTCTGTCCAGTTGAGCTACGGGCGCATCGTCTGCGGCGGTGAAGGGTGGGATGGCGCGCCCGAAAGGATTCGAACCTCTGACCCCCAGATTCGTAGTCTGGTGCTCTATCCAGCTGAGCTACGGGCGCCCTTGCCGCCACCGCGGCGAGGCGGCGGAAATAGCGGAGGCGGGGGTGGTGCGCAACCCCTCCTCCGCCAGGAAAATGCGGCCGGCGGAAATGGCGGCCATGCCACGCCCTGCCCTGACGACGGCAGGGCGGACGCGGTTCAGGCAGCGAGCTTGTCAAGCTCGCGCACCACGGCCTCCCCCATCACGCTGGTGCCGACGCGCGCCATGCCGGGCTGCATGATGTCCGCGGTGCGCAGGCCGCCGGCGAGCACCTTGCCCACCGCCGATTCGACAAGGGCCGCATCCTCCTCCATCCCGAAGGACCAGCGCAGCAGCATCGCGAAGGAGAGGATCTGCGCGAGCGGATTCGCGATGCCCTTGCCGGCGATGTCCGGTGCCGAGCCGTGAATCGGCTCGTAGAGCGCGTGGCGCTTGTTCGTGGCCGGATCGACCGCGCCGAGCGTCGCCGAGGGCAGCATGCCGAGCGAACCGGTCAGCGCCGCCGCCAGGTCCGAGAGCACGTCGCCGAACAGGTTGGATCCGAGGATGACGTCGAACTGCTTCGGCCGGCTGCACAGCTGCATGGCGCAGTTGTCCGCGTACATGTTCTCGAGCTCCACGTCGGCATATTCGGCCTTGTGGACCTCGCCCACCACGGCGCGCCACAGGCGGCCGGACTGCATGACGTTCGCCTTCTCGACCGAGGTCACCTTGTTGCGGCGCTTGCGGGCGAGGTCGAAGGCCACGCGCGCGACGCGGGCGATCTCATCCTCGTGGTAGACATCGGTGTCGAAGCCGCGGCGCTTGCCATCGGACAGCGTCTCGACGCCGCGCGGCTCGCCGAAATAGACGCCGCCGACCGTCTCGCGCACCACCATGATATCGACGCCGCGCACCACCTCCGGCTTCAGGGAGGAGGCATCCACCAGCGGATCGAGCACCACCGCGGGACGCAGGTTGGCGAAGAGGCCGAGGTCCTTGCGCAGACGCAGGATGCCGAGCTCGGGCCGCTGCTCGAAGGGCAGGCTGTCCCATTTCGGCCCGCCAACCGAACCGAACAGCACCGCGTCGGCCGCCTTGGCCTTGGCGACGGTGGCGTCGGAACAGGGCGTGCCTTCGGCATCGATGGCCGAGCCACCGACGAGGCCCTCGTCGATGTCGAAGGTGACGGCGCGGCGGCGGTCCATCCAGTCGATGACGCGGCGGACCTCGCGCACCACCTCGGGGCCGATCCCGTCGCCGGGAAGGATCAGAAGCTTCTTGTTGGACGGCATGCTGGGGACGTCTCCTGGCAGGTCGCGGGAGACGCCCCGGGTGGACGCCCCCCGGGGTGGGGTCGGCTCAGGCGTAGAGCCAGGGCTGGGAAGCCTTCTGCTTCGCCTCGAAGGAATCGATGGCGGGCGCGTGCTGCATGGTCTGGCCGATGTCGTCGAGGCCGTTGAGCAGCAGGTGCCGGCGCAGCGGGTCGATCCTGAACGGGATCTCCTCCCCGTTCGGGCGCACCACCACCTCGCGCTCGAGGTCCACGGTGACGCGCGAATTGGCGCCCATCTTCGCGTCTTCCATCAGTTGCGCGCAGACCTCCTTCGGAAGCCGCACCGGCAGGACGCCGTTCTTGAAGCAGTTGTTGTGGAAGATGTCGGCGAAGTCCGGGGCGATCACGCAGCGGATGCCGAAGTCGAGCAGCGCCCAGGGCGCATGCTCGCGCGAGGAGCCGCAGCCGAAGTTCTCGAAGGCGATGAGGATCTCGGCCTTGCGGTACGGCTCCTGGTTGAGGACGAAGTCCGGGTTCTCCGAGCCGTCCTCCCTGTAGCGGAAATTGGCGAAGAGGTTCTTCCCGAAACCCAGGCGCGAGATCGACTTCAGGAATCGCGCCGGGATGATCTGGTCGGTGTCCACATTCGCCCTGGGCAGCGGCGCGGCGATGCCGGTGAGCTTGGTGAAGGCCTGCATCACGCGCTCTCCTTCGGCTGGTAGTCGCGCACATCGGCGAGGTGGCCGGCCAGCGCGGCGGCGGCGGCCATGGCCGGGGACAGCAGGTGCGTGCGCCCGCCGGGACCCTGGCGCCCCTCGAAGTTCCGGTTGGACGTGCTGGCCGAACGCTGGCCCGGCGTCAGCTTGTCCGGGTTCATCCCGAGGCACATCGAGCAGCCCGCCTCGCGCCACTCGAAGCCCGCTTCGCGGAGCACGCGGTCGAGACCTTCCTGTTCGGCCTGCTTCTTCACCAGGCCCGAGCCCGGCACCACCATGGCGCGCACCCCGTCGGCGACCTTGCGGCCCTTGGCGATCGCGGCGGCGGCGCGGATGTCCTCGATGCGCGAATTGGTGCAGGAGCCGATGAAGACGACATCGACCCTGAGGTCCTGCAACCGCTGGCCGGGCGTCAGGCCCATGTACTGGACCATGCGCTCCATCTGCGCGCGCTTCGCCTCGTCCTCGACCTCGGCCGGGTTCGGCACCACGCCGGTGATCGGCAGCACCGCCTCGGGGTTGGTGCCCCAGGTGACCTGCGGTGCGATCTCGTGCGCGTTCAGGCGGAGCTCGGTGTCGAAATGCGCCCCCGCATCGGACGGCAGCGTCCTCCACCATTCCATCGCGCGCGCGAGCGCGGCGCCCTTCGGTCCGTTCGGCGTCTTCGCGATGTAGTCGTAGGTGGTCTGGTCGGGGGCGACCATGCCGGCGCGCGCGCCGCCCTCGATCGACATGTTGCAGACGGTCATGCGCCCGGCCATGTCGAGCGCCCGGATCGCGTCGCCCGCATACTCGATCACATGGCCCGTGCCGCCCGCCGTGCCGATCCGGCCGATGATGGCGAGCACGATGTCCTTCGCGGAACAGCCGACGGCGAGGTTGCCGTCCACGCTGATGCGCATGTTCTTCGCCGGCTTCTGCAGCAGCGTCTGGGTGGCGAGCACGTGCTCGACCTCCGAGGTGCCGATGCCGAAGGCCAGCGCGCCCATCGCGCCATGCGTCGAGGTGTGGCTGTCGCCGCAGACGATCGTCATGCCCGGCAGCGAGCGGCCGAGCTCGGGCCCGATGACGTGCACGATGCCCTGCCGCTCGTCGAGCAGCGGGATCAGCGGCATGCCGAACTCGGCGGCGTTCTTCTCGAGCGTCTCGACCTGCAGCCGGCTCTCGGGATCGACGATGCCGGTGTAGCGGGAACTGTCGGTCGCGATGTTGTGGTCGATGACGCCGAGCGTCGCCTCGGGGCGGCGGATCTTCCGCCCCGCCGCGCGCAGGCCGTCGAAGGCCTGCGGCGTGGTCACTTCATGGGTAAGGTGAAGGTCGATGTAGAGCAGGGCCGTGCCGTCCGGGAGCGTATCCACCACATGGGCGTCCCAGATCTTGTCGAACAACGTGCGCGGCTTCTGCGCTGACATCGCTTTCTCCCGTCGGAACGGACGCCGCCCCTGCGGCGCCCGGTAGAATGATCAGCCCTCGGCGGCCTGGGGCGCGGCGGCCGGAGCGGCCTTCGCGGCAGCATCGGCCTTGGTTCCCAGCTTCTCGGCGATGCGCGCCGACTTGCCGGTGCGGCCGCGCAGGTAATAGAGCTTCGCGCGGCGCACCTTGCCGCGGCGGACCACCTGGATCTCGGTCACGTTCGGCGAATAGAGCGGGAACACGCGCTCCACGCCCTCGCCGTAGGACAGCTTGCGGACCGTGAAGTTGCTCTGCAGGCCCTTGTTCGACCGCGCGATCACCACGCCCTCATAGGCCTGGGTGCGGATGCGCTCGCCTTCCTTCACGCGCACCATCACGCGCACGGTGTCGCCCGGGGCGAAGTCCGGCGTCGCGCGGGCGGCGGAGAGGCGGGAGAGCTGCTCCGCCTCGAACTGCTCCAGAAGGTTCATGACACTATCCTTTCCTTGAATCCTTTAGGCGGCGGCAGGGTGGCCGTCCATGCCCCCAGCCCCGCGTTGTTTCGCTTCGTGCCGTGCCCAGAGGTCGGGTCGGCGCTCCTTGGTGATCCGCTCGCTCTCCGCCCGCCGCCAGCGCGCGATCTCCGCGTGGTGGCCCGAGAGCAGCACGTCCGGGATGGCCCGCCCCTGCCATTCGGCCGGGCGGGTGTAGTGCGGGTATTCCAGCAGCCCCTCGGTGCCGTGGCTTTCCTCCGCCGCGCTGTCCGCCGCTCCCATCACGCCCGGCAGCAGCCGGACGCAGGCGTCGAGCAGCACCAGCGCCGCCGTCTCGCCCCCGCTCAGCACGTAGTCGCCAATCGAGACCTCGACCATGCCGCGCGCCTCGATGACGCGCTGGTCGATGCCTTCGTAGCGGCCACAGAGCAGGACGCAGCCCGGCCCTTCGGCGAGCGAGCGGACCATGGCCTGGTCCAGCAGCCGCCCCCGCGGGGTCAGGTAGATCAGCGGGCGGGCGTCGCCATCGGGCATGACGCCGGCGATGGCCGCATCCAGCACGTCCGGGCGCATGACCATCCCCGCGCCCCCGCCGGCCGGCGTGTCATCGACGGTGCGGTGACGGTCGGTGGCAAAGGACCGGATGCCGGTCGCCTCCAGCGCCCACCTGCCGTCGCGCAGCGCGCGGCCGGCGAGCGACTGGCCGAGCGGCCCCGGGAACATCTCCGGGAACAGGGTGAGAATGGAGGCCCTCCAGCTCATGCCGCGTCCTCCTCCCCCGCCTGCGGGCGCACCAGGATCTCGCCCGGCGGCACCACCGTGACGCGCCCGCCCGCCACGTCCACCACCGGCACCACGGCCCTGGTGAAGGGCAGCAGGTGCTCGCGCCCGTCGCCTTCGACGATCAGGAAGGCGCCGGCGCCGTGGTCCTCGACCGCGCGCACCCGCCCGAGCGTCTCCCCACCCTCCGTCACGGCCGCGAGGCCGATCAGGTCGGTCAGGTAGAACTCCTCCGCCTCCGTCGCCGGCAGCCGGTCGCGCTCCACATAGAGCTTCGTCCCGGTCAGGCGCTGCGCCGCGTCGCGGTCCGTCACGCCCTCGACGGCGGCGATGTCGCCGCCCTTCAGCGTGATGGCGAAGCGTCGCGTGCCCGTCTCGTCGGTCAGCGGGGAATAGGCGGCGATGGCGGCGGGGTCCTCGGTGTAGGCGCGCAGGCGCACGAGGCCGCGCACGCCATGCGGCCTGCCGATCTCGCCCACCATCACGCGCTTCACCGCCACGTCACGTCACCCGATCGCTGGACGCCTCAGCCCGCCGCGGCGGCCGCGGCGCGCTCCTGCGCCTTCTTCTTCGGCGCGGACTGCTTCGGCTGCTCGCGGAAGGCCGGCATCGGGGCGAGGCCCGCCTTGCCGAGGAACTTCGCGACGCGATCCGTCGCCACCGCACCCTGGCCGAGCCAATGGGTGATGCGCTCGTCCTTCAGCCGCACGCGCTCGGCGTGCTCGGCCGGCAGCATCGGGTTGTAGGAACCCACGGCCTCGATGAAGCGGCCATCGCGCGGCGAACGGCTGTCGGCCACCACGATGTGGTAGTAGGGGCGCTTCTTCGCACCGGCGCGGGCAAGGCGGATCTTGAGGCCCATGAGGCTTCCTTTCTCTGCGTGATCTCTAGAAGGGTCGTCGGTTACCGGCCCCGGGCAGGAGCGCGCCGAGACCGCCGCGCATCAGCCCCTTCTGGCCGAGCTTGTTCATCCGCTTCATCATCGCGGACATGTCGTCGAACTGCTTGAGCAGCTTGTTCACTTCCTGAACCGAAGTGCCGGACCCCGCGGCGATGCGCTTCTTGCGCGACGCCTTGATCAGGTCCGGGGTGCGCCGCTCGCGCGGCGTCATGCTGCTGATGATCGCCGCCTGGCGCTTGAGGATCGCGGTGTCGAGGTTCGCGCCTTCGAGCTGCTGCTTGATCTTGCCCACGCCCGGCAGCATCCCGAGGATGCCCTGCAGGCTGCCCATCTTGCCGATCTGCTTGAGCTGGGTGGCATAGTCCTCCAGCGAGAACTGGCCCTTCTGCATCCGGGCCGCGAGCTTCTCGGCTTCCTCCTGGTCGATCGTCGCCGCGGCCTTCTCGACCAGGGAGACGATGTCGCCCATGCCGAGGATGCGGGAGGCAATGCGATCGGGGTGGAAGTCCTCGAGCGCGTCGAGCTTCTCGCCCGCGCCGAGCAGCTTGATCGGCGCGCCCGTGACCGCCCGCATGGACAGCGCCGCGCCACCGCGCGCATCGCCGTCGATGCGCGTCATGACGATGCCGGTGACGCCGACCTTGTCCTGGAAGGCGCGGGCGGTGTTCACCGCGTCCTGGCCGGTCATGGCGTCCACGACCAGCAGCGTCTCGTGCGGGTTGGTGGCGAGCTTGACCTGCGCCACCTCCTCCATCAGCGCCTCGTCGATGGCGAGGCGGCCGGCGGTGTCGAGCACCACCACGTCGTAGAGCTCGCGCCGAGCCACATCCATCGCGCGCGCGGCGATCTGCAGCGGCGTCTGGCCCGGCACGATCGGCAACGAGGTGACCTCGGCCTGCTGCGCGAGCGTCTGCAACTGCAGCTGCGCCGCCGGGCGGTGCACGTCGAGCGAGGCCAGCAGGACCTTCTTCTTGTCCCGCGACCGCAGCCGCAGCGCGATCTTGCCCGAGGTGGTCGTCTTGCCCGAGCCCTGCAGGCCGACCATCAGGATCGGCACCGGCGCGGGCGCGTTCAGGTCGATGCCGCGCTTGCCGTCATCGGCCGCGTCGCCGCCCAGCGCCTCGACCAGCGCGTCGTTGACGATCTTGATGACCTGCTGCGCCGGGGAGACGGAGCGCAGGACCTCCTGCCCCACCGCGCGCTCGCGGACCTTGTTGACCAGGTCGCGGACCACCGGCAGCGCGACGTCGGCCTCCAGCAGCGCCACGCGGACCTCGCGCAGCGCCTCCGCGACGTCGTTCTCCGACAGCGCGCCGCGGCGGCGCAGCCGGTCGAAGACCCCGTTCAGCTTGCTGGACAATGCCTCGAACATCGGCGGTCCGTTCAGTCCTTCACAACGCGTTGCGGCCGCCCCAAAAGGCTTTGCGCCGCTGCGCGAGCCTTCGCGGAGCGGCGGAGCCCAGCCCATCGGGGGCCGGACCGGCGGTTCGGGGCGAACCGGGGAGAGGGGCGTTTAGGGCCGGGGCAGGCCGGGGTCAAGCGGAACCGGAGGGGCGCCGCCCCTCCGGACCACCCCGGCAAAGGCCGTAAGGCCTTTGCAAACCATTTACTGGCGCCGGAGCGACGACCGGGTGCATGTCCCGCAGGCCGAAGCGAAGGAGACCGCGATGCCAACCTCCGCCCCAAGGACCTCCGATTCCGCGGACCGGCTGATCGATGCCCGGATCGCCGAACTGGGCGATTGGCGCGGCGAGACGCTCGCCCGTGTCCGCGCCCTGATCCGCGAGGCCGACCCGGATGTGGTCGAGACCTGGAAATGGCGTGGAGTCCCGGTGTGGGAGCACGACGGCATCATCTGCACCGGAGAGACCTACAAGGCCGTGGTGAAGCTGACCTTCGCCAAGGGGGCGTCACTCGACGACCCCACCGGCCTGTTCAACGCCAGCCTCGAGGGCAATGTCCGGCGCGCGATCGATATCAGGGAGGGCGAGACGATCGGCGCAACGGCGCTGAAGGCTCTGATCCGTGCGGCCGTCACGCTGAACATGTCCCGCGTCCGCCGCTGACCGTCATGCCGGCGGAGGGGGGTCGCCCCTCCCGGCTCGTCACTTCGGCGCCACCACCATGATCATCTGGCGGTTTTCCATCCGCGGGAACTGCTCGACCTTGATGGTCTCCCCCAGCTCGTTGCGGATACGCTCCAGCACCTTCGCGCCAAGATCCTGGTGCGCCATCTCGCGGCCACGGAACCGCAGCGTCACCTTCACCTTGTCGCCTTCCGAGATGAAGGTCTTCATCTGGCGCATCTTCACATCGTAGTCGTGGTCGTCGATGTTCGGACGGACCTTGATCTCCTTGATCTCGACGACCTTCTGCTTCTTCCGCGCCTCGTTCGCCTTCTTCTGCTGCTCGTACTTGTACTTGCCGTAGTCGAGAATCTTGCAGACAGGCGGCACCGCGTTGGGCGAGATCTCGACCAGGTCGAGGCCGACGTCATAGGCGCGGATCAGCGCCTCGCGGGCGGTCATCACGCCCTGCATCTCGCCGTGCTGGTCGATCAGGCGCACCTGGGGCACGCGGATATCGTCATTGATGCGCGGGCCGTCCTTGGTGGGCGGCGTAGCGGGCATTGGACCTCGGGCTATGGTCGTCTCCTGTCGAAGTTTCGGGCAACTCGGATGCGCTTTATGCGGCGACGGTCACGCCGCCGCAACTGGATACAAAGGCAGCACCCAAGCTTCCGCCCCTTTCGGGGCCGGATTTCACGCTTCGGACGCTGCCTGGCTCAGCCGGCGGACTTCAGATCGGGTGCCGTGGCCTCCGCCGCAAGGCGGGCGACCGCCTCGGCGAGCGGCAACGCCTCCTGCTCGCGCCCCGGCAGGCGGCGGAGCACCAGGGAACCCTCCTCGGCCTCCCGCCGGCCGACCACGGCGAGCACCGGCACCCGCTGCTCGATATGGTCCACTACCTTGCGGTTGATCTTCTCGTTCCTGAGGTCGAGTTCGACCCGCAGCCCGGCCCTGCGCAGCGCCTCGGCGGCCTGCTCGGCGAAGGGTGCGGCCTCGTCCACGATGGTCGCCACCACCACCTGCACCGGCGCGAGCCAGAGCGGGAAGCGCCCCGCATGCTGCTCGATCAGGATGCCGAGGAACCGCTCGAAGGACCCCAGGATGGCGCGGTGCAGCATGACCGGCCGCTTCCGGGACCCGTCCTCGGCCACGTATTCGGCGTCGAGACGCTCGGGCAGCACGAAGTCCACCTGCAGCGTGCCGCATTGCCAGTCGCGGCCGATCGCGTCGCGCAGCACGAATTCCAGCTTCGGGCCGTAGAAGGCGCCCTCCCCCGGGTTCAGCGCGTATTCGACGCCGGCGATGCGGCAGGCCTCGCGCAGCGCGCCTTCGGCCTGGTCCCAGACCGCGTCGGTCCCGGCCCGCTTCTCCGGCCGGTCCGAGAACTTCACGCGGAACTCCGCGAAGCCCAGGTCACGATAGATCGAGGAGAGCAGCTCGACGAACCGCACGGTCTCGGAGGCGATCTGGTCCTCCGAGCAGAAGATGTGCGCGTCGTCCTGGGTGAAGCTGCGGACGCGCATGATGCCGTGCAGCGCGCCCGAGGGCTCGTAGCGGTGGCAGGCGCCGAACTCGGCCATGCGCAGCGGCAGTTCGCGATAGGACCGCAGGCCCTGGTTGAAGATCTGCACGTGGCAGGGGCAGTTCATCGGCTTCAGCGCGAGGACGCGGTCCTTCTCGGACTCGTCCTCGACCGTCGCGATGAACATGTGCTCGCGGAACTTCTCCCAGTGGCCCGAGGCCTCCCAGAGGCGGCGGTCCACCAGCTGCGGGGTCTTCACCTCCTGGTAGGCGGCCTGGTCGAGCCGACGGCGCATGTAGTCCTCGACGGTCCGGTAGAGCTTCCAGCCCTTGGGGTGCCAGAAGACCGAGCCGACGGCCTCTTCCTGGAGATGGAAGAGGTCCATCTCCTTGCCGATCTTGCGATGATCGCGCTTCTCCGCCTCCTCGAGCTGATGGAGGTAGGCGTCGAGCTCCTTCTGGTCGCGCCAGGCGGTGCCATAGATGCGGCTCAGCATGGCGTTGCGGTGGTCGCCCCGCCAATAGGCGCCGGCCACCTTCATCAGCCTGAAGGCATTGCCGACATCGCCGGTGCCGCGCATGTGCGGACCGCGGCAGAGATCCACCCAGTCGCCCTGCCGGTAGAGCGTGATGGTCTCGCCCTGCGGCAGGTCCTGGATCAGCTCGACCTTGTATTTCTCGCCCTTGGCCTCGAACAGTGCCATCGCCTCGTGCCGGGTGGTGACGATGCGCTCGAAGCCGGCATTGCGCGCGACGATCTCGCGCATCTTCGCCTCGATCGGGCCGAAATCCTCCGGGGTGAAGGGCTCGTTGCGGGCGAAGTCGTAATAGAAGCCGTTCTCGATCGCCGGGCCGATGGTGACCTGGGTGCCGGGGAACAGCTCCTGCACCGCCTCGGCCAGCACATGGGCGGCGTCGTGGCGGATCAGCTCGAGCGCCTCGGGGTCCTTGCGGGTGATGAAGCGTATCGCCGCGTCGGACTCGATGGTCCGCGCTAGGTCCTGGGTCGCCCCGTCCACCTGCATGGCGAGCGCGGCCTTGGCGAGGCCCGGCCCGATGGCGGCCGCGACCTGCGTGCCCGTCACCGGCCCGTCGAAGGACCGGACGGAACCATCGGGCAGGGTGATCGCGGGCATCGGGGCAGCATCTCCTTCGGGGAAAAACGGGCGCGGACCATGGGCACCACGTCCGCCGGGGTCAAGTCAGGCGGGACAGTTCGGCCGCCACCGCGGCCGTTTCCAGCCCCGCGAGGGGCACATGGCGCAGGAAGGTGGCGCGCGGGCCACGGGGGGCGCAGAGCGCGGGGTCGCTGTCCTCCCCGAACAGCGCGAGCGTCGGGCAGCCGCAGGCCGCGACCAGATGGGTCGGCCCGGTGTCGTTGCCGACACAGAAGGCGGCCCGCCTGGCCAGCGCGGCGATGTCGGCGAAACCCGTCTTCCCGGTCAGGTCCACCGCGCCGGGCGCGGCGGCCAGGATCGTCGCCGCCAGCGGCGCCTCCACCGGGCCGCCGATGACGACCGCCGGCACGCCGAACCCCGCGGCGAGCGCCCCGAAGCGTTCCGCCGGCCAGCGCTTGGCCGGCCGCCCCGGCGAGGCCCCCGGCACCACCAGCGCGAAGCGCCCCGCCAGGCCGAAACGGGCGATGTCGGCATCGAGCCAGGACAGGTCGGGCTCGGGGAAGTCGCGGATGCCCGCCATCTCCAGCTGGTCCCGCTGGCGCTCGACGGTATGGATGAAGTCCCGGTCCGGGTTGGCATGGGGGTGGGATGCGCCGCGCGCGATCCCCGACCATTCGGCCTTCGGCCCGACGAAGAGCCGGTAGCGCGAGGACCGTGCAGAGGTCTGCAGATCGTAGACGCGGTCGAAGCGCGCCCGCCGCAGCCGCCGGACCAGGCCGGCCACGGCACGCAGATCGGTCCAGGACGGGCGGCCGTCCTCCCACACCTCGTCGAACCAGGGCGCCATCCGGGCGAGCGGCGCATAGGGCTTCGTCGTCAGCAGGGTGATGCGCGCGCCGGGATGATGCGCGCGGATCGCGGCGAAGGGCCCGAAGGCCTGCGCGAAATCCCCGAGCGCACCGAGCTTGATGACCAGGATCCGCATCACAGCAGTTCGCGATACACCGCGAGCGTCGCCGCCGCCATGCGCGCCGTGGTGCAGCGGACGAGGACCGCCGCCCGCGCCCGCGCACCCATCGCCGCACGTTCCTCCGCCGGCATGGCCAGCACGCGCGCCAGCGCCGCGGCCAGCGCCGCCGGATCGCCGGGCGGCACGCGGAAGCCCGTGACGCCGTCCTCCACCGTTTCGCGCGGGCCGCCGAGGTCACTCGCGACCACGACCCGCTCCATCGCCTGCGCCTCGATCACCGTCCGCCCGAAGGCCTCGGGGTCGGTCGAGGCGTGCACCATCACGTCGGCGATCAGCAGCGCCGCCGGCATGTCGGCGCCATGGCCCACCAGGCGCACGCGCTCCCGCAGCCCGAGCGCGGCGATGCGCCCTTTGAGTTCCTCGCGGAACGCGGCCTTGGCGCCGGAATCGCCGACCAGCAGGGCGACAGCATCGCCGGGCAACCGCGCCATCGCCTCCACCAGCACGCCCTGCCCTTTCCAGCGCGTGATGCGGCCCGGCAGCATGACGACCGGCCGGCCTTCCGGCACATCCCAGGCGGTGCGCAGCGCGGCGACGCGCCGCGGTTCGACCCGCGGGGGATCGAAGAGCCGCTCGTCGATGCCGCGCAGGATCACGCGCAGGCGGTCCGCCGGGACGCCATGGCGCTGCCGCACCAGCCCGGCGATGAATTCGCTGATGGCGATGACGCGGTCGCCGCGCGCCATCACCGAATTGTAGAACCGCTTGCCCGGGACGCCTTCGTTGTAGGTGCCGTGATAGGTCGTGACGAAGCGCGCCCCGGTACGGCGCGCCGCGATCAGCGCCGACCACGCCGGCGCGCGGGACCGGGCATGCAGGATCCCGATTCCTTCCGTCCGCACCAGCGCCGCGAGCGCACCCGCGTTGCGCCAGATCCCCGCCGGGGACTTCGTGGCGAGCGGCAGCATGACATGCCGCGCGCCCAGCGCCTCCAGCGGCGCGACCAGCGGCCCGCCGGCGGAAGCGACGAAGGCGCGGAAGCCCGCGCCGATCAGCGCCTCGGCGATCTCGAGCGTGCCGCGTTCCACCCCGCCGGAAACAAGGCTCGGCAGGACCTGCAGCACGGCTGGGGGGCGGGTCGGGGCGGTCACGGTCACGGTCGGGCTGAAAGGCCGGGTCTTGCGCCCAGACCGGCCGTGACGCAAGTGAGCCCCATGCTCACCTACTTCGTGGGAATGATGCTGCTTTCGGCCGGCAGCTTCATCCATTCGCGTTCCGAGGCGCCGGAGATGCGCCCCGCCTCGGCCGGGGGCGACCTGCTCTGGCGATGGACGGCCAAGGCAGCCTTCGCCGCCTGGCTCGCCCTGATCGTCTGGGGCTTCACGCATTTCCACTGGTCGCAGCCCATCGCGGCGGTGATGGCTTCGCTCGGCGTGAACGGCCTGATCGCCCAGCGCGGCCCGATGCGCACCTGGCCCGGCGTGTCGCTGATCTTCTGCACCGCTGGGCTGCTCTCGGCCGTCGCGGTCTTCCTGGCCTGATCCAGCGCACCAGGGGGCGGATCGCGGCCTGGCCGCGATCCGGGAGCGCAAGGCGCGCCGGCTGCCGGGCCGGAAGGCCGGCGTCAGCCTCCGGCGGGCGGAAGATGCAGCGCCACGACCTCGCCGTTCTGGCCGTCCACGGCGGGAAACCGCTCGCGCACCAGCGGGTCGTGCCCGGGGATGACCCGGCTGTCGTCCCCGCCCGCCAGCTTCTTCGCCGTCCGCCAACCCGCCGCCATGGCGCCGAGGTCGAAGATGATCGGGAAGGGATTCCCGCTCAGCGCATTGGCGTAGAAGTGCATCGCATCCGAGGCGAGGACCACCGGCCCGCGCGCCGTCTCGACGCGGACCATCTGCAGCCCGTCCGAATGGCCGCCGACGCGGTGCACGCTGACGCCCGGCGCGATCTCGGCATCGCCGTCGTGGAACTCCACGCGGTCGGCATAGACGGCGCGCACCATGGCGACGACATGGTCCGCCTCGAAGGGCATGCGGATGGCATGGACGCACATGTGCCGGCCGACGGCGAAGTGCATCTCGCGTTCCTGCAGGTGGAAGCGCGCCTTGGGGAAGATGCCGAGGCTGCCGGCATGGTCGTAATGCAGGTGGGTGACGACCACGTCCTCGACCTTCGCCGGGTCGGTGCCCATGGAGGTCAGGCACTCGGCGACAGGGCGCGACAGCTTGCGCCCGCGCCTGGCGGCGAGTTCCTGGTCGAAGCCGGTATCGACCACGATCTCGCGCCCGCCCGGGCCGCGCAGCAGCCAGACGTAGTAGTCGAGCGGCATCGCCTCGTGCGGGTCGGTCAGCGGCAGCAGGTGGTTGGTCTGCGCCGCGCGCTCATGCCGCCCGTAGCGGATCGCATAGGCTTCCCAGGTCATTTTTCGATATTCCCCCCAAGCACCGTGCCGGTCATCTGCTCGGACAGCTTCGCGACCGCGGTGTGGTCCGCGCCCGGCCCGAGCATCGCCGCCGCCGAGGCCCACATCTCCCGGCACAGGGCGGCGAAGGGGGTCGGCGTCGTCGTCTCGCGGCCGACCTCGAGCGCGATGGACAGGTCCTTGACCATCAGGTCGAGGCCGAAGCCCGCGTCGAAGCGCCGCGACAGCACGTATTCCTTGAACTTCTTCTGGGTCGAGTTGTTCATGCCCGTGCTGGCATTGAGCACATCGACCATCTTCGCCGGGTCGAGCCCGAAACGCTGGCCGATCAGCAGCGCCTCGATGCCGATCAGGTAGCCGCCGGCGGAGACCAGGTTGTTCAGCGCCTTCATCGCCTGCCCCGCGCCGATCGGCCCGCAGCGGTGGATGGAGGTTCCCATGGCCTTCAGCACCGGCTCGGCGCGGTCGAGGTCGGCCTCCTCGCCGCCGGCCATGATGGCGAGCTGGCCGGTCTTCGCGCGCGGCACGCCGCCCGAGACCGGGCAGTCGATCATCGCGACACCCCTCGCCGCGAGGCCCGCCGCGATCTCCCGCGTGCGGCCCGGCTGGCCGGAGGTCATGTCGATGACGAGCATGCCCCTGGCGAGCGAGGGCGCGACGGAGTCCACCGCCTCGGCCACCTGCTTCGACGTCGGCACGATGGTGATGACGCAGTCGGCGCCCTTGGCAGCCTCGGCCGGGCTGGCGGCCGCCTTGCCGCCGGTCTCGGCGGCGAAGGCCTCGGCACGCCCCGGCGCCACGTCGGCGACCGCGACCTCGAAGCCCGCCTTCACCAGGTTGGCCGCCATCGGCCAACCCATGTTGCCGATGCCGAGGAAGGCGACGCGCTTGATCGGCGCGGCCATCACTTCTTCCCCGGGATGGCGCCTTCGGCGAGCAGCACCTCATGCGCCGCCTTGAACGCATCGAGGCCGGCGGGAATGCCGCAATAGGCCGTGGCGTGCAGCAGCGTCGCCTTGATCTCGTCCACCGTGATGCCGTTGTTGAGCGCGCCCTTCACGTGCAGCTTCACCTCCGGGATCTTGCCCAGCGCGGTCAGCATGGCGAGGTTCAGCAGCGAACGCGTCTTGCGGTCCAGCGTCGGATCGCCCCAGGCCCAGCCCCAGGCCCAGGCGGTGGTGGCGCGCTGGAAGGCCATCATGAAGTCGTCGGCCTTGGCCATCGAGGCATCGACGTAATCCGGGCCGAGCACCTCGCGGCGGATCGGCAGGCCCTTGTCGAACAATGCCTTGTCGTCGGACATCTGGCGTCCCTCCTTCGGGAAGTTTGAGGCGGCACGCTGGCCCGTCAGGCCAGGACGGTCAACGGGCCGCGCCGCGCGGATCCTCGGGATGCGACAGCCTGCGCAGCACGTCGAGCGTCGTCGCGAAACGTTCCGCGCCGACCTCGGCGGACCATTCCGCATGGATGCCGCGCAGGCATTCGTGGATCGTCGCGGCCAGCGCCGTGCCGCGCGGCGTGAGGAAGACGAGGCGCCGCGCCGTGCCCGCCACGCCACGCCGCTCGAAGTAGCCGAGGGCCTCGAGCTGCGCGATCAGGTGGTTGGCCGCCTGGCGGGAGATGCGCGCCCGGCGCGCGAGTTCCGAAGGCCGCACGCCGTCCGCCGGATAGGTGATCATCGCCCAATGGGCGTCCTGCAGGTCGGTGAAGCCGGCCCCCCGCGCCGCGGCCTGCATGCGGCCCCTGACGATCTGCAGGCACATGCGCAGCAGGGCACCGACATAGGGTGGGCCATCGATCGCCTGGCCCGAGATCGTCGTTGACATATACGTAAAGTCTCTTTACGAATTTTCGTAAAGAAACTTTACGATCGGGAGGACCTGCATGGAACCCAAACCGCGCATCGTCCGCATCGGCGCGCTGGAACTCCGCTTCCATGTCGATGAAGCCGACGGCACCGGCGACCTCGTCATGTTCGAGTTCGCGGTGCCGGAGAAGGCGCGCGTCCCGGTGCCGCATTTCCACGAAGCCTGCGACGAGATCGTCTACGGCCTCGAAGGCACGATGACGACGACGCTCGACGGCCAGCCCCACGAGGTCCGTCCCGGCGACGCGGTCTTCGTCCCGCGCGGCAAGGTCCACCACCACGCGAACCTGCACGAAGGCACCGCGCGCGCGATGATCATCATCGCACCGGGCACCATCGGCCGCCGCTATTTCGAGGACATGGCCGAGCTCGTGAACCGCCCCGGCCCGCCGGACATGGCGCGGATGAAGGAGACCATGCTCCGGCACGGCCTCGTGCCCGCCTGATCTCCGCGCGACGCCGGCGGCGCATCGTGCCATGCTCGGGGCCGGAGGAACCGGGCCCATGTTCTTCGACGGCTTCACGCTCGAATTCCGCGAAGCGGCGGGAAAGCGCTTCCGTCTCCGCCGCGGCGGCGAAGGCCCGCCATTGCTGCTGCTGCACGGCAACCCGCAGACCCATGCGATGTGGCACAGGGTCGCCCCCCTCCTCGCGCAGTGCTTCGCCGTCGTCTGCCCCGACATCACCGGCTACGGCTTCTCGGCCAAGCCCGCCGTCAGCGAGGACCACGCACCCTACGCCAAGCGCGCCATGGCGGCCGACATGGTGGCATTGATGGCCGCGCTCGGGCATCGGCACTTCCAGGTCGTCGCCCACGACCGCGGCGCGCGCGTCGCGCACCGCATGGCGATCGACCATCCGCAGGCGGTCGAACGCCTCTGCACCATGGACATCATCCCGACGCTCGCGCATTTCGAGCGCGCCGACATGGCCTTCGCCATGGGCTACTGGCACTGGTTCTTCCTCGCCCAGCGCCATCCGGGGCCGGAGGCGATGATCCGCGCCGACATCGAGCCCTGGTTCGACTTCCACACCTCGCGCGAGCCCAAGCCCGGGGACTTCTTCCACCCCGAGGCGCGCGCCGACTACCTCGGCGCCCTGCACGAACCGGGCACCATCGAGGCGATCTGCGAGGACTACCGCGCCGCCGCCTCGATCGACCTCGAGCACGACCGCGCCTCCCGGGCAGCGGGCGAGAAGGTGCGCTGCCCGATGCTCGCGCTGTGGGGCGCCAAGGGCAGCATCGCCAGGTGGTACGACGCGCCGCTGATCTGGATGGACTATGTGGACGGCCCGCTCGCCACCGGCGACGTGCCCTCCGGCCACTATCTGGCCGAGGAAGCGCCCGAGGCGGTCCTCGCCTGGCTCGACGGCTTCCTCAGGGCCTGAGCGCGGCCGCGGCGCCTATCCGCCGACAAGCGCCAGGGCCGCCGCCTGGTCGTCCGCGATCGGGATCAGTTCATCGAGCGCGACGGTCGCGAAGACCTGGGCCACCGCCGGCTGGGCCCCGGCCATCACCAGGCGATGGCCCGAGCGGCTCAGGGCGCGCGCGGCCGAGATCAGCAGCCGGATCCCGAGGGAGCCGACGAAGGTGACACCGGACATGTCGAGCACCACGTTGCGGCCGGCCTTGCCGATCCGGTCGCTGAATTCGCTTTCGGCCGCCTCCGCCCCCTTCGCGTCGAGCCGCCCCGTGAGAGCCACGCGCAGCGCCGGGCCATCATCCCCGATCACGACGATGTCCATGGTTCAGTCTCCCCTTGGCAGGCCGGCGGCGGGGGCCGTGTCGACCGGCGCCGTTACGATGCCGTTCAGAGGATATCGAGTGTCAGAAGCGACACGTCGTCGTCAAGCGGTCCGGGCCGCGAGAGCGCGCGGACCACGCGCAGAAGCCGCTCGGGTTCGGACAGGCCCGGCTCGGGCGCCGCGAGGAGATGCGGCAGGAAATCCGGCAGGCCGAGGTCCCGGCCCTCGGGTGAGACCAGTTCGAAGGCGCCGTCGCTGAACAGGTGCAGCCGCGCCCCCGCAGGCAGGTCCGTCTCGCCGCGCCGGTACGCCCATTCGGGCATGGCGCCGATCGGCGGCCCCTTGAGGTGCAGCGGCTCGGGCTCCGACCCGCCGGCGACGAGGAAGGCCGGGTGATGCCCGGCGCAGCCGAAGGCCAGCCGGCGCCGCGCGAGGTCGCAGACACCATACCAGAGCGAGAAGAACAGCCCGTCGTGGCGATCCATCTGGAAGCGCGCATTCGCCGCGTCGAGCACCGCCGCCGGATCGGTGAAGTCGGCCTCGGGGAAGGCGCGTTCCCGCAGCACGTCCATCGCCGAGGCGGCGAGCAGCGCGGAACCCGCGCCATGCCCCGCGACGTCCAGCAGCCAGACCGCGAAGCGATCCTCGTCGATCCAGCCATAGCCGAAGCCGTCCCCGCCGATGCGCGCGGACGGCACGAAGCGCCAGTCGGCGCGGACCCGCCCCTCACCGATCGGCGGGGGCAGCAGCGCCTCGACATAGCGCACGGCGCGGGCGAGGTCGCGCTCCACCCCCTCCGCCCGCTGGAGGTCGGAGGCGCGGCCGCTGCGGTAGGCCAGGGTGAAGGGCCCGAGGCGCAGCCTGCTGCCCGGCGCGAGGCGCATCGGTCCCGCGGTCCGCATGCCGTCCACGATGGTCCCGTTGGTCGAGCCGAGATCGGTGACCACCGCCGCCCCGTCCTCGATCGCCACGATGCAGTGGCTGCGCGACACGTCGGGCGAGGGCAGCACGAGGCCGTTCTGCTCGGTCCGCCCGATCGTCAGCGGCGCCCGGCCGAGCTCGATGCGCCGCGCTTGCACGCCTTCCGCCGGCTCGAGCTCCAGGAGGTGCAGCAGGGGGTCCGCCTCGACCGCGGCCGGCGCGAGGTTGCGCGTCAGCGTATCGTCGGAATCCCCGGGGCCGCCGGTCACGGCGCCAGCCCCAGGGCGGCGAGATCGAGCACCCAGGGAATGTCGGTATCGCCGGTCTCGGCGCCTGCCGCCGTCAGAAGCGCATGCGCCTGCCCGCGATGATGCGTCTGGTGATTGAAGAAATGGGTGACCGCGATCCAGAGCGGCAGGGTGCGTTCCTGCCCGCCGATCGCGGAGCGCCACGTCAGCGGCCCGGAGAGCCGGGACCGGGTCAGCCGCGCCGCCCAGCCGGCGATGCGCGCATCGGCCTCGAACCGCGCGGCCGAAAGGGCGGCCCAATCCGCGACCATGCCCGGGCTTTCCTTCATGCCGGCGCCGGGCTTCTCCCACCCGTCGAACCGGCTCATCCAGGTGGTGTCGCCCCACAGCAGATGAGAAAGGGTGCCATGGATCGAGCCCCAGAAGGCACCCCGGTCGGCTCGCCGCACCTCGTCCGGCAGGCCATCGGCGGCCGCGTAGAGGCGGCGGTTCATCTCCGCGTTGTAGGCCGCCATCATGCGGCACCATTCCGGGCCGGCCATGCGCGATTTCTCCCGGTTTGGCGGGGTCTGCCGAAGGAAAGGCCTCAGAGCGCCTTCCAGAAGAAGACAGTGTCCCGCGGCTGCCGATCGCCATCAACCTCGAAGCCGGGGACGGCACCGAGTTCGTTCCAGCCCTCGGCGCGGTACAGGGTCTCCGCCGCGCTGCCGCGGCGCGTATCGAGCATGGCGAGGCGACGGCCATGGGCGCGCGCCGCCTGCTCGGCCCGGCGCAGCAGCGCCCGCCCGATCCCGGCCCGCCGCGCCGCCGGATCGACCATCAGCTTCTGGAAGCCGGCGACATGCGGCTGGTTCTCCGAGGCGACCATCTCGATCGTCACGGAGCCGGCGAGCCGCCCCTCGTGCCAGGCGGCAAGCAGGACGCGCTGCCCCGTCGCGACGGCCGCCGAAACGCCCTTCCAGTAGGCGGCGGCGCGGTCGCGCGGCAGCGGCGGGAGGAATTCCAGGGAGGCGCCCTCGGCGACGCAGGTGACGAGCAGGTCGGTCAGCAGCCGTTCCGCGCTCGCCGCCGCGGCGGCGTCCAGCGCCTCCACCACGAGCCCCGCTGCCGGCTTGGCGTAGCGGAATTCCAGCGAGTGCGAGAGATCGTCGAGGATGCGGATCGAGCCCTGCCGCACATAGCCGTGCTTCTCGTAGAAGCCGTGCGCGCGCGTGAAGCGCGTGTCGGTCCAGAGCACCAGGCGCCGCGCGCCGGCGGCGCGGGCATGGTCCTCGGCGATGCGCAGCAGGTCGCCGGCGAGGCCGATGCCGCGGGCGCCGGCATCGACATACATCCGGCAGATCTCCCAGGCCGCGTCCTCCTTCAGGGGGCGCGTGCCGACCATGCCGACCAGCCGCCCCTCACGCTCCGCCGCCCAGAGAGTTCCGCCCTGCCCGCGGAAATAGGTCGCGAGCGCCCGCAACTCCGGCACCTCGCCGTCGAGGTCGAGGACGCAGCCCGGATACTCGGCCCAGCACCCGCCGATGAGGGCGATGAAGCCCTCGGCGTCGCTGTCCTGCCCGTGCCGGATCGTGGCCGGCCGGGGCGCCGGCGCCGTGCGGTCGCCCGCCGCGCTCACTTGAGTTCCTTGCAGAACTCCTGGATGCGGCCGCACGCCTCGCGCAGGCTCTCGGTATCGGTCGCGTAGGAGATGCGCAGGTAGGGCGACATGCCGTAGGCCGCGCCCTGCACGGCGGCGACGTACTTCTCCTCCAGCAGCGCGAGGGCGAAGTCGGTGTCCGTCTCGATCTTCCTGCCGGCCTTGGTGGTCTTGCCGAGGCAGCCCGCGACGTTCGGGAAGACGTAGAAGGCGCCTTCGGGCTTGTGGCAGACGATGCCCGGCGCCTCGTTCAGCATGTCCACGACCATGTCGCGGCGCCTGCGGTATTCCGCCGCGCGCTCCCTCACCACGTCCTGCGGGCCGTCCAGGGCCGCGGCCGCGGCGGCCTGGGAGATCGTCGAGATGCCGGAGGTCGCCTGGCCCTGCATGTTGATCATGGCCTTGATGAGCTCCTTCGGCCCGCCGCAGAAGCCGACGCGCCATCCGGTCATGGCATAGGTCTTGGACGCGCCGTTGACCGTCAGCGTGCGGTTCTTCAGCGCCGGCTCGACCTCGGCGATGGTGCAGAACTCGAAGCCGTCATAGACGAGGTGCTCGTACATGTCGTCGGTCATGACCCAGACATGCGGGTGCTTCTGGAGCACCTTCGCGATCGCCGTCATCTCGTCGCGCGAGCAGGCCGCCCCGGTCGGGTTGTTCGGGAAGTTCAGCATCACCCACTTGGTCTTGGGCGTGATGGCGGCGTCGAGATCCTCCGGACGCAGCTTGAAGCCATTGTTCTGCGGGCAGGAGACCAGCACCGGCTTGCCGCCGGCGACCTTCGCCATGTCGGCGTAGGAGATCCAGTAGGGCGCGGGGATCACCACCTCGTCGCCCGGATCGATCGTCGCCATGAAGGCGTTGTAGATGCACTGCTTGCCGCCGTTGGCGACCATGATCTCGTCGAGCGCGTAGTCGATGTTGTTGTCGCGCTTGAACTTGCGCTGCACCGCTTCCTTCAGCGCCCTGGTGCCGTCCTGCGGCGGGTACTTGGTGTCGCCCGCCAGCGCGGCCTTGTGCGCCGCCTCGATGGCATGCGGGGGCGTCGGGAAGTCGGGCTCGCCGGAGGCGAGGCTGATCACCTTGATCCCCTTCGCCGCGAGCTCGCGCCCCTTCATCGTCATCACGACGGAGGCGGAAATGGAAACCTCGTTCATACGGGCGGCAAGGGCGGGCATGGCGTGGCTGCGTTCCTGTTCGAAGGGGCTGCCACCTTAGGATGTGCGGCCCCGCGCGCAACCCCCGGGCAGGCGGGTCGCCCCGGGCTGCGGATCAGGCCGCGGGCGCCGCGGCGGGCCTTTCGCAGAGCCAGTCGAAGGGCTGCTCGGCGACCACCCGGAAGCCCCGCTTCTTCCAGAACCCGAGGACGGGGCTGCCCTTGAGCACCTCGATCCTGACCGGCAGCGCGGGATGGGCCGCGAGGACGGCGGCCAGGACGGCGCTGCCCAGCCCCCGGCCCTGCAGCGCGGCATCGAGGTAGAAGGAATGGATCTCGAGATGGTCGCCGGCCGGGACTGCCGCGATGCAGCCCGCCAGCCGCCCGCCGACCTCCACGGCCGAGAGCGTCGCGGGATCGAACCCGGCCCGCATCCGCACGCGCCGGCGCCCCGGATCGAACCGCCCGACGCGCTCGAGGTCCGCACGCAGGACACGGATGGAGAGGTCGAGGAGGGGCTCGAAATCAGGATCCTGTACCGGCCGGAGCCGGTAGGGCGCTGCGGCGGGTACAAGAGCCATGGTCATCCGGGGATCCTCCTGCGGCGGCGCATCGGCATCACGAAGCCGCACCAGATCAGCAGCACGACAGCGATGCCGCTCACCCACGCCGAGGCCGCCATGATGAGTGGCGGCGACCAGGCTAGCCGGAACGACCAAGTTCCAGCCGGGACCTCGAAGGAGAGCAATCTGTCCTCACCGGTAGGCGCGATGGGTGGTGCCGCCGCGCCTGAACGCTCGGCTTCTAGCCTCCACAGAGGAAAGTGGAAGCGTCGCAGCACGATGCGGGCTGGCTGCTTCGTAACGACCTCAATGCGCGCTTCGCCAGTCAGGGCCGGCCAAACCCGCACCTGTCCCGCAGCACGCGGTTCTGTCCAGGCAGCTATCGCGCGAGGATGAGAGCTCACCAGTTCCAGGAATTGATCGGTCGTTATGCCGCTACCGCTGTACCGGAAGGGGTGTCCTTGCGGCAGATACTCAACTGCCTCGGGCCCGCGCGTCACAGACAACTCCCGACGAAGTGCAATAGATGGAGATTCCCGGTCACGGTAGGTACCGATCGCAAAGGACAGAACCCCGCCGATGGCCGCGGCCATTGGAAGAACTGCCATCGCGATCGCGCGCAACGCCATTGGAGAAGGTCGGCAGGCGGAAACGCGCATGACGATGGTCACCGCGAGGAACTCCCCCACCAGGAGAAGCCGCCATGGAAACTGGATGTGAAATAGTGGCGAATGCGGATCCCAGATGAAGGGGATGCCCCCAACCATCGCCAGGCAGATCCCGGCGAGAGCCGCGGACCACGAAAGCCCGAACCCGTCCCCGTGCTTGCCGAGAGCCACGATACCCAGGACGGAGATCACGGCCAGGCCCAGGTACATGAAAGCGATTGCCATCATCAGATTCGCGTCGGGCCAGGCGCCCAGGTTCGTGATCAACCAGGACCTGGGCATGAAATGATCGCTGTCACCATAGTTGAAGGACGCGATCCTCATGAGCCGGATCGCAGGCACCCAGTAGACGGCCGAGAGTCCCAAGCCCATGGCGCCTCCGAGGCAAGCATGGAGCAGGAAGCGCAGCTTCCGGGCAGCCCTCAGGCGGCGCGATGCCATCACGCCAGCGATCCGCAACGGAATGGCGACGAGCCCAACGACCAACGTGCTCGGTAAGTGGCTCAGGACAAGAAGGCTCGTCCAGATCGCCAGCCAGGGCCATCCGCGCCGCGGGGACTGGAGTGTCGTCTCCAAAGCGCCGGCTAGTGGGGGAAGCAAGGCATAGGCCGCAAGTTCCCCAAGGGAACCACGCACATGCGCATCGAGCATGTGATAGGGCGCCAGCACGTAAATCGTCGCACCGACGGCTGCACGGGGCGGATCGACATAGCGAAGCAGCCATCGCCGCATCGTGACGGCCGAGGCGGCCACCATGGCCGCGGACGCGATACTGACCAGAGCCTCCGGGCCAAGCCGGCTTCCGCTCAGCAGATCGATCAGGCCCATGAGGTAGAAGGGCAGCGGCGCGTAAAAGACGAATGTCGGGGCGCCGAGGCCGTCGAACGACTCCGGCAACCATCGCGGATAGGCCAAGCCGGATCGCAGAAGCTCCACGAACTGGCCCGCCCAGGACACGTTGAGCGCGTAGCTGTTCGTGTCCGGATAGCCGAGCACAAGCAATGGCGCTGTCGCTGCGATCACCGCCGCCAGGAGGATGAGCCAAGGCCATGCCCGCATCACGACCGGCCGCAACGCATCAACCTCCGCAGCAATTGCGGCGGCGCATGCGCGGTAAGGTCACGGGGCCGGCGCCATCCTGGCTCACCTCATGGCAGCGCAGAACGTCTGGATCCGCGTGCAGGCTTCCTTCAGCACCTCGTCCGAGGTCGCGTAGGAAATCCGGAAATGCCCCGGCGAGAGGAACGCCGTGCCGTGCACGGTCGCCACCCCGGCTTCCTCGAGCAGCGCGATGGTGAAGTCCTCGTCCGTCTCGATCTTCCTGCCGCCCGCCGTGGTCTTGCCGATGCAGCCGCGCATGTCCGGGAAGACGTAGAAGGCGCCCTCGGGCTTGTGGCAGCGCAGGCCGGGCGCCTGGTTCAGCATCTCCACCACCAGGTTGCGGCGCCGCTCATAGACCTTGCGCATCTCCTCGATGCTCTCCTGCGGGCCGGTCAGCGCCTCGATGGCCGCGGCCTGGGAGATGGAGGAGGTGTTCGAGGTCGACTGCCCCTGCAGCTTGTCCATCGCCTTGATGAGCTGGACCGGCGCGCCGGCGAAGCCGATGCGCCAGCCGGTCATCGCATACGCCTTGGAGCACCCGTTCATGGTCACGCAGCGGTCGCGCAGACGGGGCTCGACCTCGAGCACGGTCGCCGGCTTGAAGCCGTCATAGGCGAGCTTCTCGTAGATGTCGTCGGTGAACACCCACACGTCCGGGTGCTTCATCAGCACGTCGGTGAGCTTCTTCAGCTCCTCGGCATTGTAGGCCGCGCCGGTCGGGTTGCAGGGGTTGTTCAGGATCAGCCACTTCGTCTTGGGCGTGATCGCGGCCTCGAGCTGCTCGGCCGTCATCTTGAAGCCGGCGTTCTGGCCGCACTGCACGATCACCGGCGTGCCCTCGGCCAACTGCACGATGTCCGGGTAGGACACCCAGCACGGCGCGGGGATGATCGCCTCGTCGCCCGGGTTGATGGTGGCGACCAGCGCGTCGAAGATCACCTGCTTGCCGCCGGTGGTGACGATGATCTCCTCCGGCTTGTATTCGATGCCATGGTCGCGCCTGAACTTCTCGCAGACCGCCTTGCGCATCTCGGGCGTGCCGGAGACGTCGGTGTACTTCGTCTCGCCGCGCTCGATCGCCGCGATGGCCGCGTCCTTGACGTTGCGCGGGGTGTCGAAGTCCGGCTCGCCGGAGGACAGCCCGATCACGTCCTTGCCCGAGGCCTTCAGGGCGCGTGCCTTCGCCGTCATGGCGATGGTCAGGGACGGCGAGATGCGGTTGAGGCGGTCGGCGATCAGGTTCATGGCGGTACCGGACGGATCCTGCGGAAAACGCCGGACCCTAATCCTGCCCTCCCCCGCCGACAACCCGGCTACCGGAGCCTGAGCGGGCGCAGCCCCTCATAGGTCCAACCGCCCTCGGCCATGCAGCCGTTGCGGGCCGTCCTCCGCTGGCCGGCGGCGAGGTCCACCCAGTCGTACCGCGGCGGAATGTAGCGGGCCGGGCGCCGGACGCAGCGCCGCCGGCCGCCCTCGCTCCAGCACGCCTGCTCGCCGGGGATCCAGCTGCCCGGCGAGACCATGGTCCAGACCATGGCCGGCGGCACCTGGCGGGCCGCCTCGGCGGCGCAGATGGCGAGCGCGGCCTCGGACTCGGCTTCGGTCGCGCCCGGCCGCTCCCAGCGCTCGGCGCAGGCCGCGAGCAGAACCAGAAGGACGCCGACGACGCGCATGAACACAGCATAGCACCGCCGCGGGGGCAGGATCGTGGCCGGGCGGGGCCGTTTCGCCCTAGCCTCGCCAGCGCCGCGCCGACCGGGCCGGCGAGTCGGAGGGCCGAAGCACATGTTCCCCATGCGCATCCAGGACCGCAGGCGCGGGCGGACGATCTCCTGATGCCGATCGCCATCCGCCTCGGGATGCTGACGCCGTCCTCCAACACCGTGCTGGAGCCCGCGACCTGCGGGCTGTTGGCCGCGACGCCGCATGTCACCGCCCATTTCCAGCGGCTGCGCGTGCTCTCCATCTCCCTCGAAGGCGGCTCCACCGGGCAGTTCGACGCCGCGCCCATGGTCGCCGCGGCGGAGATGCTGGCCGATGCGAAGGTCCACGCCATCTGCTGGAATGGCACCTCCGGGTCCTGGCTCGGCCTCGACGCCGACCACGCCGTCTGCACCGCGATCACCGCGGCGACCGGCCTGCCCGCCACCACCGCCACCCTCGCGCTGCACGAGGCGCTGCGCGCGCTCGGCGCGCGGCGGATCGGCCTGGTCACGCCCTATCTCGGCAGCGTGCAGGCGGCGATCCTCGCGAACCTCCGCGCGGCGGGATACGAAACCGCGGGCGAGCGCCACCTCGAAGACCCCGGCAACTACTCCTTCGCCGAACACGACGAGGCCCTGGTCACCCGGCTGGTGCAGGAGGTCGCCGCCGAGGGCTGCGACGCCATCGCCATCCACTGCACCAATTTCCGGGGCCTCGCCGCAGCGCGGGCAGTGACGGAGGTGCCCGTGCTCGATTCCGTGGCGGTTGCGCTCTGGGGCGCGCTGAGGGCAGCAGGCGCATCGCCTGCCGACATGCCTGCGCTCGGGGCGCTGGCGCGGATCGCGTAGGGCGGGGGGAGAAGGGAACTTCTCCCCCCGCGCCCCCCTCAATCTTCTTTGGAAACTCCAAGGGATGGTTGCGCGGGCAGGGCGGCTTTGGCATCCCCACGGGCAGGGATAAGGAGGCGCAGGTGATCGGCATCGATTGGGGGACATCGAGCCTGCGGGCCTATCGCCTGACCCCGGACGGTGTCATCGCGGACCGGCGCGACACGCAGCGCGGGATCCTCTCCGTGACCGCCGGCGGCTTCCCCGACGCGCTGCGCGAGGTCGCCGGCGACTGGATCGCCGAGGGCGAAACCCGCATCCTCATGAGCGGCATGATCGGCAGCCGCCAGGGCTGGGTCGAGGCGCCCTACCTCCCCTGCCCCGCCGGGCTCGGCGGCCTCGCCTCGGCGGCCATCCGCCTGCCCTTCGAGGACGCCGATCTCCGCCTGCTGCCCGGCCTTTCCTGCCGCGACCGCCATGGCGTGCCGGAAGTCATGCGCGGCGAGGAAACCCAGCTCCTCGGCGCGCTCGGCGACGCTCCGGCCGAAGCCACGGCCTGCCTGCCCGGCAGCCATTCCAAATGGGCCCGGCTCGCCGGCGGGCGCGTGCTCGGCTTCACCACCCACTTCACGGGGGAGGCCTTCGCCGCCCTCTCCGGCCACACCATCCTCGGCCGCATGATGGATCCCGCCGCCCCGCACCATCCGGGCGCCTTCGCCCGCGGCGTCGCCCGCGCGAAGCAGGGCGGCGGCCTGCTCCACCACCTCTTCGGCCTGCGCGCCGCCTCCCTCTTCGGCGAGATCGGCGAGGCGGAGGCGGCCTCCTTTCTCTCCGGCCTGCTCATCGGGCACGAGGTTGCCGCCGCGCTCGAGGATGGCGTCGCCCCGCCCATCGTCCTGATCGGTTCGGAGGCGCTGGCCGCGCGCTACGCGGCCGCCCTCGGCGCCTTCGGCGTGCCCCACCGGGCCGCCGGCCCGGATGCCGCCGCGCGCGGCCTCGCCCTGATCGCGGAGCACCTGCCATGAGCCTCGCCCCCTGGCTCGACGCCTGTCCCATCGTCGCCATCCTGCGCGGCGTGCAGCCGGAGGAGGTCGAGGCGATCGCCGACGCCCTGATCCATGAGGGCCTCAACATCATCGAGGTGCCGCTCAATTCCCCCCGGCCCCTCGAGAGCATCCGCCGCCTGCATTCCGCCTTCGCCGAGCGCGCCCTGGTCGGCGCCGGCACCGTCACCACCGAGGACGAGGTCGCCGCCATCGTCCGTGCCGGTGCGAGGCTGATGGTCACGCCTCACTGCGACCCCGACCTGGTGCGCGCCGCCCGCGCGCGCGGCCTCATCGCCTGCCCCGGCTTCCTCACGCCGGCCGAGGCCTTCGCCCTGCTCGCCGCCGGCGCCGACGCGCTCAAGCTCTTCCCGGCCGAGGCCGTCTCCCCGGCGGTCGTGAAGGCGCTGCTCGCGGTGCTGCCCAAGGGCACCGCCATCCTGCCGGTCGGCGGCATGTCGGCCGAGACGATCCCGGCCTGGAAGGCGGCCGGCGCGGCCGGGTTCGGCGTCGGATCCTCGCTCTACAAGCCCGGCGATACGCCCGCGGCGGTCACCGCCAAGGCAAAGTCCTTGCGCGCGGCCCTCGGTTTGGCGTGATGCTGCGGGGGAAACGGGCGGCAAGGCCCCGGATCGGCTTCGCGGAGGAAACGACCGAATGATTCATCGCCGGCTCCTGCTCGGCGGCGCCGCGCTCGCGGCGCCTGCACTCCTCACCCCCCGCCGCGCCGCGGCGCAGGAGGTGACGCTGCGGCTGCACCACTTCCTGCCGCCGGTCTCCAACGTCCATCGCCACTTCCTGGTGCCCTGGGCCAACAAGGTCCGCGACGAATCCGGCGGGCGCCTGCGCATCCGGATCTTCCCCTCGATGCAGCTCGGCGGCGCGCCGCCGCAACTCTACGACCAGGCCAAGGACGGCGTCGCCGACATCGTCTGGACGCTGCCCGGCTACACCCCCGGCCGCTTCCCGCGCGTCGAGGTGATCGAACTGCCCTTCATCGCCCACAAGCGCGCCAGCGTGAACGCCCGCGTCACCTGGCAACTCTACGACAGGCACATGCGCGAGGAATTCGCCGAGACGCAGGTGCTTGCGCTCTGGGCGCACGACCACGGCCTGATCCACGCCAAGCGCGAGGTGAAGACCATGGAGGACATGCGCGGGCTCAAGCTGCGCTTCCCGACGCGCCAGGCCGGCGAAGGGCTGAAGGCGCTCGGTGCCGTCCCCGTCGGCATGCCGGTGCCGCAGGTCCCCGAGGCGCTGGCCCAGGGCGTCATCGACGGCGCCGTGGTGCCGTGGGAGGTCGTGCCCTCCATCCGCCTCCAGGAGCTCGTGCGCCATCACATCGGCATCCCGGGCAGCCCGACCTTCTACGTCGCCTCCATGCTGCTCGCGATGAACAAGGCCCGCTACGCCTCGCTGCCGCCCGACCTGCGCCGCGTGCTCGACGCCAATTCCGGCGAGCCCGCGGCGATCATGGCCGCGCGCGTCTGGGACGAGGAAGGCCCCAAGGTCGAGGAGATGGTCCGCCGCCGCGGCAATTCCGTCACCGAGATCCCCGTCGCCGAAGCCGCCCGCTGGCGCGAGACCACCGCGCCGGTCACCCGGGCCTGGATCGGCGCGATGCGGGAACGCAACGTGGATGGCAGCGCGCTGGTCGAGGAGACGCGCGCCCTGGTGGCGCGGCTCGGCCAGGGCGTGAGCTGACCCCGCCTCGCCGCCGGCATGGCCAGGCGCCTCGCCACGCTGCTCGCGCTCGCCGGCGGCGCTGCGCTCCTCGCCGTCGCCGGCCTGACCACCGTCTCGGTGCTGCTGCGCTGGCTGACCAGCCAGCCGATCACGGGCGACGTCGAGATCGTGCAGATCGGCGGCGGCCTCGCCGTGCTGGGTTTCCTCGCCTACGGCACGCTGATGCGCGCCAACATCTTCGTCGACAGCTTCACCACCCGGCTGCCCCCGCGCGTGACCCGGGCGATGGACGGCTTCTGGAACCTGGTCTGGGGCGCCGCGGCGCTGGTGCTGGCCGAACGCATGGCCGTCGGCGCTCAGGAGGCCTTCGCCAACAGGACCGCCACCTTCGGCCTGCTCGGCATCCCGATCTGGTGGGCGGTGGGGCTCGGCGCATTGGGCTTCGCGGCAACCGGCGTCGTCGCCATGCACTGGGCGGCACGGCTGCTGCGGGGCGACGGCTGATGGCCGAGGAATTCGTCGTCGCGGGCACCGGCTTCGCCGCGCTGCTGCTGCTGCTCGCGCTGCGCTGCCCGATCGGGCTCGCCATGCTGGTCGTGGGTGCGGCGGGCTATGCGCACATCGTCGATGCGACGCGGCTGCTCGCCTACCTCAAGACGACGCCGTTCTACCTGTTCGCCAACTACACGCTCTCGGTGATCCCGCTCTTCATCCTGATGGGCGCGCTGGCCGAGCGCGGCGGGCTGGCGAGGGACCTCTTCACGGCGGCGAATGCGCTCATCGGGCATCGTCGCGGCGGGCTCGCCATGGCGGTGATCGGCGCCTGCGCGGGGTTCGGGGCGGTCTGCGGATCCTCGGTCGCGACCACGGCGACCTTCGGCCGCGCGGCGCTGCCGGAACTGCGCCGCTACGGCACCGAGCCCGGCTTCGCCACCGGCACCATCGCGGTCGGCGGCGTGCTCGGCATCCTGATCCCGCCCTCGGTGATCCTGGTGGTCTATGCGATCAGCACCGAGCAGAACATCGCCAGGCTGTTCATGGCGGCGCTGATCCCCGGGATCATGGCGACCGCCTTCTACCTGCTGACCATCCGGTTCGTCGTGGGCCGGCGCCCCGACCTCTGCCCCGCCGGCGAGCGGGTGCCGGCATCCGAGCGGCGCACGGCGCTGCGCAACGTCGTGCCGGTGCTGCTGATCGCCGTCGTCGTGGTCGGCGGCATCTATGGCGGCATCTTCACTCCGACCGAAAGCGCCGCCGTCGGCTGCGTGGCAACGCTCGCCGTCGGCCTGGTCCGCCGCACCCTCCCGCCGCCCGGCATCATCGAGGCGCTCAAGGCCACCGCCGAGACCACCGCGATGATCTTCGCCATCCTGCTCGGCGCCGAGGTGTTCAACGCCTTCCTCGCGCTGACCCAGGCGCCGGACCTGCTGGCGGTCTGGGTCAGCGAGCAGGGCTTCCCGCCCTACGGCGTGCTGCTCGCCTTCCTTGCCGTCTACCTGGTGCTCGGCGCGGTGATGGACGAACTCGCGATGATGCTGCTGACCCTGCCGGTCTTCTTCCCGGTCATCACGACGCTCGACTTCGGCCTGACGACGGAGGAGACGGCGATCTGGTTCGGCATCCTGGTGCTGATCGTGGTCGGCATCGGGCTGACGGCGCCGCCGATCGGCCTCAACGTCTTCGTCGTCTCGGGCCTGGCGCGGGACGTGCCCATCGGGGCGACCTATCGCGGCGTGCTTCCGTACCTGGCGGCGGACTTCGTCCGCCTCGGCCTCTGCGTCGCCTTTCCCTGGCTGTCGCTGATCGTGGTGCGCCTGCTGACCTGATCGGGTTGCGTGGAAGGTGCGGCGCGGACCATTGTGCGGCCGACATCAACCGGAGTCTCCGCCCCATGAAGACCCGCGCCGCCGTCGCCTGGAAGGCCGGTGCCCCGCTCACCGTCGAGACCATCGAGATCGGAGGCCCCAGGGCCGGCGAGGTGCTGGTCGAGGTCATGGCCACCGGCATCTGCCACACCGACGCCTACACGCTCTCGGGCGCCGATCCGGAAGGCCTCTTCCCGGCGATCCTCGGCCATGAGGGCGCGGGCATCGTGCGCGAGATCGGTGCGGGCGTGACCTCGCTCAAGCCGGGCGACCACGTCATCCCTCTCTACACGCCGGAATGCCGGCAGTGCAAAACCTGCCTGAGCCGCCGCTCGAACCTCTGCACCGCGATCCGCGCGACGCAGGGCAAGGGCGTGATGCCGGACGGCACCTCGCGCTTCTCCTGCGACCAGGGGACGGTGTTCCACTACATGGGCTGCAGCACCTTCGCGAACTTCACCGTGCTGCCGGAGATCGCGCTCGCCAAGGTCCGCGAGGACGCGCCGTTCGACAAGATCTGCTACATCGGCTGCGGCGTGACCACGGGCATCGGTGCCGTCATCAACACGGCGAAGGTCTGGCCCGGCGCGAATGTCGCGGTGTTCGGCCTGGGCGGAATCGGGCTGAACGTGATCCAGGGCGCACGCATGGTCGGCGCCGACAGGATCATCGGCATCGACCTGAACCCCGCCAAGGCCGAGATGGCCAGGACGTTCGGCATGACCCACTTCGTCAACCCGGACGAGGTCGGGCGCGACAAGGTCGTGCAGGCGATCCAGGACCTGACCGACGGCGGCGCCGACTTCACCTTCGAATGCATCGGCAATGTCCACCTGATGCGCCAGGCGCTGGAAAGCGCCCATCGCGGCTGGGGCGAGAGCATCATCATCGGCGTCGCCGCCTCGGGCCAGGAGATCGCGACCCGCCCCTTCCAGCTCGTCACCGGCCGCGTCTGGAAGGGCACCGCCTTCGGCGGCGCGCGCGGGCGCACCGACGTGCCGAGGATCGTCGATTGGTACATGGAAGGGAAGATCGACATCGACAGCCTGATCACCCACACCATGCCGCTCGACCAGATCAACCACGCCTTCGACCTGATGCACGAGGGCAAGTCGATCCGTTCCGTCGTCGTTTATTGATCGGGCGCGCGAAGGCGTTGCCTTCGTGGCCCTCAGACGCCGGGCGGCGGCCATCCGGCCGCCTTGGCTCGCGGCACATGCCGCGGCGCCCGTTCGGGCGCTCGGCCCTGCGGGCCGCGTTTGGTGTGCACGAAGGCGTTGCCTTCGTGGCCCTCAGACGCCGGGCGGCGGCCGTCCGGCCGCCTTGGCTCGCGGCACATGCCGCGGCGCCCGTTCGGGCGCTCGGCCCTGCGGGCCGCTGGATGAATCCGCGCTGACGTCGCCGGATTGACGCCGACGCCGCGCACGCCTTTCCTCCGCGCCGACATGCAGGAGGAACCGCCATGCCCGTGAATCCCGCCGACGGCGCCGTGCTCGGCGCGCTCTACGGCACCGACGCCATGCGCGCCGCGATGGACGAGGATGCCTTCCTGCAGCGCATGCTGGATGTGGAGGCCGCCCTCGCCCGCGCCCAGGCGCGCCTCGGCATCATCCCGGCCGAGGCCGCCGCCACCATCACCGATGCCGCGCGGGCCGAGCACCTCGACCGCACCGCGATGGCCGCGGCGACGCGCAACACCGGCTATCCCGTCGTTGCGCTGGTGAAGCAGCTCACCTCGCTGGCCGGGCCCGAGGCCGGGCGCTGGACCCATTGGGGCGCGACGACGCAGGACATCATGGATACCGGCCTGGTGCTGCAGGTGCGCGACGGTCTGGCGCTGATCGAGGCCGACCTGCGCGCGACCTGCGCCGCCTTCGCCACCATGGCGGCCACGCATCGCGACACCGTCATGGCCGGGCGCACCCACCTCCAGCACGCGCTGCCGGTCACCTTCGGCTACAAGGTCGCGGTCTGGCTCTCGCCGCTGCTCGCCTCGCTCGACGGGCTCGGCCGCGTACGGGACCGCGCGCTGCGCCTGTCCTTCGGCGGCGCCGCGGGCACGCTCGCCTCGCTTGGCGACCAGGGCCTCGACGTCACGCGGGAACTCGCGAAGGAACTCGGGCTCGCGGAGGCCGACATCCCCTGGCACGTCGCGCGCGACGGGCTGAACGAGGCCGCCTGCTGGCTCGGCATCCTCTGCGGCAGCCTCGCCAAGATCGCGACCGACGTCATGCTGATGATGCAGACCGAGCTCGCCGAGGTCTCGGAGCCGCATGTGCGCGGCCGCGGCGGTTCTTCGACCATGCCGCAGAAGCGCAACCCGATCGCCTGCGAATACGTGCTCTCCCAGGCGCGCGGGGTGCATGCGCTGGTGCCGCAGATGCTCGCCGCCATGGCCCAGGATTTCGAGCGCGGCACCGGCCCCTGGCAGGCCGAGCTGCTGGCCCTGCCGCAGGCCCTCCTGCTCACGCATGGCGCGCTTTCGCAGGCGCGCTTCATTGCCGAGGGCCTGGTGATCGACCCCGCCCGCATGCGGCGCAACCTCGATGCGACGCAGGGGCTGATCGTCTCGGAAGCGGTGATGATGGGCCTGGCGCCGGTCTTCGGGCGCGGCGAATCGCACCACATCGTCAACGATGCCTGCGACCTCGCGATCGCCGAGGGCATCGGGCTGACGGAAGCCCTGCTGCGCGACGCGCGGGTGGCGGCGAAGCTCGACGCCCCCGCCATCGGGAGGATGACGGACCCCGCGGCCTATCTCGGCAGCGCGGGGCCCTTCGTGGACCGCGTGCTCGCGCGCGCGCGGTCCGTGGGCGTCAGTTAGGCGCCTCGGCCAGTTCGAGCAGCGCCCGCCCGTTGCGGCGCAGGCGGGCCATCTCGACGCCGCCCCGGCCGCAGCGGCTGCGGAAGATGTCGCTCTCGGGCGCAACCACGTCGATCTTGCTCCGCACGCGGCAGACCAGGCGGTTCATGTTGCGGGGCGACCCGCCATGCCAGCGGACGACGGCCATGGCCCAGTCGCCGTAGGTCTCGTAGTGCTGGCGCAGGTAGCTCGCGGCCCAATCGGTCGCCTCGTAGGGGTCGAGCGGCCAGTCCTGGCCGCCGCGCGCATGCACGCTGGCATTGACCTGGACGCAGCCGGCCATGGCACGGCCGCCGGCGGCGCGCAGCAGGCGGCGCGCCTCCGCGCGCGTCTCGGGGTAGTAGGCGCGGCCGCGGATGTTCAGGGCATGCGCGTGCAGGCCGCTCTCATTCAGCGCGATGCCGACGAGGAGGCCGTCGGGCAGGTTGTGCCGGCGCTCGGCCTCGCGCGCGGCCTCGAGGCAGGCGGCACGGGGGGCGACATCGTCGGAGATCACTTCCGGCGCCGGGGCCACGGCCGCCACGACCGGCGGCGGCCCTTCGGCCTGCGCGCAGGCGCCGGTGGTCAGGGCCAGGACGCCGACAAGCGCGGTGGTCCAGACCCGCGTCAGCAACCGCCGCCGCCGTTCTGCCATCGCCCAGATCCGGCGGAGCCGGATCCCGGGGGGACGGGCGCCCCGCGGCATCGCACGCGAGGTCGCCGCAACAGGTCGTCGGCAGGGGGGTGCCGACAGTCCATTCGCGGTCGTCATGGCGCGTAGGGATCACAGTCGGCGCCAAAGATCAAACCCCGGATATGACAATTACCGCGACCTATCGTGGTCGAACACAATGCGGCAGGATTGGGGCAAAGTCTTCATCAAGTCATTCAACTTAGAAACGATCGGACAGACTGGCCGGGCGTAATATTGAATACTTCAAAATTCACTACTGAGGATTGCGCCGCCGGTTCGGAAAATTCCGGCGGCGCCCCGGGCTGCCACGGCCCGTCTTGGCGCCGCCGGGCACCCCTCAACCCATCCGGATCGCCGGGGCGGGCTGCCCCTCGATCACCACGTTCACGCAGGCCGGCTTGCCCGAGGCGAAAGCCCGTTCCACCGCCGGCGCGATCTCCTCTGCGCGCGTGACGAATTCGCCATGGCCGCCGAGCGCCGCCGCCACCAGGTCGTAGCGCGTGCCGGGCGCGAGTTCGCAGGCATGGGTGCGGTTGGCGCCATAGTCGCGCAGCTGGATCTGGTGCTCCGCGTTCCACCGCGCGTCGTTGCCGACCACCGCGACGAAGGGCAGGCCGTTGCGCACGGCCGTGTCGAACTCCGCCATGTGGAAGCCGAAGGTGCCGTCGCCCAGCAGGCAGAGCACCCGCGCCTCCGGCCGTGCCGCCCGGGCGGCGAGCGCGAAGGGAATGGAGGCGCCGATCGAGCCCGCGACGCCGTTGATCACGCGCGCCGGCGCGGCGAGCACCGCCTGCCCCCACTGCCCGATCTCCCCGCCGTCGCAGACCAGCACGCTGTCCGGCCCGGCCGCGAGGAAGGGCCGCAGCGCATGGCAGAGCGTGACCGGATGGATCGGCCCGTCCGGCGTCCCCTCGAACGCGGACCAGGCAGCGGGGCGGAAGGCGATGGCCGCCGCGAGCCGCTCCGCCCAGGCCGCATTCGGGTGGGGCGAGGCCGCCGCGGCCAGTGCCGCTACCGCCTCTGCCGCGCCGGCCAGCGCGGTGACGGCGGCGCGTCCGCCGAGGCCGCGCACCGCGCGCGCCAGCACGTCCGGATCCGGATCGACCACGACGAAGCGCGCAGCGGCCGGGATGGCGGGCGCCCGGCCGAAGCGCAGCGTGAAGTCCAGCGCCTTGCCGAGCAGCACGATCAGGTCGGCCTCCGCCAGCACCTGCGCATAGGCGCCGAGCGACGGATCCCCGAGCCCGCGCGGGCTTTCCATCGGCACCACCGGCAGGCCCGCGCGCGCCGCGAGCGCGGCCATCGCCGGGCGCCCCCACGGCGTGCAGAGCGCCGGCGGCGCGATCAGCACGGGCCGTTCCGCCG
>JAFADX010000405.1 GCA_023424475.1 Pseudomonadota bacterium
GGCTCGGCCTGCGCGGCGGCGGCCGGCGCGGCTTCCGGCAGCGGTTCCTCGCTTTCCTTGCCGCCGGCCCCGCGGATGGGCGGCAGGCCGCAGGCCATGGCGGCGTTGCGCAGTTCCGGCGTGCCGCCGGTGGTGCCGATCGGCACGATCGTCAGTTCGCGCAGCCCCTTCACCAGCCCCTCGAAGTCGACCGCGCTGGCCGGGACGTCGAGGTCGCCGAGGCCCAGCACGACCGGAGCGAAGCGCAGGAAGCCGGGCGCGCGGCGGAACTGGTCGCCGATCGCCGGCACCACCGCGTCCGGCCGCGGATCGAGCAGGCGCAGGACGAGCAGGTTGAAGTTCGCGCCCCTCAGGCGGAACGGCTCCAGACGGGGAGAGGATTCGGGCCGAGGCGCGGCGGACATGGGTCTCCCAGGGGGTCGATCTGAGGATCGGAGCCATAGGGATTGTGGCCCAAGGCGCCGTTAGCCACCAGATATAGCGTGACGACGAGTCCCGGCGAAGGCCGCCGGAGCGTCCCCCTTTCCGGGCAGGGCCTTATGCCGCGAAGTTCGCAGATCACGCCAGCGGCGAATCGGCGGGGCTGGTGCGCCCGCCATGCGTTGCGCAGGATGCGCCGCCGTTTCCGGGGGATGTCGCGTGCAACCCGTTACTCTCAACGAGCCCTTCCGCGCGGTCTTCTACGCGCCCTTCTACGTCGCCGAGGCGCGCGGCCTCTTCGCCGCGCAGGGCGTCGAGGTGCGCCGCATGACCGCGGGCGACCCGACCAGGGCGGCGGAAAACCTGATCGCCGGGCGCGCCGATATCGCCTGGTCCGGCCCGATGCGGCCGATGATGCTGCGGGACCGGGATCCGTCCTGCCCGCTGCGCTCCTTCTGCGCGGTGGTGATGAAGGACCCCTTCCTGCTGGTCGGCCGCACCCCGAATCCGGGGTTCCGGCTGGCGGACCTGCCTCGCCTCCGCTTCGGTTCCGTCAGCGAGGTGCCGACCCCCTGGTGGTGCCTGCAGGACGACCTGCGGCGCGAGGGCATCGATCCCGGCGGCCTGAACCGCGTGACCGACAGGCCCATGGCGGAGAATGCCGCCGCGGTGCTGGCCGGCACGCTCGATGTCGCGCAGGTCTTCGAGCCGCACGCCGCGCTGCTCGAAGCCCAGGGCGGCGCCGTCTGGCACCGCGCGGCGGATCGCGGCCCCTCCGCCTACACCGCCTTCTACGCGACCGAACGGCGCATCGAGGAACGCAGCGCCGAATTCGAGGCCATGATCCGCGCCATGGCCGAGGCGCTCGCCTGGATCGCCAAGGCGCCGCCGGAGGAGATCGCCGCGACCGTCGCGCCGCTCTTCCCCGAGGTGCCGGGTGCCGCGCTCACCGTCTCGCTCGCGCGCTACCAGGCCCTCGCCTTGTGGTCCCCCACCCCGCATTTCCCCCGCGTCGCCTTCGAGCAGCTGCGCGGCGCGATGCGGACGGCCGGCATCCTGCAGGGATCGCCGGCCTTCGAGGTCTGCGTGGACGAAGCGATCGTCGCCCGCGCCCTCGGAGCCTGAGCATGTCCACGACCCGCGGCAGCCGTGCCGACTACCGCTTCTTCCTGCCCATCCCGACCCGCTGGATGGACAACGACGTCTACGGGCACGTGAACAACGTGACCTACTACTCGTGGTTCGACACGGTGGTGGCGCGCTTCCTGATCGACAGCGGCTTCCTGCACATCCCCACCGCGCCCGTCATCGGCCTGGTGGTCGAGACGCAGTGCCGCTACTTCGCCCCCATCGCCTTCCCCGACGAGATCACCGCGGCGCTGCGCTGCGGCCGGGCGGGCAACACCTCCGTCCGCTACGAGATCGCCATCTTCCGCAACGACGAGGACATCGCCGCCGCGGAGGGCCATTTCGTCCATGTCTATGTCGACCGCGCGACCCAGAAGCAGCCGACGCCGCTGCCGCCCCTGCTGCGGGAGGCGCTTGCCGGCATCACCCTGCCCGCCGCGGGCTGAGGCCCGCTTGCGGAACCCACGACCCGGCGCGATCTAGCCGCCAGGACGATCCAGGAGACCTCCCATGAGCCAGGCTGCCGCGCCGCTGAAGCGTCTCGCCATCCTCGACGACTACCAGGACGTCGCACGCTCGCTCGGGCCGTGGGACCGGCTGAAGGGGATGGAGGTCACGGTCTTCCGCGACACCCTCACCGACCGCGAGGCGCTGGTGCAGCGCCTCGCTCCCTTCGATGCCATCCTCGCCATGCGTGAGCGCACCCCCTTCCCGCGCGCATTGATCGAACGCCTGCCGAAGCTGCGCCTGCTCATCACCACCGCGGCGCGCAACCGCTCGATCGACGCGGCGGCCTGCGCGGAAAAGGGCATCGTCTTCTGCGGCACGCCCTCCTCCGGCAATCCCACCGTGGACATCACCTGGGGGCTGATCACCGGGCTGATGCGCGACCTGCCGCGCCAGCAGGCATCGCTGCGCGCGGGCACCTGGCAGACCTCGGTCGGCTGGGGGCTCGAGGGGCGGACGCTCGGTGTGGTCGGCCTCGGCAAGCTCGGCGCACGGGTGGCCAGGGTCGGCCAGGCCTTCGGCATGAAGGTCATCGCCTGGAGCCAGAACCTCACCGAGGAGCGCGCCGCTGAGATCGGCGCGGCCCGCGTGGACAAGGCGGCGCTGTTTTCCGAAGCCGACATCGTCACGCTGCATCTCGTCCTCTCGGACCGTTCGCGCGGGATCGTGGGCGTCGAGGATCTCGCGCGCATGAAGCCGGCAGCCTTCATCGTGAACACCTCGCGCGGGCCGCTGATCGACCAGGACGCGCTGATCGCCGCGCTGAAGGAAGGGCGCATCGCCGGCGCCGGGCTCGACGTCTTCGACACCGAGCCGCTGCCGAAGGACCATCCGATCCTCTCGGCGCCCAACACCTTCCTCACGCCGCATCTCGGCTATGTGACGCAGCAGAACTACCACGCCTACTACCAGGGCGCCGTCGAGGCGATCGAGGCCTTCAACGCCGGTGCGCCGACAAGGGTGATCCAGGCATGAGCACGCCCTACGCCTTCGCCGACGGCTGGGCCTACCGGTCGCAGAAGGAACGCGACGACGCCTACGACAACACCGGCATGGTGCCCGACAGCGCGCAGCAGATCGCCGCGCGCAACGCGCTCTCGGCCGGGTTCCGCGCCGCCCATGCAGGCCATCTCGACCTGCCCTATGGCGAGGCGGAGCGGGAGAAGTGGGATCTCTATCCCGGCACCGATCCCGCCGCGCCCTGCCTGGTCTTCATCCATGGCGGCTACTGGCAGCGCAACCGGCGGGAGGATTTCGCGATCCTTGCGCAAGGGGCGCTGGCGATGGGCTGGTCGGCGGCGCTGCCGGGCTACACGCTCGCGCCCGATGCCTCGCTGACCGCGATCACCTGGCAGATCAGCCGGGCACTCGACTGGCTGGCGGCGAACGGGCCGGCGCATGGCATCGCAGGGCCGATCGTCGCGTCCGGCTGGTCGGCGGGCGGCCACCTCGCGGCCCTCGCCGCCGAGCACCCGGCGGTGACGGCGGCGGTCGCGATGTCGGGCATCCACGAACTCGGCCCGATCCGCGACACCTATCTCGACGAGAAGCTGCGGCTGACGGAGCAGGAGGTCGCCGACCTCTCGCCGATCCGCCGCCCCGTGGTGCAGAAGCCCATCGCCGTCGTCCATGGCGGGGCGGAACTGCCGGAACTTCGCCGCCAGTCGCGCGTCTTCCACCGCATCCGCGCGGAGGCGCAGGCACCCGGCCCCCTCATCCCGATCCCCGGTGCGGATCATTTCCGCGTCCTGGAATCCCTCTGGAACATCGACGGCGCGCTGACCCGCGCCGCGGCGGAGCTTCTGCGATGAGCCACGACTTCACCGGCGTCCTGCTCGCCATCCACATCGCGCCCGAAGCCTCGGCACCGATGGTGGAACTGGATGCCGCGCGCCTGATCGAGGGCGTCGGCATCGAGGGCGACCGCTACGCCACCGGGAAGGGCACCTACAGCGCCAGGCCGGCACCGGACCGCCAGGTCACGCTGATCGAGATGGAGACGCTCGATGCGCTGGCCCGCGACCACCGCATCGACCTCCCGCCGCATGAGACGCGGCGCAACCTGACGACCGCCGGCGTGCCGCTGAACCACCTGGTCGGGCGGGAGTTCCGCGTCGGCGACGTCGTGCTCTACGGCGGTCGGCTGAACGTGCCCTGCCAGTACCTCGAGGATCTTCTCGGCAAGAAGGTCTTCAAGCCGCTGATCAACCGCAGCGGCCTGAACTGCGTCATCGTGCAGGGCGGAACGATCCGGCCGGGAGATTCGATCCGGCCGGTGTGACGGCGATCAGGTCAGCCCGGCCTTGCGCAGGCCCGCGATATAGTGGGCGAGGTCCTCGGGCCTCGACAGCGGGATCCGCTGCCGCGCCTTCACCAGGTCGAAGTCAGGCTCCATGCTGACCAGGCGCTCGCGGACAGTGTTCGCTTCCTCGCGGCGGCCAAGATGGCCGAGCGCCGAGAGCCATGCCTTGTAGGGGAAGGTGAAGCCGGTATGCAGCGCCGTCACCTGGCGGGCTGCCGCGTCCACCTCCTCGTGCCGCTTCATCATCAGCAGCGGCACCAGGCGTGCCGAATCGAAGAAGAAGGCGTGCGGATGCAACGGCGCGAGGCGCTTGTACTTCTCCCACCGGCGCAAGGCCTCGTCATGCTCGCCACGGTAGGAGAGCGCAAGCGAGGAGAAGACCCAGGCCATCGGCAGGTTGGGGTTCAGCGCCAGGGCGCGCTCATACAGCCCCGCGGCCTCAGCAACCTGGTGGTGGAGGAAGGCGCGGACATGCCCGAGAATGGTCAGCGCCTGGGCATCGGACGGGTCCAGCGTCACGGCGCGCGACGCAAGCTCCTCGCTCTTGGCCAGGACCTCGTCATCGGCCTTCGCCCACCCCTGCCCGACCAGGAAAAGGTGCCAATAGGCATGCCAGGCGAAGGCGGGTGCGTAGTCGGGCTCGAGCCGCGTCGCCTCGGCGAGCATGTCGCCCGCCGCCTCGTAGACCAGCCGGTCGAGCCGGTAGATGGCCGGGATGGCCCGCAGCATGAGGTCGTAGGCATTGGTGCTGACCGACTGCCGCGCGGCGGCCCGGTTCCCCTCGATCAGCAGGATCTCGGGGTCGACGCGGGCCACCACCTCGGCCGCGATCTCGTCCTGCAGCGCCAGGATGTCGCCGGCATCGCGGTCGAACCGCTCGGCCCAGACCACGGCCTCAGGCAGCCGGTGGTCGGTCAGGCGCAGGGTCACGCGCACCCGGTCCCCCGCCCGCTGCACGGTGCCGGAGAGGCTGAAGTCGAGGTCGAGGTTGTCGCCGCCGCCCTCCCCTGCCGCCGCGGCCGCGACCGATGAACTGTCGACCAGGACCAGCCAGCGGAAGCGGGCCAGGGCGGCCGTGATTTCCCCGGCGAGGCCGAGCGAGACGTCATTCTCCGCCCCGCTGCCGAGCACCTTGAACGGCATCACGCCCAGACGGGCCCCGCGCGCCGCGCCACGGCGGGGGCGCGGCGGCGCCAGCGTCGGCATCTCCCCGCGCAGCGATTCGGCCAGGGCCGCGGTTTCCGGCGAGGGCGCGCCGCGGAAGCGCTCGGCGAAGATCCGCCGGCAGTCCTCCCAGGCGGCGAAGGCGGCGCCGCGGTCGCCGGCCTCGGCCTCGGCCCGGATCAGGATGCGCCAGACGGGTTCCTGGGCGGGATCGATCGCCAGGACGCGCTTCGCTTCCTGCGCCCGTTCGACCGGGGTCGAAGCGGCCGAAAGGCGCGTCATCGCCGCATCCAGCGTGACGTCCCTCAACCGGCGGCGCTGTTCCGTGAGCCAGGCGTCGAATGCGGCATCGAGGCCGTCGAAATCGACCAGGAGTTCCGACGAGAGGAGGTTGAGGGCCTCGATCCGGTGATGGGCAACCAGGGGCAACTCGCGCGCATCCACCCAGACGTCGGAGGAATCGAGGGCGATGGTTTCGCGCGTGGTCTTCAGGAGGCCCCTTCCCCAATCCCCCAGTGTTTCCTGGAGCTCATGCAGGGCCTGACGCAGCGAACCGCGGGACTGCTCCTCCCCGCGCCGGCTCCAGAGCAGTTCCGCCAGGCGCTGCCGGGAAACGGGCGCAGGCGATTCCATCGCCAGCACGGCAAGGACCGCCCGCGTCTTGCGCGAACGCGGGATCAGAGGCTCCCCCGTGACCGCGCGGATATCCATTCGCCCGAGCATGGTGACGCGCAGCCGCACGGGTGAGATGTGGGCCGGCGGCGCCGCGAAGCCTTCCTGAGAAGGTCTGCGGTCCTGTTCCGTGGCGGGAATTAGGTCGGACATTCTCACGCGCTGTTAACGATGTGCGCCCGGGGCACGAAACCGGCAACGATGGCGCGCCGTGCCGGTCCTGGAGGAGCGCTCTGTGACTTAGAGCACTTCGCGGAAGGCCCCGCAATTCCGTGCAGCGCGCGCCTAAGCGGCGAGCATCGGCAGGCAAACTAACCAATGAGTTGTATCTTTCTCCGTTAATTTCGCGTGAGAGACGTGATCTTCGCATGAAACCAGCGTTCGACTGTTCCATGTTGACGTTCTTTGAACGTCGAGGGCGAAGGGAGACAGATCGAATTCCTATCCAACTATAGTACTAGGAAAAAACATTCATTCAAGTAGGAATGTTTACTTGCCCTTCGCAATCTCCTGGTTCATCCTCGGGACACTGGCATTCCACCAGAGACCCGATCCAGGAGCTCATTCCCATGTCCAAGCTGCTCGCCTCCGTCGCCGACCAGGGCATCGTCCGCATCGGCGCCGGCATGCGCACCCCCAAGGCTTCCGTCGCCGACAAGGGCACCGTGCGCATCGGCGCCGGCATGCGCCGCTGATCCATGGCGCCGGGGGCTTCCCGCCGGGAAGCCCCCGCCCCTGGCCGCCCTCGCGTCTCTCTCAGGACCGATCCGATGTCGCAGGACCAAACCCCGATCGTCGCCTTCCATCGCCTGATCCCCGGGATCCCGGCGCCCGAGCGCGCGGACCGGTCCGGGCTCGGCGGCCTGCCGACGCGGGCCTTCCGCTACTGCGACGCGGTCACCACCGCCGCCGGCTACGGCTGGCACATCACGGCACCGCTCGACCTCTCCCTGATGTGGGACGGGCACGAGGTCCTCTGGACCTGCGAGGAGCTCGAGCATGAATGGATGCCGCTCGGCCTCGGCGCCGTGCAGTATCCGCATTTCCGCGCCCGCTTCGACGAGGAGGTGCCGGAGGATGTCCGCGGCTTCTCCCCGCCCTTCCTGACCGGCCTGCCCGAACCCGGCGTCGTGCAGATGTGGACCGGGCTCTTCGTGCGCACCGCGCCCGGCTGGTCGCTGATGACGCGCGCCCCGGCCAACCTGCCCCGTCCCGCCGCCTATGAGCAGTTCGAGGGCATCGTCGAATATGACAAGTGGTTCGGTCCGCTCTTCACCAATATACGCATCACGCGCACCGACACCCCGATCGAGATCAACCAGCTGCGTCCGATCCTGCAGGTCCAGCCGGTGCCGCAATTCGCCTATGCCGATGCGGTGATGAACGCCGCGACCGTGACCGACGCCTTCACGCAATGGGGCGACGCGGAATGGGACGCCTATCGCGACAGCGTGGTGATCCCGGCAAGCGCCGAGGAACACCAGCCCGGCCGCTACGCCGCCGAGGTCCGCCGCCAGCGCCGCAGCGCCGGCTGCCCCTTCGCCGCGATGGCCGCGGCGCGGGACGCCGCGACGACCGGCTGAACGCCGCGCAGGGCGTGCAGGCCGCCGCGCCGCAAGGCCCGGCGGCCTCGCTGTTTCTGGACATGGCCGCACATCGGCGCATCATCCCGGCCCGGATGCAGGAGGAAGATCGCCCATGACCGACGCGCCACCCATGGCCGAAGCGCCGCCCTTGGATGGCAAGGCCGTCGCCGAACTCGGTCGCCAGCTCACCGAGTTGCTGCGCCTGAGGACGCTGCCGATCGGCATGAAGCTCTTCGCCGACGCCGAGGAGATGGCGAAGGTGCCCGGGTTGCGCCGCCCGCCGGCGGGCAAGACGTTTTCCACCTGCCAGCTCGTCACCCAGGCGCGCATCGCCGGCTTCACCCTCGGCATCATGCACGAGAACGTGCCCGGCTTCTCGAATTGCGGCGGCGTGATCGGCCTGAACGAACCCTCCGAGCTCTATCTCTCGGGCCGCAAGTTCGAAGGCGTCTGGTTCCAGAACCGAGAAGCCGCGAAGAAGCACCAGGCGGAGATGCCGCGCGTGCCGCCGCGCTATTCGGGCCTCGTGGTTTCCCCGCTGCGCAGCGCGCGGCTCGATCCGCCCGACATCTGCCTCTTCTACGCCAACCCCGCGCAGATGATCCTCTTCGTCAACGGCCTGCAGTGGAAGACCTACAAGCGCTTCGAGTTCTCCATCACCGGGGAGAGCGCCTGCGCCGATTCCTGGGGCCGCGCGCTACGCGACCGCGCGCCCTCGCTCTCGATCCCCTGCTATGCCGAACGCCGCTACGGCGGCGTCGCCGACGACGAGATGCTGATGGCGCTGCCGCCGCACGATCTCGCCATCGCGGTCGAAGGGCTGATCGGGCTTTCCAAGGCCGGGCTGCGCTATCCGATCATGCCCTATGGGCCACAGGCCGACCCCGCCGAAGGAATGGCGAAGTCGTACGCCGACAAGACCTGACATAAATGTAACCTCGGCACGATCCGCATTTGTCCTTGCGCCATGAGGCGCAAGGACTTTCAATCCTCCCCAATGACTGGGCGGCCACCAATGAGCGCCCACGGGGGAGGTTTTATGCGCGTTCCGGCGATTCGATTCGTCCGGCCTGTCGTGTTGTTCGCATTGTTGGACCGCCGTCGCGCGGGTTCCGGAGCATGAACGGCACCGGCCTTCTCGAAGTGCGCGACATCGTCGTGCGCTTCGGCGGTGTCACGGCAGTCGGCGGCGTTTCCTTCGATGTGGATGAAAGCCAGATCTGCGGCCTGATCGGGCCCAATGGCGCCGGCAAGACCACGCTCTTCAACTGCATCAGCGGCATCTACCGTCCCAATGAGGGCGAGATCCGCTTCGCGGGCGAGCGCATCACCGGCCAGCCGCGCCATCGCATGGTCGGTCTCGGCATCGGGCGGACCTTCCAGAACCTGGCGCTCTTCCGCTCCCTTTCGGTGCGCGACAACGTGCTGGCGGGGGCGCATCACCTCGGCCATGCCGGCTTCTTCTCGGGCGCGCTCCGCCTGCCGGGCGCGCGGCGGGAAGCCGCGGCCACCGCGGCCGAGGCCCGCCGCCTCATGGCGCTGCTGGACCTCGAGGGCGTGGCCGAGGTCACCGTCTCCGCCCTGCCCTTCGGCACCCAGAAGCGCGTCGAGCTGGCCCGCGCGCTGATCGCCCGCCCGCGCCTGCTGCTGCTCGACGAACCGGCCGGCGGGCTGAACCACGGGGAGGTCGACGACCTCGCCGGGCTGCTGCGCCGCATCCGCGAGGAGTTCTCGCTCGCCATCCTCCTCGTCGAGCATCACATGAACCTCGTCATGCATGTCTCGGACAAAGTCGTCGCGCTCGACTTCGGCAAGAAGATCGCGGACGGCTCGCCGATGGAGGTGCGCAACGACCCTGCGGTGATCGCCGCCTATCTGGGGGAGGCGCCGCATGAGCACGCTGCTTGAATTGCGCGGCGTGCACGCAGGCTATGGCCAGACCCGGGTGTTGCACGGGATCGACCTGCTGGTCGAAGAGGGCGGCGTCACGGCGCTGCTCGGCGCCAACGGCGCGGGCAAGACGACGACGCTGCGCGCGGTCTGCGGCATGGTCCGCACGACGGGCGAGATCAGCCTCGCCGGCGAGGCCATCCAGGGCCGCGCGACCGAGGACATCGCCCGCCGGGGCGTCGCGCACGTGCCCGACGGCCGCGGCACCTTCATGGAGCTGACGGTCGAGGAGAACTTCCGCCTCGGCGCCTTCGTGCGCAAGGACAACGAGGTCCACGCGGACTTCGAGCGGATGTTCGGCTACTTCCCGCGCCTCAAGCAGCGCTGGCGCCAGCAGGCCGGCACGCTCTCGGGCGGCGAGCAGCAGATGCTCGCCGTCGCGCGCGCGCTGCTGCTCCGGCCGCGGCTGCTGCTGCTCGACGAACCCTCCTTCGGCCTCGCGCCGCTGATCGTGCAGGACATCTTCGGCATCCTGCGCCAAGTCCGCGCCGAACAGGGCGTCGGCATCCTGATCGTCGAGCAGAACGCCAATCTCGCGCTGGACTTCGCCGACCGCGCCTATCTCCTCGAGACCGGCCGCATCGCCGTCTCGGGCCCCGCCCACGAGATCCGCGAGGACGAGCAGATCCGCCGCTCGTACCTCGGCTACTGAGGACGGCCATGCAGGGACTTGCCCACCAGCTCATCGCCGGCATCGCCACGGGGGGCATCTACGCCTCGGTCGCGCTGGCCCTCGTCATGATCTACCAGTCCACGCACCACCTGAACTTCGCGCAGGGCGAGATGGCGACCTTCTCGACCTACATCGCGCTGACGCTGATCCAGGCCGGCCTGCCCTACTGGGCGGCCTTCTTCGTCACCCTCATCGCCTCCTTCGGCATCGGCGTCTTCATCGAGCGGATCATGCTGCGGCCGATGCAGAACGCCTCGGTGCTCGCCAATGTCGGGGTGTTCATCGGGCTGCTGCTGGTGTTCCGCAACGCCATGGGCTGGATCTTCGACTACACGATCAAGTCCTTCCCCTCGCCTTTCGAGACGGAAGCGCCGCTGCTCGGCGGCCTCATCTCGGGCCATGAGCTCGGCTCCACCGCGGTCACGCTGGTGGTCCTCCTGCTGGTCTACTGCTTCTTCCGCTTCACCAAGCTCGGGCTCGGGATGCGGGCGGCGGCCTTCAACGCCTCCTCGAGCCGGCTGGTCGGCATCCGGGTGGGCTGGATGCTGGCGCTGGGCTGGGGCCTCGCGGCGGCGATCGGTGCCATCGCGGGCATGATGATCGCTCCGGTCGTCTTCCTCGAACCGAACATGATGCTCGGCATCCTGCTCTATGCCTTCGCCGGCGCGCTGCTCGGCGGCATCGACAATCCCGGGGGCGCGGTCCTCGGCGGCTTCCTGGTCGGCATCATCGAGAATCTCGGCGGCGCCTACCTCGTCGGCACCGAGCTCAAGCTCACGCTCGCGCTCGGCATCATCATCTGCGTGCTGCTGGTCCGCCCGACCGGACTCTTCGGCCGCGTCGTGCAGAGCAGGGTGTGACCATGGAGGCGAGCCAGCAGCGCATCGGTGCGCCCGAAGCCTTTCCCGACGCCGGGGAGGAACGCGGCGGCGCGGCTGCGATCCGCATCCTCGGGGTCCTCGCCGTCCTCGCCGCCGCGGCCGTGCTGCCGCCGGTCTTCGCGAGCAGCTACCAGCTCTTCCAGCTCACGCTCGCGCTGATCTTCGCGATCGCGATCCTCGGGCTCAACATCGTGACCGGCTTCAACGGGCAGATCTCGCTCGGCCACGGCGCCTTCTACGCTGTCGGCGCCTATTGCACCGCGATCCTGATGTCGCATTTCGACATCCCCTGGTGGGCGACCCTGCCGGTAGCCGCCTGCGTCTGCGCGGCGATCGGCTACGGCATCGGCTTCCCGGCGCTGCGTGTCGGCGGCCTCTACCTCGCGCTGATCACCTTCTCCGTCGCCGTCGCCGTGCCGCAGATCCTGAAGTACAAGGCCGTCGAGGACTGGACCGGCGGCGTGCAGGGCGTCTTCATCAGCAAGCCCGACGCACCGGAAGGCCTCGGGATCGACGCCGACCAGTTCCTCTATCTCGTCGTGCTCGCCTTCGCCGCGGCGCTCTTCCTGCTCGCATGGAACCTCTTCCACAGCAGGATCGGCCGGGCGATGCGCGCGATCCGCGACCATTCCATCGCGGCCGAGGCGATGGGCATGGACATAGCGCGCATCAAGACGCGCACCTTCGCCCTGAGCGCCGGGATCACCGGCCTCGCGGGCGCGCTCTCGGCGCTCGCCATCGAGTTCGTCGCCCCCGACAGCTTCACCGTCGAACTCTCCATCACGCTCTTCGTCGGGCTGGTGGTGGGCGGCGTGGGTTCGATCGTCGGGCCGCTCTTCGGCGGGGTCTTCGCCGTCTTCGTGCCGAACCTCGCGGAATCCATCTCGCGGGCCGCTCCGGGGGTGATCTACGGCGTGATCCTGATCTTCTTCCTCTATCTGCTGCCGCAGGGCTTCGCCGGGTTCCCGCAGCGGCTGCGCGGGCTGTTTCAGCGCCGCCCGGAAAGCTGAGCCAATCAACCAGGGAGGACCAAATCACCATGATGCAGCGACGCACACTCCTTGCCGCCTCCGCGGCGATGCTGGCCGCCCCGCGTCTCGGCACCGCCGCGACGGTCGTCGGGGTCACGGCCACCGAGCTGAAGATCGGCAACTTCATGCCCTACAGCGGCCCGGCCTCGGCTTATGGCGTCATCGGACGCGGCGATTCCGCCTTCTTCAAGATGGTCAACGACAATGGCGGCGTCGGCGGGCGCCAGATCAACTACATCTCCTACGATGACGGCTACAGCCCGCCGCGCTCGGTGGAGCAGACCCGCCGCCTCGTGGAACAGGACCGCGTCGCCTTCCTCTACCACACGCTGGGCACGCCCACGAACTCGGCCGTCGTGCGCTACGTGAACGCAAGGAAGGTGCCGCACCTCTTCCTCGCCACCGGCGCGGACAAGTGGGGCAACTACCGCGAAACGCCCTGGACGATCGGCTGGCAGCCCAGCTACCGCACCGAGGCGCAGATCTACGCGAAGTACATGCTGGAGCAGAAGCCGAGCGCCAAGGTCGCGCTGCTCTACCAGAACGACGACTTCGGGAAGGACTACGTCACCGGCGTCAAGGACGTCCTCGGGAACCGCTTCGACCAGATGGTCACCACCGCCTCCTTCGAGGTGACGGACCCGACCGTCGATTCGCAGATCGTCACGCTGCGCGGCACCGGCGCCGATGTGCTGATCACGGCGGCGACGCCGAAGTTCGCCGCCCAGACGATCCGCAAGGTGCACGACATCGGCTGGCGGCCGATGCACTTCATGACCAATGTCTCGATCTCGGTCGCCGCGGTGATGCGCCCCGCCGGCCCCGAGCGCGGCATCGGCATCATCACCTCGGCCTACCAGAAGGACGTGACGGACCCGGCCTGGGCGAACGACCCGCACCTGCAGGAATGGCGCGCCTTCATGCAGAAATACCTGCCCGAAGGCGACCAGGCCGACAGCGGCTATGTCACCTCCTACAACTGCACCACCACGCTGATGCATGTGCTGCGGCAATGCGACGGCGACTTCTCCCGCGAGAACATCATGCGCCAGGTTGCCAACCTCCATGACCTCGAGATCCCGCTGCTGCTGCCGGGCATCAAGGTCAACACCAGCCCCACCAACTTCCACCCGATCCGCCAGATGCAGCTCCAGAAATGGAGCGGCGAGCACTGGGAGCGTTTCGGGGACGTCATCCAGGGGGCCGACGTCTGAGGAGACGTCGCTGCCGGCCCGCCACCCGGGGGAACAAGGTGGCGGGCCGGCCCGGGTTCAGGGCCCGTTTGAACCTTGGGGGGCGCCCTGCATGGAAATGCGCCGCACGGCGCATTTCCAGACAGCCTCTCAGTCCGCCGACATCCTGATCGGCGGGTTCACGTCGGGCGGCAGCGGGCAGACATAGGGATGCGCGTCCGTCCGGGCCTTGTGGTCGGCCTTGGCCGCGGCCAGCAGCTCGGGATTGGCGATCGCGTCGACCGCCGTGCCGGCCATGATCTTCGCGACATGCACCAGGCCCTTGTGGGCGATGCCGGACTTGCCCTGCGCCGTGAGCTGCCAGGAATGGCCGGGCGTGCCGATGGCATAGGTCGCGCCGCGCGCCTGCACCGTCGGCACCGCCCAGGAGACGTCGCCGACGTCGGTCGAACCGACCCCGCCATTCCCCCGGGAATCGAGCGGCACGATGATGTCGCACAGCGGCTTGTCGCGCTCCACCTTCAGCCCATGGCGGCGGAAGGCGACCGCGATGTCCTCGTCGGACAGCGTGCCCTGGATCTCGCGCGCGAAGGCGCGGTCCTCCTCGTCGAACTGCGGCGGGCCGAGGCGCTGCATGTTGTCGTGCATCGCCTGTTCGAGCGGCGTGTTGCCCAGCAGGTTCGACACCGCGCTGACCACCTTGGTCGAGACCGTCGTCTCGGTCATCAGCGCCGCGCCGTCGGCGATCTTGCGCACGCGCGCGACCAGCGCGTTGAGCCCCACCAGGTCCTTGGCGCGGATCAGGTAGCGCACCTTCGCCGTGCCCTGCACGACGTTCGGCGCGATGCCGCCGGCATCGAGATAGGCATAGTGGATGCGCGCGTCGGACGGCATGTGCTCGCGCATGTAGTTCACGCCGACATTCATCAGCTCGACCGCGTCCAGCGCCGAGCGCCCCAGCTCCGGCGCCGCGGCGGCGTGGGATGACCGGCCGGTAAAGGCGAAGTCGATGCGCGTGTTGGCGAGCGAGACCGCCTCGTTCACCCCGGTGAAGGCGGCCGGGTGCCAGCAGATCGCCATGTCCACGTCGTCGAAGGCGCCGGCGCGGACCATGAAGCCCTTCGCCGCGCCGCCTTCCTCGGCCGGGCAGCCGTAGTAGCGCACCCGCGCCTTGATGCCGTTCGCCTCGATCCAGTCCTTGACGGCGGAGGCGGCGAGCAGCGAGGCCGCGCCCAGCAGGTTGTGCCCGCAGCCATGGCCCGAGCCGTCGCCCGGCAGCGGCCGGTGCTCGGCGACCCCGGCCTCCTGCGAGAGCCCCGGCAGCGCGTCGTACTCGCCGAGGATCGCGATGACCGGGCCTTCCTCGCCGGCCTCGCCCATCACCGCGGTCGGGATGCCGGCGACGTCCTTCGTCACGCGGAAGCCGTGATGCTCGAGAAGCGCGGTGTGCTCGGCGCAGGAGCGGACCTCGGCGTAGCAGAGCTCCGGCATGCCCCAGACCCGGTCGGCGAGGCCGATCGCATCCCCTGACTTGGCGTCCACCAGGCGCCAGATCTGCTCGGTGTTCTGCATGCCGTGATCCTCTGCGTACGATGCGGGAGCGCACTCTCGCCCCGGATGCCCCGATCGTCCAGCAGCCCACTGGACGCAGCAGCCATGGCGCCGCAGCATCCGTCGGTCAGGAGCACCCGTCCATGCCGCGTGTCACGCCCGTCCGCCCCGCGGACCTGCCGCCCGATCTCGCCGCCATCTGGGATCGTTACGCAACGACCTACGGACCCTTCGAGGGCCAGCTCGAGGTCTTCGCGCATGTCCCCGCGGCGCTGCGCCACCTGATGCCGATGCTGATGGAACTGCGCGCGGCGGGAACCCTGCCCCGCCGCTGCCTGGAACTTGCGATCGTCGTGGTGTCGAAGCTGAACGCCTGCGACTACTGCATCGGCCACCACCAGCCCTTCCTGGCGGTGGAGGGCATCCCGCCCGAAGTGGTCGCGGCATTGCCCGAAGGGCTCGATCACCCCTCGCTCACGCCGCGCGACCGGGCCGTGGTCGAATTCTCGGTCGCCGCCTGGAACAACAGCCACCGCGTGCCCGAACGCCTGTTCCGTTCGCTGCGCGAACATTTCTCCGAGGCTCAGATCGTCGAACTGACCCTGCGCATCACGCTCACGGGCTTCTTCAACCGCTTCTCCTCGGTCCTCGGCATCGAGGAGACGGCCGAGGTGCAATAGGCCGGATCAGCCCCGCCGCCGCGCCGCCACCCGCACCGGCGCCAGGACGGCCGGCATGCGGAAGCGGCGCCCGCCGCGCGGCGCGTCGTCGCGCCCGTCCTGCAGCATGACGGCGGTGGCGATCTGCACGCCCCCGAAGGTCAGGCCGCAGAAATACCAGAGCATCAGCACGACGGGCCATCCGCCGACGCGCAGGATCACGCTGCCGGCCCCGCCCGGATCAGCCCAGAGCACCGCCGCCACGAAGGCCGTGGCAAGGCCGAAACCGACCAGGCCGTGCATCACCATGAACCGGACCGCGAGGGGAATGCTACGGAGCGTCATGCGCCTACTCCCATATGCTGTTCATGATATGGCGCCGCGCCGGGATTGTCAGCCGGGAACGGCCCCGCTCGCGCCACCGCTGCCCCGAAGCGCCCGGCCTCATACGGCGGCGCGCCGCAGCGGTTCCAGCACCGCAGGATCGGCGATCGGCGCCGTGTCCCAGGGAGGTTCCGGCGGCGGATCGAGCGTCTCGAACACCGTCGCAAGCTCGATCGAACCGGTCTCGGCAGGACGCGGATAGGGGGTCGGATCCGGCAGGCCAGGCCCCCGGGGCTGGCCGATGGCGATGAAGAAGTCCTCGAGCCCCGCCGGAACCAGCATCCAGAGCATCCGGAACGGCGCCTCGCCGTCGTTGATGAAGCCGTGCCGCGCATGGGGCTGGGCCACCATGAAGGTGCCGGCGGAGATGCGCCGCACCACGCCGTCCAGCCGCGCCAGCGCCTGGCCCTCCACGATCCAGAAGATTTCGGTCTGGGCCGGGTGCGCGTGCTCGCGGATCTTGCCGAGCGGGGGCAGTTCCTGCAGCCCGGCAGAGAAGCCGGCCGGCGCGCCGGCAAAGCGCGGCGTCGTCAGCACCTCGACCGACCCATTCGCCGGCTGGGGCTGCCAGTGCTGCTCGCCCGCGCCGGGCGGCACGACCAGCACGCGGCTCATTCAGTGCATCCTCGGCGCCTTGAGGAAGCTCATGCGGTCGCCGGAGACCACGGCGACGTCCCGCGTGCCGCGCGCCCGGCCCAGCCGCAGCTTCACCGTCGCGCCGGCATCGCCGCAGGCCCAGACCGCCCGCCAGAGCTCGGCCAGGTCGGTGACCGCGGTGCCGTCCACCGAGAGCACCCGGTCCCCCGTGCGCACGCCGGAATTCTCGGCCGGCCCGCCGGGCGCCAGGGAGGCGATCGCCACCCCCTCCTCGTCCTCGGTCGCATAGAGGCCGAGCCAGGGACGCGAGGGCCGGTTCACCCGCCCGTAGGAGAGCAGATCGTTCATGATCGGCGACAGCCGATGCACCGGCACGACCATGTTCAGGTCGAGCCGCCGCCCTTCCTCGCCCTGCTGGAGGATCAGCGAGCCGATGCCGATCAGCTTGCCGTCCGGGCCGATCAGCCCCGCCCCGCCCCAGGAGGGGTGCGCGGGCGCGGTGAACAGGGCGTCCTCCATCAGGTATTCCCAGTAGCCCGCGAAGATCTGCCGCGCGACGAGCTTGCAGGCGACCGCATGACCCTGCCCGCCCGCGGCTGCGAGGATCACCGGCGCACCGATCCGCAGCCCCTCGCTGTCGCCGATCTCGAGAGGCCGGACGCCGAGCTGGCCCAGCGCCTGCACCAGCCCGAAGCCCGTCTCCTGGTCCACGGCCAGCGCGTGGCCCGGGACGGCGCGGCCGTCGGCGGCGGTGATCCAGATCGTCTCGGCCTCGGTGACCAGGTAGCCGATGGTCAGGACCACGCCGTCGCGGATGACGACGCCGCTGCCCTCGCGCTCGGTGCCGAGAACATTGGCGGTGAAGGCATCGGGCGGCACCGCCGAGCGCAGCCCGACGATGCTCCCCAGCGCGGCCTGGAGGTCGAAGGCGTAGTCCGTCGGATCGGGTTGAAGATGCTCCGGGATGTCCCAATCGTCCTTGGCCATGCTGTATCCGTAGGCGCTCCGCGCTGGCGATGTCGCAGACATGCTAGCATGGACCGGCGGGGTGCGCAGGGGCACCCCGCGCCCCGAAATCAGCCTTTCCGCACGCCCCAGAAGGTCGGGAAACCCTTCTTCACGCCCGTGACGTTGGTGCGGTAGGCGGTCGGCTGCAAATATTGCCCCAGCGGAATGGATGGCACGTCCACCATGCACTGGACCTGCATCTGCCGGCAGATCTCCTGCTGGGCGGCGAGGTCCGGGGCCTCGAACCAGGCATCCCGCAGTTCCTCCAGCTTCGGGCTGACGCACCAGCCGGGCCAGGCGGAACGCTGGTCGCCGTTGCCGCGGATCGCATAATGGTTCGATGGGTCCATGTGGTCCGCGCCCTCCCATCCGGTGTTGAAGCAGGACCAGCCGCCCTGATCCACCGGCCCGCGGTTGTTGCGGCGGGAGAGCATGGTGCCCCAGTCCGTCGCGACATAGTCCACGTTCATGCCGATGCGGCCCATGACGTCGGCCATCACCTCGCCGATCGCCTTGAACTGCGCATAGTCGGTCGCGGCGAGCAGCGTGACCTTCTCGTTCGCGTAGCCCGCCTGCTTCAGCATCTCCTTGACCTTGTCGAGGTCGCGGGGACCCTTCAGCGGCTCGAGACCCGCCTCGCTCGCCATCGGCGTGTTCGGGCAGAAGACGCCGTGCGGGACATGGAACATCGCTGGATCGTCGCCGACGATCGACTGCATGAAGTCGGTCTGGTTGAAGGCATGCAGCATGGCCCGGCGGATCGCCGGGTTGTTGAAGGGCGGCTGCAGGTGGTTCGGGCGCATCATGTCGACCGAGCCGGTCGGATTGTTCACCTCGATCTTCACCTGCCGGTTGCGCCGCAGCAGCGGTAGCAGGTCGTGGGTGGGGTTCTCCCACCAGTCCTGCTCGCCCTGCGCCAGTGCCGCGACCTTCGTGGCCGCGTCGGGAATCGTGGTCCACTCGACGCGGTCGAGGAACACGCGCTTCGGCCCCGCATTCCATTCGAGCGGTCCGTCCTCGCGCGGCACGTAGCGGTCGAACTTCACATAGACGTTGCGCGATCCCGGCACGCGCTCGTCGGCGAGGAAGCGGAAGGGCCCGCTGCCCACCATCTCGGTGATCTGTGTGAAGGGGTCTGTATTGGCGAGCCGCTCCGGCATCATCGCCGGCATCGGCGAGGTCACCTTGCCGAGCGCTGACGGCAGCAGCGGGAAGGGCCGCTTCAGCACGAAGCGGATGGTCCGGTCGTCGGGCGCGCTGAGTTCGTCGGTGCGCTCCATCAGCGCGCCGCCCAGCGCGTCGCGCTTGGCCCAGCGGCGGATCGAGGCGACGCAGTCGCGCGCGGTGACGCGCTCGCCATCGTGCCAGAACAGGTTCGGCCGCAGCTTCAGGTTCCACAGCTTGCCGCCGTTCTCGACGGTGTGGCCTTCGACCATCTGCGGATGCGGCTGGAAATTCGCATCCGAGCCGTAGAGCATGTCGAAGACCATGTGCCCGTGGCCGCGGGTCACGTAGGCCGTGGTGAAATGCGGATCGAGGAAGGCGAGGTCGATCTGCGGGATGAACTTGAGGACGTTGCTGCCCTGCGCGGCCGCGAGTCTCGGCGCGGCCACGGCGGCAGCGGCGAGGGCGAAGGTGGAGCGACGGCTGACGGTCATGTGGCCTCCGGCTTGTCTGTTGACTGAGCTTCTCCCAGGCCTGTCACGCTAGCAGCCGCGCGCCGTATGCAAACCCGATAATTGTCCGCTCTGGCCATCTGGTCCGTCTGCGCTAGGCTGCCGCCCGCGATGGAGAACGTCCCGGGGGATTTGCAACAGGGCCTGCGCGCGATGGGCCTGCTCGCGCATGGCGCGACGGCGCTCGGCGTGCCGCTGGCCGGCGGCGTCTCCTCCGACATCTGGCGCGTCGTCCTGCCCGATGGCCGCGAGGTCTGCGTCAAGCGCGCGCTGCCCAAGCTGAAGGTCGCCGCCGACTGGCAGGCGCCCGTGGTGCGCAACCGGTACGAGGCCCGCTGGCTCGCCCGCGCGCGGGAAGCGGCGCCCGGCTCGGCGCCCGAACTGCTGGGGCAGGACGAGGGGACCGGCACCCTCGCGATGCAGTGGCTTCCGCCCGAGGCGTATCCGGTCTGGAAGGCGCGGCTGCAGGAGGGCAAGGCTGACGCCGCCTTCGCTGCCGAGGTCGGGCGCCGCCTCGTGCGCATCCAGGCGTACATGGCGGCGCGGCCCGAGGTTTCCGCGGATTTCCCGACCGACAACCTGTTCCACGCCATCCGGCTCGAGCCCTACCTCGTCGCGACGTCGCGCGCGCATCCGGATCTCGCGGGCCCGCTCAACGCGCTGGCGTCGCGCACGGCCGCGACCAAGCGCACGCTGGTGCACGGCGATGTCAGCCCGAAGAACATCCTCGCCGGGCCGCAGGGGCCGGTGTTCCTCGACGCGGAATGCGCCTGGTGGGGCGACCCGGCCTTCGACCTCGCCTTCTGCCTGAACCACCTGCTGCTGAAATGCCTCTGGGTGCCGCCGGCGGCGCGGGGATTCCTCGCCTGCTTCGACGCGCTCGCCACCGCCTATCTGGTAAGCGTGGACTGGGAGGCGCCGGCGGTGATCGAATCGCGCGCCGCGAGCCTGCTGCCCGGCCTGTTCCTCGCGCGCGTGGACGGCAAGAGCCCGGTCGAATACCTGACCAGGGAGAAGGACAAGGACCGCGTGCGCCGCGTGGCGCGCGCGCTTCTGCGGTCGCCGCCGGACCGGCTGAGCACGGTGCGCACCGCCTGGGAGGAAGAGATCGGCCTATGAGTTCGACGATCATCGCGGGCGTGCGCGGCCGCCGCGTCTGGGACAGCCGTGGCCGCCCGACGGTCGAGGCCGAGCTGCGCCTGGCCGGCGGGGCACGCGGCCTCGCCATCGCGCCCGCGGGCGCCAGCACCGGCAGCGGCGAGGCGCTCGACCGCCGAGACGGCGGCAGCGCCTTCGGCGGCTACGACGTGAAGGGCGCGGTCGCCGCCGTGAACGAGGTGATCGCGCCTGCGATCCTCGGCATGGACGCGGCCGACCAGGCAGGGCTGGACGCGAAACTCATCGCGCTCGACGGCACGCCGGACAAGTCGCGGCTCGGGGCCAATGCGACGCTCTCGGTCTCCATGGCCGCCGCGCACGCCGCGGCACATGCGAACGGGATGCTGCTGTGGAAGCATCTTGGCGGCGAGGAGGCGACGCTCCTGCCGCTGCCGCAGATCCAGATCCTCGGCGGCGGCGCCCATGCCGGGCGGCGCGTGGACATCCAGGACTTCCTGGTGATCTGCCCCGCAGCGACGTCCTTCGCCGAGGCGCTGGACTGGACCGCCGAGGTCTATCGCGCCGCCGGCGCCATCATGAAGGAACGCGGCAAGCTGCAGGGCGTCGCCGACGAGGGCGGCTGGTGGCCGGCCTTCGACGCCAACGAGCAGGCGCTCGAAACCCTTGTCGCGGCGATCGAGCGCGCCGGCTTCAAGCCGGGCGAGCAGGTCGCGATCGCGCTCGACATCGCCTCGACCGATTTCGGCAGGGGCGGGACGTACCGGCTCGGCCTGGAAGGCCGCGAGCTCGACACCGACGGCATGATCCGGATGCTGCTCGGCTGGCTCGATGCCTACCCCATCGCCTCCATCGAGGATCCGCTCGCCGAGGACGACTGGGCCGGCTTCGCCGCCTTCACCAGGGAGGTCGGCGACAAGGTGCAGGTGGTGGGCGACGACTTCCTCGTCACCGACGCCGCGCGCGTGCGGGAGGCGGCGAAGGCGGGCGCCGCCAACACCGTGCTGATCAAGCCCAACCAGCGCGGCACGCTGACCGAGACCAGGGCGGCCTGGGAGGCCGCGAGGGAGGCCGGCTATGCCGGCATCGTCTCCGCGCGCTCGGGCGAGACGGAGGATGTCACCATCGTCCACCTCGCCCTCGGCTGGGGCGTGGGGCAGCTGAAGGTCGGCTCCTTCGCGCGCTCCGAACGCATGGCGAAGTGGAACGAGGCGCTGCGCATCGAGGAGGGCCTCGGCGCGCGGGCGCGCTTCGCCGGCGGCGCGGTGCTCGGCCGCTCGCGGCGATGAAGGTCCTGCTGCACTACCGCGCCGGGCCGGGGCTCGCGGAGCGGCTGTCGCACCTGCCGGGCCTCGACCTCACGGTGGTGCCGGACACCGACGACGCCGCCTTCGCCCGCGCCCTGCCGGATGCCGAGGCGATCTGGCACGTGCTGCGGCCGCTCCCGGCCGCCGACATCGCCGCCGCGCCGCGGCTGCGCCTGATCCAGAAGATCGGGGTCGGCGTGAACACCATCGACCTCGAGGCCGCGAAGGCGCGCGGCATCGCCGTGTGCAACCTGCCGGGCACCAATTCCCGCGCGGTCGCCGAACTGACGCTGCTGCTGATGCTCGCGGCCCTGCGGCGCGTCGCCCATTTCGACGCCGCGACGCGCGCCGGCCGGGGCTGGGCGCAGCCGCCGGAATTGCAGGACAGCCTGTTCGAGCTTGGCGGGCGGACTGTGGGGCTGGTCGGCTACGGCGCCATCCCTGCCCTGCTCGCACCCGTGCTCGCGGCGCTGGGCTGCCGGCTCCTCTACACCGCGCGCACGCCGAAGGAGGATGTCGAGGGTTCCTACCGCACCCTCGCCGGCCTGCTGTCGGAAAGCGACGTCGTCTCGCTGCATATCCCCGAGACGCCCGAGACCCGTGGGCTGATCGACGCGGGCGCGATCGCGCGGATGAAGAAGGGCGCGGTGCTGGTGAACACCGCGCGCGGCGGTCTGGTCGACCAGGCGGCGCTGACCGAGGCGCTGCGTTCGGGCCATCTCGCCGCCGCGGGCCTCGACGTCTTCGCGCAGGAACCGGCCGACCCGCGCGACCCGCTGTTCGGCCTGCCCAACGTCGTCGTGACCCCGCACATCGCCTGGCTGAGCACCGGCACCTTCGACCGGTCCTTCGCCATCGCGGCGGAGAACGTCCGGCGCCTCGCGGCCGGCGAGCCGCTGCTGCACCGGGTCGCCTGAGCGGCCCGAACCGCGCTAGAGCCGTTTCCATTCGCCCTGGCTCCCGGCAACGTCCCTAGCCCGTTGTTTCCGCGAGCATCTTCACCCGGTCAGGTGATTCCACCCGATCGGGATCTGCTCTAAAGGGGCGCGGCATGCCGCACGACCTGATCCGGACGTCCCGCGAGGGCGTCGTCGCCACCGTCCTCATCGACCGCGAGGGCAAACGCAACTGCCTCGACCTGCCGATGTGGATCGCGCTGGGGGAAGCCTTCCGCGCCCTTTCGGCCGATGAGGGCCTGCGCGCGGTGGTGGTGCGCGGCGCCGGCACGGAAGCCTTCTGCGCCGGCGCCGACATCTCCGCCTTCGCGCACGAGCGCGGCACGCCGGAGCGCGAGGCGATCTACGGCAGCGAGCTGCACAACGCCTTCCACGCCATCCGCACCTGCATCCACCCCACCATCGCGGCCTGTTCCGGCTGGACCATGGGCGGCGGCTGCGGCATCGCGACCATGTGCGACTTCCGCATCGGGTCCGAGGCCACGCGGATCGGCATCCCCGCGCGCAACCTCGGCATCTACTACGCCTTCGAGGAGATCGACCCGATCCTGCAGATCTGCGGCTATGCCGTGACCGCTGAGATCCTGATCGAGGGCCGCGTCTTCAAGGGTCAGGAAGCCTACGAGAAGGGCCTGCTCTCGCGCCTCGTGCCCGACGGCACGGTGCATGCCGAAGCCATGGCGCTGGCCGGGCGCATCGCGCAGGGCTCGCCGCTCTCGGCCCGCTTCCACAAGTATGCCATGCAGAAGCTGCGGGGCGTGCAGCCGATCAGCGCGGCCGACCGCGAGCGGGAGAGCTCCTTCGCCTATACCGCGGACTTCCGCAACGCGGCCGAGGCCTTCCTCGCCAAGCGCAAGCCGGTGTTCGAGGGGCGCTGACACCGGCGCCCGGCCGCGCGGAGGCCCGAAGGGCTGCCTTCGCGCGCGGGCCGTCTCCGCCGCTCATCCCTCCTTCACCTCCGGCGCGCCAGGATGCGCGCCGGATGACCGGAATCCGCCACGACCTCCTCGAGCGTTTCGGCACGGCCGCCTACCAGCCGGCGACCTTCCTCGACCGTGGCGTAACCGTGCCCTTCACCACGCCCTTCCTGCTCGGCGCCCGCATCCGGCCGACCGGGACGCGCTCGGGACTGGAACTCGTCATCGCCAACCCCGCCGGCGGACGCGGCTTCTACATCGTCCCCTGGGCGGCGATGCCGGAGGTCTGCTCGCCCACGCTGCACGACCGGCGACTGTGGCAGCGGCTGACCGAACAGACCGCCGTCACCCCTTCCCTGGTGCGGGAGACCGCCCGGACCGTCGCGGCCGAGGGCCTGGCCGGACGCGAGGCCGCGGCGGCCGTCGCCGACGCGCGCGGTGCCGAATCCGCGGCCCGGATGCGGGCGAATTTCCTGCTGCTGCTCGACCTGGTCCGCCGCACCGAGACGCCGGCAGAAGCCGGCATCCCTCCCCAGGCCGACACGCCCCGGAACGTCGAGCAGCGCGCCCGCCGGGCGGTGGCGCGATTCGCCCCTCGCATCGGCGTCAGCGCGGAGATCGTCGCCGCCTGGCTCGAGGCGCTGGCCGCCGCCTTCTGCGGGGTCGGGGTCCCGGGGGACCGCACGCCCTCGCGCGCCCGTGCCACCGTGGCCACCCTGCGGCGCATGGTCGAGGAGATCGGGCTCTGGATCGCCCAGACCCCGGATCCGGCCGAGCAGCACGCCGCCCTGCTGGTGACCGATGCCGCGAAGCTGACGCTGCACTGCGCCGGGGTGGCCTTCGGCGACCTCGACGGCCTGCTCTCGGACACCCCGACGCTGCTGCGCGCCTGGCGGGAGGACGCGGCGGGCCTCGGCCGCCGCGCCACGCGGCCCGACTGGCTGCTCGATGGCTGGCAGGTGATCGGCGAGCTCTGGCGCGACGCCGAGCCCGAGATGCGTCCCGGCGCGCTGTGGGAGATGGCCCTCCTCGCCCCCGTCATGCCGCGGGAGGTCGAGGACTGGCTCGGCATCAGCGAGGATTGGGAGCGCCCGACCCGCCTGCGCCGCGCGGTCCGTGCCAATGAGGACTGGCGGAGCGGCCGCATGATCGAGATCGTCGCCCGCAACGAGCGCCTGCAGGCGCGCGCGGCATGAACGGCGCGGCACACGGCGCGGGCGCCCTGGCCGTCGAGCAGCGGCGCCTGACCCATGCGGTCGCCGCCGCCTCGGATGCCACGCTGGCACGGGTCGTTGCGGTCTTCGACCGGATGGCCGACCGGCGCGAGGCGGATCGCCTGCTCGACGCCGCCCGGCCGCGGCTGCGCCGGCTGCGCCCGCCACGGCCGCTCGGCTTTGCGCGCCTGCTCTTCCTGCCGCTCGACGGCGCGATCCTCGATCCCCGCATCTGGCACCGGAAGGAAGGCTCGCTGCCGCGCAGCGCGCTGCAGCCCATCGCCGCCGCGCTGCGGGAGGCGCTGGGGTCCGAGGCCGTGGCGATCGAGGAAGCCTGCGCCGACGCCACCTTCGCCGACCTCGGGACGATCGGCCGGGTCGGTCCGCGGCTGTGGCGCGCCGCCGCCACCGCCGCTCCAGGCCTGATCGCGCCGCCGGAATGGGAGGACAGCGGCCTCGGGCCTGCCGATTTCGGTCCCTGCCGCGACCTCGCGAGCGGCGTCTGGCGTCACGCCGACAGGCTCTGGGTTGCCCTCGCCCTGGCCGCCGAAGGCCCGCCCGAACCGCTGGTGCGAGACGCGGTCGCCGCCGCCGCCGGCGAGTCTGCCATGGTCATCGAGGCGATCATCGCCACCATCCTGCTGAAGGCGGCGCGCCCGGGCGCCGTCGCCGCGGCTGCCGCCGCATCCCGCGCCGCTCCGCCGGGCAGCGCGGAACGCGTGCTCGACAGGTGGCTCGAGGACTGCATTCCCGACCTGCCCGCCGGCGATGCGGCCGGGGCGGCCCGCCTCGCCGAAGCCTTCGCCGAAGCGATCGAGGACCTCGAATCCTCGCCCATGCTGCGCCGGCCGGAACGGCGCCAGCGGGTCGCGGCGCTGCGCCGCCAGGTGGACGAGGCCTGCCGCGGCGCCTTCGTCGAGGCGACGACGCGCAGCCTGATCGAGCCGATGTCGCGTCCCGGCCGCCGCCTGGACGACGCGGCCATGGCGCAGCTCGAACGGACGGCCCGTTCGATCCGCCGGCTGGAACAGGCCGGGCGCGGCATCGGCGGGGCCGCCGCCTATGACGCGGCGCTGCGCCGCGTCACCGATGCCTTCGCCGCGCTGCGCGCCGCGCCCGATGCCTGCGTTGCCGACCTCGCGCGGTTGACCGAGATCGTCGCGGGACCCGAGGCGGCGCTGAGGGTGCTCGACGGCGCTTAGGGCAGATCCCGATCAGGTGGCATCACCCGATCGGGTGAAGATGCTCGCAGAAACAACGGGCTGGAGACGTTGCCGTGAGCCAGGGCGAACGGGAACGGCTCCAGAGCAGATCCCGATCAGGTGAAATCACCTGATCGGGTGAAGATGCTCGCACAAACAAAGGGCTGGAGACGTTGTCGTGAGCCAGGGCGAACGGGAGCGGCTCCAGAGCAGATCCCGATCAGGTGGAATCACCTGATCGGGTGAAGATGCTCGCAGAAACAAAGGGCTGGAGACGTTGCCGTGAGCCAGGGCGAACGGGAACGGCTCCAGCGGGAAGCGCCGCCCCTGCCGCCGAGGTCAGATGGGGCAGACGCCGCTGGCGCAGGCCAGGTGCGCCATGTCCAGCGCCTCGTGCAGCGCCGGGTCGCGGATGGCGGCGACGATGGCCTGGAACTCGGCCTCCGCCAGCTCCTCCTCCGGCAGGTATTCGTATCCCAGCGCGGAATCCGGTGCCGAGGGCAGCACCGCGCAGCAACGGACCTGCGGCTGGTGCGTCAGCAGGATGTCGCGGAAGGCCTCGAGGTCATGCCGGTCGGTATAGACCTTGAGCGTGTAGGAGATCTGGTTGCCGCGCTCGGCACCGATCCAGTGGCGCTCCATCAGGGCGAGCCAGCGATACTGCTCCTCGGGCGTGGCTTCCGGCGCGGTCCTGAGGCGCTCGCCGATGCCCAGGCGCTGGATCAGCGGCAGCGTCGGGAAGCCGACGATGCTCATGCCGGGAAAGGAACGCAGCGGCCGCACGGGATAGCCGCGCGCCTCGTAGTCCGCGAGCAGCGGGTCGGCATCGGGCAGCCACTTGCCGGACTCGCCCTTGCTGCCCTTGAACTGCACCCAGCGGAGGTATTGCCGCCGTGCCGGCAGGTGCGCACCCTCGGTCAGGCCGAACAGCTTGGACGTGGTTCCGGCGGGCTTCACCGTCGTGACCGTGAAGGGGTTCGCCCGGCCGAGTTCCTCGGCATAGGCATCGGCTTCTTCCTTCGCCGCGTCGGAGAAGCGCGCCAGCGCGTCCCAGAACGGCGCCGAGCGCGCCTCGTCGAGCAGGTCGTCGAAGCCCAGGCCGAAGCGGGTCCAGGCCCATTCATGCAGGCCGGTCGGGCCGATGCCCATGCGGTTGGTGCGGCGCACCTCCTCGCCATAGAGCGCATCCATCGAATTCGCGCGCATCAGGAACCGCACGCCGAGGCGCACGGCGTCCTCCACGCGGTCATCCCATTCCGCCGCCATGGCATCAGGCATGATACCGGGCGGGACGGTGGCCGGATCGACCGGGCAGGCCAGCAGCGGCGCGAAATCCGCGATGACGCAGTAGCCCCCGGTCACGTGCAGCACGATTTCCCCGCAGGGGTTGGTCGTGCAGGGGAAATGCGCCTCGGCCGCCCGCGCCGACAGGTCCGCCAGCAGCGCCGCGGCCCGGTCCACCTGGTAGCGCGCCGACCGCACGTCGCGGCCGTCGTGGTGCACGGGCTTCTCCCGCGCGCGGCCGGTGCGGTGGTCCTCCAGCATGTCGCCGTTGATGAAGCCGGGCTCGCCGTTGACGAAGGCGCAGCGGGTGACTTCCTCGAAGACTTCCAGAGCGCGGCGGTCCTCGGCGCGCGCGGACCCGGCGCGGGCGGCCTGCACGCCGCGCCAGAAGGCGGCATCGACCATCACCGAGTTGTTCGCGGTCCACAGCCCGCCCTCGGACTTCGCCCGGATGAAGCGGATGATGCCCGGGTCGCGCCAGTTCTTCGTCGCCATGCGCGCCGCGCGGCGGGCGCCGCCGACCTGCACCTCGACCGACAGGAAATGGTCCACCAGCATCGCCTGTTCCCAGGCGTCCGGCAGGCGGCCGCCGCGCGCGGGTTCGATGACCTCGCGCCGGATCGCCATGATGGCGCGCATCAGCGACAGCGGCCCGGAGGCCGGCCGCCCCTGCATGCCGCCGATCGGCGCCCCGCGCGGCCGGATGGCCGAGAAATCCAGCAGCAGCGTGCGATCCTCGGCCCCCTCGAAGGCGAGGCTCTCGATGGTCTCGATCGCCTTGGCCCAGCCTTCGCGGCTGTCCTCGACGGTGACGCGGATCGCGTCGGCGGGGGCCGCATCCGTCCATTCGCGGTCGATGAAGGCGCGGATGGCGGCCTCGTCGGTATCGGCCTCGGCCGCGCCCCAGGGCAGCAGGCCGAATTCGGTGCCGAAGCGGTGCAGCGCCGCGCGGTCGCGCGGATAATCGGCATGGTCGCGCGACAGGCACAGCAGCACGCGCGGCGCGCGCGCCCAGTCCACCGCCATCAGCGCATCGTCATAGGCCCGGCCGACGCCCGACCCGTTCAGCAGCAGATAGAACTTGGTGAAGGAGGCGATGGCCGTCGCGCAATTGGTGAAGACCTCCATGTTGCGGCTCGCCTGCTGCGCATCGCCATGCTGCAGGTGCCGCCCGGACGTGATCAGCGCCCCCGTCGCGATCGCATTGCGCAGCCGGTCGCGCTCCATCCGGTCCCGCGGCGTCAGCGCGCGCCCCAGCAGCGACATGTTGCCTTCGGCAACGCGGTCGGCGACGCGGCCGAAGCATTCCCGGTCCTCGGGGCGGAAGACGGTGCGGCGCGCGACGGCAAGGCCCATGCCGGCGTCGAGCGGGCGCGGCGGCAGCTTCTCCTCCCCGAAGGTACCTCCGGGCAGAGGCCGCGCCATTCCGTTCGGCGCCCGAAGGGCACCGGCCTGCATTCCGTCCATCGCATCTGTCCCCGTCAGGAGGGCGCCCCCTCGCGCCGCCCCGGTATGGCGGCACGCTATCAGCGATCCGCCCGTTACGTCACCACATATGGTGTGTGTTAGGTCAATTCACCACTAGAGCTGGTTTTCCAGTGCGAATCGCGGTTGCCGGCCGGCTTCCGCCGGGCACCCGCGCGAAGCCCAGGTGGCCCGCGCCTTTCCCGCGCCGCACCGCCCCTGTCATGACCGCGGAAGCGGCCGGCCTCGCATGGACAACCTCCCTCCACCACCCGACTCTGGAGGCGCCGCCGCCACGCCGTGCCGGGTGCCGAAAGGCGCGCGAACCGGGTGAAGACGACGATGCCGGACGCCACGCCACGCGCCCCGAAGACGATCGGCCTTGCACTCGGCAGCGGTTCCGCACGCGGCCTCGCGCATATCGGCGTGCTGCGCGCGCTACACGAAGCCGGGCTCACGGTCGATGTCGTCGCCGGCACCAGCATCGGCGCCGTTCGCGCGAGCATCTCCGTGCCCGGTATCCTCACCCCGGTCCGCTGGAACGGCCGCATCCTCGTCGATGGTGGCCTCGTGAATCCCGTTCCGGTCACGGCCGCGCGCGCCCTGGGCGCGGGGACCTGATCGCGGTGGACCTCAACCACGGCATCGTGGCGGGCAAGAACCTCAAGCCCATACTCGCGCGGGACGCCCCGGCGGCGGAGCCGGCCTGGCCCGGCTGGGCACGGAACCTGCGCCAGGCGATCCAGACCTCGCCACGCGGCTCCAGGCGTCCAGTGCCCCCGCCCTCGCCCGGGGGCCGCCCGCCAACGGGCATCCGGGGAGCCGATGCCCAACATCTTCGAGGTGCTGCTGGCTCCCATCAACATCATGGAACGCCGGATCACCGAACGCCGGCTGACCCTCGATCGCCCCGACCTCGTGATCCGCCCGCCGCTCGCCCATATCCGCTTCCTCGATTTCGACCGGGTCGAGGAGATCATCGAGGCCGGCTACCGCAGCGCGATCCGGTCCCTCGCCGCCTTCGCCGCCGGCCGGCCGCCTGCGCCATGGCGCCATGACGCAGGCGGCCTCGCCCTCGCGGGGTTCCGCCCGGCACCGCCCCGGTCCATCATTGGCCGCTTACCTCTCCTGGGATCTGCGACCATGGCCTTGCGCTGCGACCTCATCATCCGCGATGCGACGATCTTCGACGGCACGGGCGGCCCCCGCCGCCGGGGCGATGTCGGCGTGACGGGCGACCGGATCGTCGGCGTGGGCGACCTCGGCGGCGCTTCGGCCGACCGCGAGATCCTGGCGGGCGGCAAGGCCCTCGCCCCCGGCTTCATCGATGCGCACACGCATGACGACCGCGCGGTCATGTGCGGCCCGGACTGCATGACCTGCAAGATCAGCCAGGGCGTCACCACCGTCGTCGTCGGCAATTGCGGCGTCTCGCTCTCGCCCGCCACCTTCAAGCGCCTGCCGCCGCCGCCGCTCGACCTGATCGGGGAAGAGGGCTGGTGGCGCTTCGACAGCTTCGGCGACTACGCTCACGAGTTGAAGAAGCGCGGCTCCGAGGTGAACACCTACGCCCTGGTCGGCCACCAGACGCTGCGCGTGGAGGCCATGGACGGCGACGTGATGCGCCCTGCCAGGGATTCCGAGGTCGAGCACATGCGCCTGCGGGTGAAGAATTCGCTCGCCGAAGGCGCCTCGGGCTTCTCGACCGGCCTCTACTACCCGCCCAACATGCATGCGCCGACCGAGGAGGTGATCGCCGTCGCCGAACCGCTGCGCGCCTTCGGCGGGCTCTACGTCACGCATATGCGCGACGAGGCCGACCGCGTCCTCGCCTCGATCGAGGAAACGGCGAAGATCGGCAAGCGCGTCGGCGTGCCGGTCTGGGTGAGCCACCACAAATGCTCGATGCCGGAGAACTACGGCCGCTCGACCCAGACCCTGCCGCTGATCGAGGCGATCAACCAGTCGCAGGACATGTATTTCGACATGTACCCCTATCCGGCCGGCTCCACCGTGCTGATGCCCGACCGGCTGCGCGAGGACGTGAAGGTGATGATCACCTGGTCGATCCCGCATCCGGAGATGGCGGGCAAGTACCTCTCGGACATCGCGCGCGGCTGGAACACCGACATCCGCATGGCCGCCGAGCGCCTTCTCCCCGCCGGCCAGGTCACCTGGCAGATGGACGAGGAGGACGTCCGCCGCATCATGGCGCATCCGATGTCGGTGATCGGTTCGGACGGCATCCCGCACGACGCCCATCCGCATCCGCGCCTGTGGGGCACCTTCCCCCGCGTGCTCGGGCTCTATTCGCGCGAACTCCGCCTGTTCAGCATGGAGACCGCCATCCACAAGATGACCGGCCGCACCGCGCAGCTCTTCGGCATGATCGACCGCGGCGTGATCCGCGAAGGCGCCTATGCCGACCTGGTGCTGTTCGACGCCGACACCGTCATCGACAAGGCGACCTTCGAGGAACCGAAGCAGGCCCCGGCCGGCATCGAGGAAGTCTGGGCGAACGGCGTGCCGACCTACATCGCCGGCAAGGGCGCGACCGGGGAGAAGCCCGGCCGGCTCGTCACGCGCAACCGCGTCTGACCGGAACCACGGGGGGCGCCGCCCCCGTGACCCCCGCCGAGGGCCGAAAGGCCCTCGGAACCCATCACCTGGAGCAGATCCCGATCAGGTGGAATCACCTGAACAGGTGAAGATGCTCGCAGAAACAACGGCTCTAGAGCATGTTCCGATCTGTCGGAACCGGCACCGGCCGCCCAACGACAGGATCCTGGATGGGCGGCCGGGTGAGGGTGCGGGCCGGTGCCGTCTGATCGAAAAGGGCCCTAATCGAGAATCCGGAAGATCGCCTCGATCTCCACCGGGATCCGGCCGGGCAGCGAGGCCATGCCGACGGCCGAGCGCGCGTGCCTGCCGTTCTCGCCCAGCACGGCGACGAACAGGTCGGAACACCCGTTGATGACCTTCGGGTGATCCTCGAAATCGAGGTCGCCGTTCACCATGCCGAGCACCTTCACGGCCATCAGCCGCGACAGCCCGCCCGCGCCCTCCGACGCCGCGGCGAGCAGGCCGAGGCCGATCATGCGCGCATGGCCATAGGCCTCCTCGATGCTCATCTCGGACGGCACCTTGCCGCGCACCTTCACGCCATCCGGCCGCCGCGGGCCCTGGCCCGAGGTGTAGAGGAAGCCGCCCTCCACCCTGTAGGGCACATAGGTCCCGATCGGCTTCGGCACCGGCGGCAGGCTCAGGCCCATCGCCGCCAGCCGCTGCTCGGGGGTATCGTTCGACATCGCGATCTCCTCACACTGCCCGCGCATGCGACACGCGCATGGACGCCACGGCAAGGCCGCATATAAATGTCAGCCTTACTGTCATAACATCACATCATGGAAACGCTCCTGCCGCTGCTCGGCTTCGCGGTCGCGACCTCGGTCACGCCGGGGCCGAACGTGCTGATGGTCGCGGCCTCGGCCGCCAACAACGGCGTGCGCGCAACCGTGCCGCACATGTCCGGCATCGCCTTCGGCTTCGCGGCGATGCTCGTCATCGTCGGGCTCGGCCTCGCGGCACCCTTCGCCGCCTGGCCGGCGCTTCATGCCGCGCTGAAGTGGGGCGGCGGGGCGTGGCTGCTGGTCCTCGCCTGGAAGATCGCCCGCGCCGGCGCGCCGGGCGAAGGGCCGGCTCGACCGCCGCTCCGCTTCGCCGGTGCCGCGCTGTTCCAATGGGTGAACCCCAAGGCGTGGATGATCGCCCTCGCCGCCATCCCCGCCTTCACCACGCCGAGCGGCGACACGCTCGCCGAGACGCTGCGCATCGCAGCCGTCTTCCTCCTCGTCGGCTACCCCTGCACGCTGGTCTGGGCGTTTCTCGGCGCAGGTGCGGGCCGCGTGCTGCGCACGCCTGTGACGCTGCGCCCTTTCAACATCGTGATGGCCGTCCTGATGGTCGCATCGATCGTTCCGGCCTTCCTCTAGCGGGACTGCCCCCCTACCCTCCCGCGCCACAGCGGAGAGGAGACCGCCCATGCGCCGCCTGACCCTGGCCTTCCTGCTCGCGGCCTCGACCGCGCTCGCGACCGAGCTGCCGGTGCGCAGCGTGACGCTCTCTTCAGCGGGCCTCGCGCAGATCGAGCGGTCGGGCGAGGTCGCGGCCGATGCCAACGTCACCTTCCGCGCGCCCACCGAGGATGTGGACGACCTGCTGCGCAGCCTGATCGTCGTGGACAGCGCGGGCACCGTCGAAGGATTGCGGCTGCCGGCCCGCGACCTGGCCGGGGAGGCCTTCCGCGGCCTGCCCCTGCGCCCGGAGGACTTCGCCAGCCGCGAACGCCTCTTCGCCGCCCTGCGCGGCCAGGAGGCCGAGGCCGGCGGCGCGCGCGGCCGCATCGCCGACGCCTCGGAGACGGCGAACGGCCTGCGCCTGTCGCTCGTCACCGGAACCGGCCTCGTCACCGTGCTGCTGCGCGAGGGCGACGAGGTGAAGCTCAGCGACGCCGCGCTCGCCGCGCGCGTCGCCCGCGCCGCGGAGGCGCTCGCCGCCGCCCGCACCTCGGATGAGCGGCGCATCGAGATCCGCCTGCGCGCCGACCGCGCGCGCCGGGTCGCGGTCCTCTATGTCGCCGGCGCGCCGCTGTGGAAGCCGTCCTACCGCCTGCTCGTGCCGCCGATGGGCGCGGCCGCGAGCACCTCGCAGGCG
>JAFADX010000407.1 GCA_023424475.1 Pseudomonadota bacterium
GGCGGGAGGCGCCGCCGCCGCGCCCGGCGGCCTCGGCCATGAAGCGCTTGGCGATGCGGTCCTCGAGCGAATGGAAGGCGACCACGACGAGCCGCCCGCCCGGGGCGAGCAAACGGGCGGCGGCGGCGAGGCCGCGCTCGACCTCGCCGAGCTCGTCGTTCACCGCGAGGCGCAGCGCCTGGAAGGACCGCGTCGCGCCGTCGATGCCGGAGGGGTCGCGCGGCACCCTGGAGCGCACCAGGGCGGCGAGGTCGCCGGTCGTCCCGAAGGGCTGCGCCTTGCGGCGCTCGACGATGGCGCGCGCGATGCGGCGGGCGAAGCGCTCCTCGCCGAGGCGGAAGAGGATGTCGGAGAGTTCACCTTCCGGCAGCGTGTTCACGAGGTCGGCAGCGGAGGGGCCCGACTTCTCCATGCGCATGTCGAGCGGCCCGTCGGCGCGGAAGGAGAAGCCGCGCCCGGGCTGGTCGAGCTGGAAGGAGGAGACGCCGAGATCCATCACCACGCCGTCGAGCGCGGTGACGCCGCGCGCGGCGAGGTGTTCGAGCATGTCGCCGAAGCGGCCCTCGATCAGTTGCAGCCTGGGGGCGTAGCGCGCGACGAGGTCGGCGCCACGCGCGATCGCATCCGGGTCGCGGTCCATCGCGAAGAGCGTGCAGCGTGGCGCGGAGTCGAGGATAGCCGCGGAATAGCCGCCGCCGCCGAAGGTTGCGTCGAGGTAAGTTGCGTCGTCATGCGGCGCGAGCGTCGCGAGCACCTCGCGCAGCATGACGGGGAGGTGGCCGCTCATCGGGTCTCTCCCTCGGGGCGGGCGGGGGAGGGGAGCGTCAGGCGGAAGTCGCGGGCGCGGGCGCGGGCCTCGCGAATATGCGCGAGCGCGCGCTCGGTGTCCCAGATCTGGAAGCACTGGTTGGCACCGATGAAGGAGACGGCCTCGGTGAGGCCGGCTTCCTCCACCAGGTCTTCGGGGAGCACGAGGCGGCCTTCGCCGTCGGGCCGCGCGGGATGGGCGGTCGCGAAGAGCGCGGCGGCGAGGTTGTCCGAGGCGTCGGAGAAGACGTCGAGGCGCGTGTGGCCGGCCGAAAGGGCGGCGAAGGCGGGCTGCGGCCAGGCCTCGATGCAGGGATGGCGGAAGGACGGGAAGAGCACGATCTCAGCGGTGCCGAGGCTTTCGAGGACCGAGCGGAACTGGGCCGGGACCGAGATGCGGCCCTTCTTGTCCAGCTTGCCCTTGTGCGTGCCCAGGAACTGGGTCATCGCCCCCCGAATGCGGCCCCGCGACGCCGCGCATGAAATCTGTTCCGCCCCGGGTCAGCGGCCGGCGAGGCCCCCCGACCCCGCCGGCTCGCCCGACCATCCCGCTCCGTGTCCCGCTCGCCCCCCCGAGCGCTGTGGGACCCTCACGGGATGACATGGGATAACATGGGAAAATCCGGGACAGCAAGCGAGAAACGTCGTTGCCGAAAAGAGGCGCAGGGCGAAAAACATCATGAATCAAGAAGGTTGTGACATGAGACTGCATGGCGGATTGAAGCAACGCGAGTGAAATCGCGGCAGGGTGTGGCAAAAGTGACGCCAGACGGCCTGTAAGCCGGGTTCTGTCGTGCCCCGAAGGGCACGGACGGCCATTCCTCTGGAGCCCGCATCGCTGCAGGCTTCGCGCGGCCAACCCGGGCGGAAGGGCGGGACCGCCCCTGCGTCAGCGCGTTGCCGCGCCTCGCCGTCCGCCCCTATTCGGCCTTGCTCCCGGTGGGGTTTGCCGTGCCGCCGCCGTTGCCGGAAGCGCGGTGCGCTCTTACCGCACCGTTTCACCCTTGCCCGTCGGGCCGAAGCCGGCCGGGCGGTCTGTTCTCTGTGGCACTTTCCCTGGGGTCGCCCCCGCCGGCCGTTGGCCGGCACCGTAGTCCCGTGGAGCCCGGACTTTCCTCCAGCCCGCGATCGCTCGCGAACCAGCGGCCGTCCGGCCGTCTGACGCCGCGCGGGATGTGCGCCGCGCGGGGGGCCGCGTCAAGGCGATGGCCTGCGCGGCGTCAGCCGGGCAGCGATGCCACCGCGGCGATGCGCGCGCGCGTCGGCGCATCCGCGATGCCGTCGCTGCGCTGCGGCAGCCAGTGCCGCTGGAAGGCGGCGACGAGCACCGGCAGCGGCAGGTCGGTCCGATAGCCGATCGCGCCGAGCAGCCTGAGCGTATCGCCGTCCGGCGGCGCCGGCGGATCATGGTCCGGCCACAGCCCGACGCCATTGCGCGCGAGGCCTTCCCAGTCGAACAGCTCGCCCGGATCCCGCTTGCGGTCGGGGGCGACGTCGCTGTGGCCGACCACGTTGCGCGGCGGGATCGGATGCCGCGCGAGGATGCCGAGGCAGAGGTCGCAGACCGCGGCCATCTGCAGCGCCGGGTAATCCCGGTAGCCCCATTCGTGCCCGGGATTGACGATCTCGATGCCGATCGAGCGCGCATTCAGCGACGCCTGCCCGCGCCAGTGGGAGACGCCCGCATGCGCCGCGCGCCGCGCCTCGGGCACCAGGCGGAAGACGCGGCCGTCCTCCTCCACCACGTAATGGGAGGAGACCTTCGCCGCCGGGTCGCGCAGCCGGTCGATCGCCTCCCGTCCCGTCCTCATGCCGGTGTAGTGCAGGATGAGCATGTCGATCGGCACCTCGCCGGGCCGGTCGTCCTGGTTGGGGCTCGGCGCCTCGATGATGTGCGGCGTCAGAGGCCGCGCTCCCGCTTGATGCGGTCCCAGGCCGCATTGATGTCGGCGACCTTGGCGGTGGCGCGCTTGACGAATTCCTCGGGCACGCCGCGCGCCGCGAGGCCGTCGGGATGGTTCTCCCGCATCAGGCGCTTCCAGGCCGCGCGGACCTCCTCGTTGCTCGCCTCCCGCGTCAGGCCGAGCACCGGATAGGGATCCTCGACCTGCTGCCCCGTCACCCCGCGCGGCGTGCCTGCCTTGGCGCGCTGCCAGGCCGCGGCATCGAGGCCGAAGCGGGCGTGGATGCCGCGCAGCATGTCGCCTTCCGAGCGCGTCACCGGCCCGTCGGCGCGCGCGATGCGCACCAGCGCCGCCAGCACGTCCTCGAGCATTGCCTTGTTGTCGGCGAAGGCCTCGCCGAGCTTCTGGGCGAAGGGTTCCCAGCCCTCGGCGTCCTCGCGCGCCTGGTCGAAGAGGCGCCCGACGTCGCGCAGCGATCCCTCGGGAACGCGGAACATCTGGCGGAACGCGTCGATCTCCGCCCGCTTCACGGGTCCGTCCACCTTCGCGAGCTTGGCCGAGAGCACGACGATGGCGAAGGAGAACAGGTTCTCCTTCCCGCCGAGCATGTGGACCATGTCGGCCGCATTGGGCGGGATGCCGCGGGCCCCGGGCAACGCGCCCTGGTCGGCGGCATGGCCGAGCGCCGCGCCCATCATCGCGCCGAAGGGGCCACCCATGGCGAATCCCGCCATGCTGCCCAGAATCTTGCCCCAGAAGCTCATCGCGGGCGCCGTGCTAGCACGGTGGCGGCCCGGCGTCAGAGTCCGTATTGGAAACACCCGCATCGGCCCGGCCATCTGTCCAGGATGCCGGCGTCGGGTGGCCGGGCGGGGCGCGGGCGGGCGCCGGCGTTTCCAGGCGGGCTCCGGGCCTCGCCCGCGGCTTGTCCTGAAGCGGCCGGGCTCGCATTCTCCGGCCGCGTTTCGCGTGGACGGAGACCTCATGGCCGGCTGGCAGTTCTGGATCGATCGTGGCGGCACCTTCACCGATATCGTCGCGCGCGATCCGGACGGCCGGCTTTCCACCCGGAAGCTGCTCTCGGAGAACCCGGAGCGGTATCGGGACGCCGCCGTGGCCGGCATCCGGGAGACGCTGGGCCTCGCCCCCGGTGCCGCGATCCCGGAAGGCACCATCGAGGCGGTGAAGATGGGCACCACCGTCGCCACCAATGCGCTGCTGGAGCGCAAGGGCGAACGGGTGCTGCTGCTGGTCAACCGCGGCTTCGCCGACATGCTGCGCATCGGCAACCAGGCGCGGCCGCGGCTCTTCGACCTCGACGTGCGGCTGCCGGAACTGCTGCACGAGCGCGTCGCCGAGATCGGCGGCCGGGTCGCGGTGGACGGCGCCGGGATCGAGCCGCTCGACGAGGCGGCCGCGCGCGAGGCGTTGAAGGACGCCTTCGCGGCCGGCATCCGCGCCGTCGCCATCGTGATGATGCATGCCTGGGCGCATCCCCGGCACGAATTGCGCCTTGGCGAGATCGCCCTGGAGGAGGGCTTTTCGCAGATCTCGCTCAGCCACCGGGCGAGCCCGCTGCCGCGCATCGTGCCGCGCGGGGATACGACGGTGGTCGATGCGTATCTCTCGCCGGTGCTGCGCCGCTACGTCGAGCAGGTGGCGGGCGAGTTGCCGGGCGTGCGGCTCTACTTCATGCAGTCCAACGGCGGGCTGACCGAGGCCGGGCGCTTCCAGGGCAAGGATGCGATCCTCTCCGGCCCCGCGGGCGGCATCGTCGGTGCCGCGCGCACTGCCGGCATGGGCGGCTTCGACCGCATCATCGGCTTCGACATGGGTGGCACGAGCACCGACGTCGCCCTCTATGCCGGCGAGTTCGAGCGCGCCTTCGAGACCGAGGTCGCCGGCGTGCGCATGCGCGCCCCGATGATGGCGATCAACACGGTGGCTGCGGGTGGCGGTTCCATCCTGCACTTCGACGGCGCGCGGATGCGCGTCGGGCCGGATTCCGCCGGCGCGGTGCCGGGTCCGGCCTGCTACCGCCGCGGCGGGCCGCTCGCCGTGACCGATGCCAACGTCATGGTCGGCAAGATCCAGCCGCGGCATTTCCCGGCGATCTTCGGGCCCGGCGGCGACCAGCCGCTCGATGCCGGGGTGGTGCGGGAGAAGTTCACCGCGCTCGCCCGCGAGATCGCCGCGGCGACCGGCGTGCCGCAGGATGCGCGCAGGGTGGCGGAAGGCTACCTGCGCATCGCGGTGGCCAACATGGCGAATGCGATCAAGCAGGTCTCGATCCAGAAGGGCCACGACGCGACGCGCTTCGCGCTGCAGTGCTTCGGCGGTGCCGGCGGGCAGCATGCCTGCCTCGTGGCCGATGCGCTCGGCATGGAAACGGTGTTCATCCACCCCTTCGCCGGCGTGCTCTCGGCCTATGGCATGGGCCTCGCCGACCAGGCCGCGATCCGCGAGGGGGCGGTGGAGGCGCCGCTCGCCGCCGAGGGCATGGCCGACCTCGCCGCACGGCTCGACGCGCTGGCCGAGGAAGGCCGCGCCGAGCTCGCGCTGCAGGGCGCCGACCCGGCCCGGCTGAAGGTCGCCCTTCGGCTGCACCTGCGCTACGCGGGCACGGATTCCTTCCTGCCGGTGCCCTTCGCGGACCACGCCACGGTCCTCGCCGCCTTCACCGAGGCCCATCGCCGCCGCTTCGGCTTCGCCACGCCGGAACGCCAGGTCGTCGTCGAGGCCTGCATTGCCGAGGTCACCATGCCCGGCGAACAGGTGAAGGAGGCCGCGCTGCCCGAACGCGCCGGCGGCGAGGCACCCTTCCCGATCGACAGCGTGCCGCTCTTCACCGAGGGCGCCGAGCACGCCGCGCCGGTCTTCGACCGCGAGGAACTGCACGCGGGCGACCGCATCAAGGGCCCCGCGCTGATCCGGGAGGCCAATGCGACGACGGTCGTTGAGCCCGGCTGGACCGCCGGGATCACCGGGCGCAACCACCTGGTCCTGCGCCGCACCGAGAAGCGCGCCGCGGCACGCCTCGCCGACGCTTCGCGCCCCGATCCGGTGATGCTCGAGCTGTTCAACAACCTGTTCATGAATGTCGCGGAACAGGCCGGCGCGGTGCTGCAGAACACCTCGCTCAGCGTGAACATCAAGGAACGGCTGGACTTCTCCTGCGCGGTCTTCGATTCGCAGGGCTTCCTGGTGGCGAATGCGCCGCATGTGCCCGTGCATCTCGGGGCGATGGGCGAGAGCGTCCGGACCGTCATCCGATCCCGTGGCACGACGCTGAAGCCGGGCGACGTGGTGGCGCTGAACAACCCATCGAATGGCGGGACGCACCTGCCGGACATCACCGTCATCACCCCGGTCTTCGACGCGGCGGGGAAGGAAGTCCTCTTCTTCGTCGGCAGCCGCGGCCACCATGCCGACATCGGCGGGCTGACGCCGGGCTCGACGCCGCCGGGATCGAAGACGCTGGAAGAGGAAGGCGTCGTCATCGACGACGTCCTGCTGGTCGACGGCGGCACCATCCGCGAGGCGGAGTTCCGCGCGCTCCTGGCCGGGGCGACGTATCCGGCGCGCAGCCCCGACGTGAACGTCGCCGACGTCAAGGCGCAGGTCGCCTCAAACGAGAAGGCGGTGCAGGAGCTGCAGCGGGCCGTCGCCGAATTCGGCCTGCCCACCGTGCGCGCCTACATGCGGCACGTCATGGACAATGCCGAGGAATCCGTCCGCCGGGTGCTCGAACGCCTGCCGGACGGCGCATTCGCGACCGCCATCGACGACGGCACGCCGCTGAAGGTCGCGGTGCGGGTCGACCACGCGAAGCGCCGCGCCGTCATCGACTTCACCGGGACGGGCCCGCAGCGCCCGGACAACTTCAACGCGCCGAGCGCGGTCTGCCGCGCCGTCGTCCTCTACTGCTTCCGCTGCCTGGTCGGCGAGGACATCCCGCTCAACGACGGCTGCCTCAAGCCGCTGGAGATCGTGATCCCGCCCGGCACCTTCCTCTCGCCGCGCCCCGGGGCCGCCGTCGTCGCCGGCAACACCGAAGTGTCGCAGATGACCTGCAACGCGGTGCTCGCCGCGCTGAACGCCTGCGCCTCGGCCCAGGCGACGATGAACAACGTCCTCTTCGGCGATGCGACGTACCAGTATTACGAGACGGTGTGCGGCGGCATCGGCGCGGGTCCGGGCTTCGACGGCGCCGGGCCGGTGCAGACGCACATGACCAATACCCGCATGACCGATCCGGAGATCCTGGAACTCCGCTACCCGGTGCGGCTGGAGGAATTCTCCATCCGCCGCGGCTCGGGCGGTGCCGGGCAATGGCGCGGCGGCGACGGGTCCCGCCGCCGCATCCGCTTCCTGCGCCCGATGGAAGCCGTCATCGTCGCCTCCCGCCGCACGGTCGCGCCGCACGGCCTGCACGGCGGCCGGGACGGCGCCGCCGGGCGGCAATGGGTCGAGCGCGCCGACGGCAGCGTGCAGACGCTGAAGGGCAGCGACCGCGCCAGCCTGGCCGCCGGCGACGTCTTCGGGCTCGAGACGCCCGGGGGCGGCGGCTGGGGGCCGCCCGCAGGGTGAGCCGCCGCCTTCTCCTGCTGCTGCTCGGCGCGCCGGCGGCGCTGCTGGCGCTCGCCTGGTTCGGGCCGCGCATGTTCGACTGGGAGGCGCAGCGGGACCGTGTTGCCGCCATCGCGCAGGTGCGCCTCGGCCGGCCGGTGGTGCTGGCCGGGCCCTTGCGGGTCACCCTCCTGCCGCATCCGATGATCGAGGCATCCCGCGTGCTGGTCGGCACGCCGGACGGGGAGGGCCTCGGCATCACGGCACGCGCGCTGCAGGTGCAGCTCCGCTTCCTGCCGCTGCTGTTCGGCCGCTTCGAGGCGCGGGACCTGGCGCTGGTCGGCGCCGACATCCGCCTGCCCTGGCCGCCCGAGAACATCGGTGCGCTGCGCCTGCCCCCCTGGCTGACCGATTTCGATGCGCGCATCGAATCGAGCCGCGTCTCGGTCGGCGGCGCCGTCTTCGAGGGCGTCGCCGCGCGCCTCGCCGCGCCTGGGCCGCTTGATGCCATCCGCATCGAGGGCAGCTTCACCTGGCGCGCCGCCCCGGTGCGCTTCGAGGCGGTGGTCGGCCGCCCCGGCCAGGACGGCGTCGCGACGCTCGATGTCGGGTTCGGCGTGACCGGCGCCCATGCCAGCGCGCACGGCATCCTGGTCGCCGATGGCGGCTTCGAGGGGCGGATGGACGCCTCGGGCGCCGATCTCTCGGCGCTGGTCGCGGCCCCTGCGGGCGCCTTCCGCGCCTCCGGCCGCGTTGCGGTCACCGGGGAACTGGCGGCCGCGGACGACCTCGCCCTCGACATCGCCGGGGTGACCGGGCGCGGGGCGGCGACCTTCCGCTTCGCGGCCGAGCCGCGGCTCGACATCGCGCTGTCCCTGGCGCGGCTCGACCTCGATGCCTGGATCGCCACCCTGCGCGAAGCAGCGCCGCCGCCGCTGCCGATCGGGCTCGATCTCTCGGCCGAGCTCGCGACCTTCCGCGGGGTGTCGTTGCGCGGCCTGCGCGGCGGCGTGGTGCGGACCGGGGATCGCCTGGTGCTGTCGGAGGTCTCGGCCACCCTGCCGGGCCAGGCGCGGGTCGCGGCTTCGGGTAGCGCGCAGGGCGGCCGGCTCGAACTGGCCGGCAGGGCCTCCGGGCAGAGCCTGCGGGCGACGCTCGAGGCCTTCGGCCTGCCGGTCGATGGCTTCGCGCCGACGCGCCTGCGCGACTTCGACGCACAGGGCCGGATCGCACTCGATGCCGGCCAGCTCTCGGTGCCCGAACTGTCGGGCAGCGTCGACGGCGCACGGCTGAGCGGTGCCGGCGTGCTGCGCTTCGGCGCGCGGCCGGCGCTGGCGGCGGGGCTGACCTTCGACCATCTCGACCTCGACGGCCTGCTGCCGGGCCAGGTCGCGCCGCCCGAGGCGCTGCACGCCGCGCCGGGGTTCGACGCCAATCTCCGTCTCGCCGCGGAGAGCGTGACCTGGCACGGCATCCGCGCCGAGCGCGCCAGCCTCGATGCGGCGGTCGATCAGCAGCGCCTCATCCTGCGCCGCATCGCGGGCCGGGTCGGCGAGGCCGATGTGACGCTGGCCGGCACCGCGGCCTTCGGCGCCCCGCCGCGCCTGACCGACGTGACGCTGGACATTGCCGGCGGCAAGGCTGCGCCCTTCGTCGCGGCGCTGCCGTGGGACCTCGGGCTCCCGGCAGCGATGCTCGACCAGCCGCTGCGCCTGCGCCTCACGGCGAGCGGGCCGGTCGATGCGGTCGCGGTCTCGGCTGAAGGCGAACTCGGGGAACTCCGGGCTGCCGTGCAGGGATCCGTGGCGCTCGGCCAGCAGCGCGCCGCCGGGTCGGTGACGCTGCGCCATCCCGGGGCGCCGCGGCTGCTCTTCCTGCTCGGGGCGCCCGAGCCGCCGGCCTGGCTGGGGGAGGGCTCGCTCTCGCTGATCGCCGCGCTGTCGGCGACGCCGACCACGGTCACGGCGGAGAACCTGGAACTGGTCGCCGGCGGCCTGCGCGCGCGGGGGCAGCTTGCCCTGGCGCTGGACGGGCCGCGGCCGCGGATCTCGGGGCAGGTCGATGCCGAACGGCTGCCATTGCCCGGCCTGCCCGGCCGCGACGCGCCGCCGATCGACGTCGCGCCGCTGGCCGGGATCGATGCCGAGGTCGCCCTGGAGGCCGCGGAGGTGACCTCCCCCGGCCTGCCGCCGCTCGAGGCCATGGGCGGCCGCTTCACCCTGACGGCAGGCAGGGCGGCGCTCGAGGACCTGCGGGCGAGGCTCGGCGGCGGGCAGCTCGAAGGCCGGCTCGCGCTGGATGCGACGGCCCAGCCGCCGATCGTCTCCGGCTCGCTCGGCCTGACCGGCGCGACGCTGACCGGCCCTGTCTTCGGCACGCCCATCGACATCGCCGCCGGCCATGCGGAGGTGCAGGGCCGCTTTACCGCCCGCGGCCACGGCGCGGCGGCCCTGCTGTCCACCTTCACGGGGGAAGGGCGCTTCGCGGTGGCCAACGGGGTGCTCTCCGGCCTCGCCCTGTCCGGGGCGGCATCGGCGGCGGCGCTCGAGGACCCCATGGCGGCGGAACAGGGCGTGCGCGCGGCGCTCGAGGGCGGTGCGACGGCGATCGACCGCCTCGCCGGGGGATGGCGCGCGGCGGACGGCCAGCTCTCCTTCGAGGGCGTGGAACTGGCGGCCGAGGGTGGCGCGACCGGCAACATCGACGGACGCATCGACATCACGCGGGATGCGCTCGACCTGCGCTTCGCGGTCCAGCCGGGCGGGGAGGGAGCGCCGCCGATCGCCCTGCGCGTCACCGGCCCGGCCGAGGCGCCGCGCCGCCAGCCGGAGGTGGCG
>JAFADX010000106.1 GCA_023424475.1 Pseudomonadota bacterium
GTGCTGGCGGGGGCGGCGCTGACGGCGGCGGGCCTGTCCGGCATCGCCTCCTGGGGGGCCGCGACGCCGGTGCCGCTGCTGATGGCGTGCCTCGCCGTGCAGGGCCTCGGCACCGGCCTCTTCGTCCTCGCCTATACGGATGCCGTCACGGCGACGATGCGGCGCGAGGATCGCGGCGTCGCCGGCAGCCTGACGATGCTGACGCGCACCCTCGGCGTGGTCGCGGCCGCGTCGCTGCTGACGCTGCTGCTCGGCGTGCGGGAGGCGGGCTTCCTGGCCGGCGGCCTGGCGCCGCCCGAGGCCTTCCTCGCCGCCTACCGGGAGGTCTTCCTGGTCGCGGCGGCGCTGGCCGTCCTCGCGCTGCCTGTTCTCGGGATCAGGCCGCGCGCTTGATGATGTCGGCCGCCTTCTCGGCCAGCATCAGCACCGCGGGATGGATGTTCGAGGACGGCACCAGCGGGAAGACCGAGGCATCCGCAACCCGAAGCCCGGTCACGCCGCGCACCCGCAGGTCCGGATCGACCACCGAGCGGTCGTCCGAGCCCATCCGGTTGGTGCCGCAGGGGTGATAGACGGTCGCGCCATTGGCGCGGATGTAGTCCAGCACCTGGTCGTCGGTCTGGGTATCGGCACCTGGGAATTCCTCGCGCTCGATCAGGTTCGCGAAGGGTTCGGTCTCGGCGATGCGGCGGCCGAGGCGGTGGCTTTCCAGCATGATGCGGATGTCCGAGGCCGCCGACAGGTAGTTCGCCCGGATCACCGGCTTGATGTCGGCGCTGGGTGCACGCAGCGTGAGCTCGCCGCGGCTGTCGGGACGGCAGACGCAGTGGTTGAAGGTGAAGCCCGGATACTTCGCGAGCGAACTCGCCCCGCGCGACTGGTCGCCGAGGCTGAAGTTGACGAACTGGAACTGCACCTCGGGCTCCTCCGAGCCCGGCAGCACGCGGGCGAAGAGGCTCGCCTCCGAGGCGCCGACCGCCATCTGGTTCTTGCCGCGCAGGAACCAGCCGAGGCCGAGCCCCGCCGCCCGAACCGGGTTCGCCATGATCTCGTTCAGCGTCCCGCAGGGCTTGGTGCGGAAGGCATAGCGGATCATGAAGTGGTCCTGCAGGTTCTTGCCGACCTCCGGCGCGTTCACCGCCACCGGGATGCCCATGGCCTGCAGCGCCGCGCCGTCGCCGATGCCCGAGAGCATCAGCAGCTTCGGGCTTTCGATGGCGCCGGCGCAGATGATCACCTCTCGCCGCGCGAGGTAGGTCTCCTCGCCCTGCGGCCCGCGCACCACCACGCCGATGGCGCGCCCGTCCCTGATCAGGATCCTTTGCCCGACGCGTTCCGTCTGCACCTCGAGATTCGCGCGCCCCAGCGCGGGCTTGAGGTAGGCCGTCGCGGGTGACCAGCGCCAGCCGCGATGGACGTTGAGCTGGTTCGGCGCCACGCCTTCGAACCAGGCGGCGTTGTTGTCGGGGTTCCGCTCGAAGCCGAGCCGCGTGCAGGCTTCGATGAAGGCCTTGCAGCCGGCCGAGGGCTCGGGCACCTCGCCGACCTGCACGGGGCCGTCTTTGCCGCGGTATTCGCTGTCCGCCCCGGCGAAGGTCTCGAGCTTGCGGAAATAGGGCAGGCAGTCGTCATGGGACCAGCCGCGCGCGCCGGACTGCGACCAGCGGTCGTAGTCCCGCGGCGACCCGCGCAGGAACACCAGCCCGTTGACGCTGCCCGAGCCGCCGATGACCCGCCCGCGCGGCCAGTAGAGGCTGCGCCCTCCGAGTTCCGGCTCCGCCTCTGTCTGGTAGTTCCAGTCGAACTTCCGCGTGACGTAGAGCCGCGCGAAGCCCATCGGGATATGGATCCAGGGATTGCGGTCCCAGGGACCGGCTTCGAGCAGAAGGACCTTGGCGTTGGGATCCTCCGAGAGCCGCGCGGCCATCACGCAGCCGGCGGAACCCCCGCCCAGGATCACGTAGTCGGCCTCGTGCGGCGCTTCGCTCACGATTCCATCCCCTGTTTCCGTTGGGGGAAGGATAGCGGAAGCGCGGCGCTTGACACCCCCCGCGCGCGACGGCGGAAGGGCCGGGGCGGGCCTTTCCGCCGGGCCGGGCCCTCAGCCCGGCGGCGCGGTGCGTGCCATCGGCGGCATCGCCGAGACGCGGGCGTACCAGGCCTCGAGCTTTGGATGGCCGGGCCGCCAGGGCTCGTGCGGATAGCGGAAGTCGAGGTAGCCGAGCGCGCAGGCGACGGCGATGTCGCCGATCGTCTCGAGGTCGCCGAGGGTCTCGGCCTCCAGCGCGTCGAGGGCGCGGGCGACCTTGCCCTGCTGCAGCGCGATATAGGTGGTGCGGCCCTCGTCCTGGGGCAGGGCGACCTCGCGCCGGCGCGGCTGCGTCGCATCGAGGATGCCGTCGCCGAGCGCGGCCAGCGTCAGCGCCCGCCAGCGCGCGGGGCCCGCTGCCGGGATCACCTTCGGCGCATCGCCGATGCTGTCGAGGTATTCGCAGATCACCGGGCTGTCGTAGAGCACCTGGCCTTCGTCGGTGATGAAGGTCGGCACCTTCGAGAGCGGGTTGACCTTGGCGAGCGCCGGGTCCGAGGTCGGCACCGTCCACAGTTCCACCTGCGCGTCGATGCCGCGCCTGATGGCGACGGCGACGCATTTGCGGACATAGGGGCTGTTGGGGGAATAGGCGAGCTTCATGCGTTGGCGTCCTCCTGTGCGGGGCGCGGATGTTCCTGCGCCCATCGCCATCCGTCCAGCCCGGGTCGAGAGCTCTTTTCGATCAGACGGCACCGGCCCGCACCCCCAC
>JAFADX010000163.1 GCA_023424475.1 Pseudomonadota bacterium
CGGTGCTGACCGAACAGGTGGTCGGCGCGGTCCAGACCATCGCGGACCTGCCTTCGCTGCTGGCCTGGGCCTCGTCCATGGCGCGCGACCCGGTGACGCAGTTCCGCGTCGTGGATGCCTCCTGGAAGCTGCTGCTGGTGGTCGGCCTTGGCCTGATCGCCGAGTGGATCACCTCGCGGATGCTGACCCGTGCCCGCGAGCGCCTCGATTCGCGCGCGCCGGAGGAAGGGGCCCGCTTTTCCGCCCTGCGCAAGGTGCCGCTGGTCTTCGGGCGCCTCTGTCTGGACCTGGTGCCGATCGCGGCCTTCGCCGTCGTCTCCTACGGGCTGGTCGGGGCGGTGAAGCCCCTGCCCACGACGGAACTCGTGCTGCTGACGGTGAACAACGCCTACATCGTGTTCCGCGCCGTCATGCTCGCCTCGCGGATGCTGCTCTCGCCCGCCTCCTCGGTGCTGCGCATCCTGCCCGTGCTGGACGAGACGGCGGCCTACATCACGGTCTGGCTGCGCCGCATTGCTTTCGTCCTGGTGCTTGGCTACGCCACGGCCGAGGCGGGGCTGCAGTTCGGCCTGCCCTGGACGGCCTACGATTCCGTCCTGCGGGTCAGCCTGCTGCTGGTGACGCTGTTCCTCGTCATCGTCATCCTGCAGAACCGGGCCGCGATCTCCGACCTGCTCCGCGCGCCCGAACCCGCGGAGGACAAGCCGGCAGAGCCGGCCCGCCGCGTGCTCGTCGTGCTGCGCAACCGCCTGGCCGAGATCTGGCACCTGCTCGCGATCGCCTGGCTGATCGCCGCCTGGGGGGTCAAGGCGCTCGAGGTTCGCGGCGGCTTCTGGTGGCTGACGCGGAACTCGTTCGAAACCCTGCTGATCCTCGGCATCGCCAAGCTCGTCGACGTGGCGATGCGGCGCTCCCTCGCCCGGGGCTTCCGCATCCATGCCGACCTCGCGCGGCGCTATCCCGGGCTTGAGGCGCGGGCCAACCGATACCTGCCGATCCTCAAGGGCACGCTGTCGATGATCATCGGCGCGCTGGCCCTGCTCATCCTGCTGGAATCCTGGGATGTCGACGCCTTCGCCTGGTTCTCGACGGGCAGCCTGGGCAGCCGGCTGATCGGCTCGATCGTCTCCATCGGCATGACCCTGCTGATCGCCCTCGCCGCCTGGGAGGCGGCGAACGCCGGGATCCAGCGCCATCTCGAGAAGCTCTCGCGCGATGCCAAGGCGGCGCGCAGCGCCCGCGTCCGCACGCTGCTGCCGATGCTTCGCACGGCGCTGATGATCACCATCCTCGTGATCTGCGGCTTCATGGTGCTGACCGAGATCGGGGTGAACGTCGCGCCGCTGATCGCCGGTGCCGGCGTCCTCGGCATCGCCATCGGCTTCGGCTCCCAGACCCTGGTGCGGGACATCATCACCGGGGTCTTCCTGCTGTTCGAGGATGCGCTCGCGGTCGGCGACGTGGTGCAGGTCAGCGACCTCTCGGGCGTCGTGGAGCAGCTCTCGATCCGCTCGATCAAGCTGCGCGCCCTCGACGGCAGCCTGCACATCATCCCCTTCAGCGCCGTGACCACGGTGACCAACATGACGCGCGACTTCGCCTTCGCCGTGGTGGACGTGAACGTCGCCTACGGCGAGGACACCGATCAGGTGACCGAGGTGCTGAAGGAGGTCGCGAAGGAGATGCGCGAGGACATCAAGTGGCGCCCCATCATCCGCGACGACCTCGACATCCTCGGGGTCGAGCGGCTCGCCGATTCGGGTGTGACGATCCGTGTCCGGGTCAAGACCGAGCCCTCCGGGCGCTGGAGCGTCGCGCGCGAGATGAACCGCCGCATCAAGAGGCGGTTCGGCGAGGCCGGCGTCGAGATCGCGTATCCGCGCCAGAAGCTGATGTTCGAGGAAACGAGGGGGCGGACACCGGTCGAGCCGCCGCCGGCCGCGCCCGCCGCAACGGTCGCGAACGGCTGATGCGTCCGCCCCGCATCGCCCTCGGCGCCTTCATGCTCGAAAGCAACGGCCATGCCCCGCCCGCGACGCGGGCGGAGTTCGAGGCCGCCTGCTGGCTGGAAGGCGCGGCGCTCGCCGCCGACCTCGCGCGCCCCGCGCCGCGGGCGCCGGCCGGGCTGACCGGCTTCATCCGCGCGATGGATGCCGGCCGGGCCTGGACCCCGGTGCCGCTGGTCGCCGCGGCGGGCGGGGCCTCGGGCCCGATGGAGCAGGAGGTCTTCGACGACCTGCTGGCGCGGATCGAGGATGGGCTGCGGGCGGCGATGCCGCTCGACGGCGTGTTCCTGGCGCTGCACGGCGCGGCGACCGCGACAGTCGAGGTCGATCCGGACGGCGTGCTGCTCGCCCGCATCCGCGCGGTGGTGGGGCCCGACGTGCCGGTGATCGCGACGCTCGACCTGCATGCGAACGTCTCGCGCGCGATGGTCGAGCAGTCGGACCTGCTGATCGCCTTCGTCACCAACCCCCATGTCGACATGATCGAGCGCGGCGCCGAGGCGGCGGCCGGGATGCGGGCCATGCTGGGCGGGCTGCGGCCGCGCGCGGGCTTCGTGAAGCTGCCGATGATCCCCCCCGCGACCAGCCAGAACACCGATGCCGGACCCTATGCGGACGCCATTGCCCATGGCCGGACCTTCCTCGACCACGAGGTGATGAACGTCTCCATCTCCTCGGGCTTCTCGCTCGGGGATACGCCGAAGAACGGGCTGTCGGTGCTGGTGACGGCGCGCACCGACGCCGCCCGCGCCCAGGCGGTCGCGGAGGAGATCGCGCGCTTCGTCTGGTCCTCGCGCGGGCGCTGGGTGGCGAACCTGCTGCCGCTGCCCGAGGCGGTCCGTCGCGCGAAGGCGGCCGGCCAGGCTCCCGGCACCGCGCCGCTGCTGTTCGCCGACGTCGCGGACAATCCGGGCGGCGGCGGGCGGGGCAACACGGTCTGGATCCTCGAGGCCTTCCACGCCGCGGGTGTCGAGGGCGCCGTCCTCGGCGTCTTCAACGACCCGGAACTGGCGGCCGAGGCGCATCTCGTGGGCGTGGGCGGCGGCTTCGACGCCCGCTTCAACCGGGCCGAGACGCATCCGCTCTCCCACGCCTTCGACGCGCCCGCGACCGTCGAGGCGCTGCACGATGGCCGCATCGTCGGCCGTCGCGGCATCTATGCCGGCCGCGAGGTCGATCTCGGCCCGATGGCGCTGCTCCGGATCGGCGGGCTGCGCGCCGCGGTCGCGACGAACCGGCGGCAATTGTGCGAGCCGGCGATGCTGGAGGCGCTGGGCGTGGACCTCGCCCGTCTCCGCAGCCTGGTGGTGAAGTCGCGCGGGCATTTCCGCGCCGGCTTCGACGAGCATTTCACCGCCGACCGCATCCTCGAGGTCGATGTGCCGGGCCTGACTACTGTGATGCTGGAGCGCGTGCCCTGGCGCCAGGTGCCCCGGCCGATCTGGCCGCTCGACCCGGCGATGGAGTGGTTTCCCCGCCCCGGGCTCGGGCATATCGCGCCCAATACGAAATGATTCACCCCCCAGGAGGATGGCGTGGGCCTGCCGCCGCCGGGCCTGTGGAGCGGGCCCCGATCGGGTGGAATCATCCGATCGGGCAAAGATGCTCGCCGGAACCAGGAGAGGTCGCCCTGTACCGGGCGGACGAAGGTCCGGCCTGCGGGCCGGTGCCGGTTCCGACAGATCGGAACATGCTCCAGAGCCGTTCCCGTTCGCCCTGGCTCGCGGCAACGTCTCCAGCCCTTTGTTTCTGCGAGCATCTTCACCCGATCGGGTGATTCCACCTGATCGGGATCTGCTCCAGCATTACAGCCATGGCGAACGGGAACCGCGATGGCGGGCCGCGGTTCAGCCCGCGGACAGGCGGGTCCGGCTGAAGGGCAGGCTGCGCAGGCGCTGGCCCGACAGGGCGAAGATCGCGTTCGCCACCGCCGGCGCCACGCCCGGCGTGCCGGGCTCGCCGATGCCGCCCATCGGGGAATCGCTCTCGACGATGCGGACATGCACCCGCGGCATCCGGTCCCGGCGCAGGACGCTGTAGGTGTCGAAGTTCCGCGTCGCGACCTCGCCGCGCTCGAACAGCACCTCCTCGCCGAGTGCCGCGGAAAGGCCGAGGGCGGCGGCGGATTCGACCTGCTCGGCGATGGTGCGCGGATTGACCGCCTGGCCGGGGTCGATGGCGATCCAGAGGTCGTGGACCGCCACCTCGCCGTCCCGCGCGGAGACTTCCGCGATGGTCGCGACCTCCGACCCGAAGGGCGAGGCGAGGGCGACCCCGCGCGCCCGCCGCGTGCCGTCCGGCGCCTCGAAGGGCCCGCGCCGCCAGCCCCCGGACAGTTCCGCCACGGCATCGAGCAGCGCGTGGTGGCGGCCCGGCTGCGGCAGCAGCGTCCGGCGCAAAGCGAAGGGATCCTTGCCCGCGGCTTCCGCCACCTCGTCGAGGAAGCATTCGAAGAAGAAGTCGTTCGCCGAATGGCCGACCGACCGCCAGAAGCCGAGGTTGATCCCCTGCGGATGCGGCACCGGGACGAATTCCACGCGCCGCGCCGGAAAGCGATAGGGCTTGCCCTTCAGCCCCTCGATCACCGAGCCGTCGACCGGCGGCGTGCCGAGGGCGGCGGCGCCGAAATGCCGCGTCATCGGTCCTTCGCCATATCCCGCGGCCTGCAGGGCGACGATCTCGCCGCGCAGATCGAGGCCGGCGCGGAAGGTCGCGAAGGCGAGGGGGCGGTAGGCGTCGCGGGCGAATTCCTCCTCCCGGCTCCAGATCACCTTCACCGGCTTTCCGGTCGCCTTGGCCAGAAGGATGGCCTGCTGATGGGCGTTCGCGCTGCCATAGGCGAAGTGCCGGCCGAAGAAGCCGCCAAGGGGGGGCGAATGCAGCCGCACCTTCTCGGCCTCGACCTGCGCCGCGCGGGCGGCGCTGGCGAGGAAGGCGTCCGGCGCCTGGTTCGGCACCCAGACGTCGAGCGTGCCGTCGGCATTGAAGCGGGCGGTCGCCGAGGCCGGCTCCATCTGCCCATGGGCGAGGTAGGGGGCATCGTATTCCGCCTCGACGACGCGATGGGCGCCGGCCAGCGCGGTGCGCACGTCCCCGTCCTCCTCGGCGGTGTTGCCCGGCGTGCCGGCGGCGGCCTTCAGCCGGCCGAGCATGGCTTCGGCCGTGAAGTCCACATCCATGATCGGGCCCTGCAGCGCCGCCCAGGCGACCTGGGCCTGGGCGGCGGCGGTGCGGGCGCGCCACCAGGTATCGGCGACGACGGCGATGGCGCCGGGCAGGCGGTGGACCGACTGCACGCCCGGCAAGGCGCGCAGCGCGTCCTCGTTCGTCACCGCGGCCGGCTGGGCGCCGACCCGCGGTGCGTGCAGCACGGCGGCGAGCAGCATGCCCTCCACCTTCACGTCGATCGCGTATTCGACCTGCCCCGTGGCGCGTTCGCGCACGCCGAGCCGGGGCAGGGGGCGGCCGATGAGACGGAAGGTCGCGGGGTCGCGCAGCGCCGCCTCGGCCGGCGGGTCCAGCGCCGCGGCCGCGGCGGCGAGCTCGCCATAGGGGAT
>JAFADX010000173.1 GCA_023424475.1 Pseudomonadota bacterium
GCCTGGGCCGGTGCCCCGGCCCGGCCCTCCGCCGCGGCATCGAGCGCGGCGACCAGCGGCCCGTCGTCGCCTCCAGGCTCGGCGCCCGTCGCCTCCAGGCCGGCGACGATCTCCTTCACCCGGTCCAGCGCGGAGAGGATCAGCGTGATCCCGCCCGCGGTCACCGGCAGCGTGCCGTCGCGGTAGCGGCCGAGCACGCTCTCCGCCGCATGGGCCACCGATTCGAGCCGGGCGAGGCCGAGGAAGCCGCAGGTGCCCTTGATGGTGTGCACCAGGCGGAACACCTCGGACAGCGTCGGCTGGTCGTCGGGCGCGCGTTCCAGGCGCACCAGCGCCGAATCGAGGGCGGTCAGCCCCTCATGCGTCTCGGTCAGGAAGTCGGCCAGCAGGTCGTCCATCGCGCATCCCACGCCCCGTGCGGGACGCAGGATCGCGATATGGCGCCGAAGATTCCGTAAAGCCCGGCGTCAGCGCGCCACGGTCAGCAGCAGCGGCCCGGCGCTGTCGCCCGCCCCCATGGCCAGGCTCAGCCGCACCCCGGCCGGCGCAGCGACGGCGCCAAGCCACAGCGCCATGACGTCCCGCCCCGCCGGCTCCTCCGCCGGCCTTCGTCCAGCGATCACCCGCAGCAGCGGCGCCGGCCACGCGGCCCGCGGCCCCTCCGGCAGCAGGACGAGCTCCCGCGCCGGATCGCCGGCCAGCCGCACCACGCCGCCACGCGGCAGCGCCTCGCCGCCCAGGACCAGGGCGGTGAGCACCACCGGGACCATCGGCTCGGCCACCTGCATCCCGGCATCGAGCGTCGCGGCATCCGCCGTCGCGCGGCCACCTGCCAACTGGCCGTCCACGAGGTCGAGCAGCGCGCCGAGCGTCGCCTCCCCCTGGCCGCCGAGCAGCGCGCGCCAGAGCAGCAGCCGGCGGCGCAGGATCGTTGCCGCCTCCAGCGCCAGCGCGCCGGCCTCGGAGCCGACGGCGTCCATCATCTCGAGCGCGTTGCCGACCGTGCCGACCACGCCGCCGAGGTCGTGGCACAGGCGCAGCCCGACCAGCCGCGCGAGTTGCGGCTCCTGGGCGGGCCCTTCGACAGGCGTCGGCACTGGCATCCCTTGCGTCATGAGCGCAGACGGTATCCCCTGGGGTGCTTCCACCACCTTTCTGGCGCCGGGCCCGTGACCGATCTCATCGAACCAGGCATGCGCGTCCGCCACCCGGCGCGGCCCGATTGGGGAATCGGACAGGTGCAGTCCGTAGTGGGCAATCGCATCACCGTCAATTTCGAGCACGCCGGCAAGGTCCTGATCAACGCCGCCGTGGTCACCCTCGATGTCCTGGACGAGAATCAGCGTTGACCGACCTCCTGGATCGCATCTGGCCGCTGCTTGCGGACTGGCGGCTGCCGGCCGCCATCCTGGCCACCATCGTCGCCGGGCTGATGCGCGGGTATTCCGGCTTCGGCACGGCCGTCATCCTCGCGCCCGTCTATTCCCTGCTCTGGGGGCCGCGGGCCGGCGTGCCGATCATGCTGCTGATGGAACTGCTCGTCTCGCTGCAGCTGATCCCCTCCGCGATCAAGGATGCCGACCGCCGGGTGGTGCTGCCGCTCGGCGGCGCGGCGGCGCTGGCCACGCCCTTCGGGGCCTGGATCCTGCTGACCGCCGACGGGGAAGCCCTGCGCCGCTTCATCGGGGGCTTCGTGCTCTGCTTCGGGCTGCTGCTGATGACCGGCTGGCGCTACCACGGCTCGCGGCCGCTGGGCCTGAACCTCGCGGTCGGCACCGCGGCCGGGCTGCTCAAGGGATCGACCGGCATGAGCGGGCCGCCGGTGATCCTCTACCTCCTCGCCGGGCTGGAGGAAGCGCGGCGTCACCGCGCAAACCTGATCGTCTTCTTCGCGACCATCGCGGTGATCTCGGTCATTCCGCCCCTGGTCGGCGGGCTGATCGACCTCGCCGTGCTGGTCCGCCTCGCGGTGCTGCTGCCGCTCATGGCAACCGCGGTGCCGATCGGGGCGCGGCTGTTCCGCGTCATCCCGGACCGGCTCTACCGGCCCTTCGCCATGGGCGTGCTGCTGGTCGCCGGCGGCCTGGCCCTGTTCGGATAAGGGAACGTTACCGCCACCCGACCAGCGCGGGCGTAGTCTGTCCCCGGCGCCACCGCCAAGGGCCGGCGCAAGGGGAGGACAGCATGCCGCACTTCATGATGCAGTGGTCGTTCACCGCCGTGGCCGCCAAGGCGCTCGCCGGCACTCCCCAGGACCGGGAGGAGCCCGCCCGCCAGGCGGTGGAAGCCTTCGGGGGCCGGCTCATCGGCTATTATTTCGTCCTGGGCACGCGCGACGGCATGCTGATTGCGGATTTCCCGGACACCGCGAGTGCCGCGGCCTGCAGCCTGCGCGTGGCCTCCACCGGCGCCTTCACCGCCTTCGAGACGTCCCCCCTGCTGACGGCCGCCGAGGCACGGAGCGTCATGGAGAAGGTCAAGGCCTCGGGCAATGCGGGCTACCGGCCGCCCAGCAATTGAGACGCCATTCGGAACGGTCGATGCGGGGCGGCGGCCCGGACCGGGGTGCGAGCCGGCACCGGCGGCCCCGAACCATCCGCGAGGGCTGCCGGCCCCAGGGGGCGGCCATGCCGCCACGGGGGGCCGAATGGGGCTTGCGGCCCCTGCCCCTCAGGCCCCAAATCCCCGTCATGCAGGCCTCCACACACACTGCGGCCCCGCTGATCGACCCCTTCGGGCGCACCGTCTCCTACCTCCGCGTCTCCGTGACGGACCGCTGCGACCTTCGCTGCGTGTACTGCATGGCCGAGGACATGACCTTCCTGCCCAAGAAGGACATCCTGACGCTCGAGGAGATCGACCGGCTCTGCGGCGCCTTCATCGCCCTCGGCACCGACAAGATCCGGCTGACCGGCGGCGAACCGCTGGTGCGCAAGGGGGTGATGAACCTGGTCCGGGCGCTGGGCGCGCGGATCCGCCCGGGCGGGCTGCGGGAACTGACCGTCACCACCAACGGGACCCAGCTGACGAAGATGGCGGACGACCTCTTCGCCGCCGGCGTGCGCCGCATCAACGTCTCGATGGATACGCTCGACCCCGCGACCTTCGCGGCCATCACGCGCTGGGGCAGGATCGGGCAGACCATGGACGGCATCTTCGCCGCCAGGGCCGCGGGCCTCGCCGTGAAGATCAACGCCGTCGCGCTGAAGGGCGTGAACGAGGACGAGTTCGACCGCATGATCGCCTGGTGCGGCGAGCACGGCTTCGACCTCTGCCTGATCGAGACCATGCCGATGGGCGACATCGACGGCGACCGCACCGACCAGTACCTGCCGCTCTCGCTCGTCCGGTCCCGCCTGCGCGAGACCTGGACGCTGGAGGAAACCGACTACAGCACCGGCGGCCCGGCCCGCTATGCGACGGTGAAGGAAACCGGCAGGCGCATCGGCTTCATCACGCCGATGACCCACAATTTCTGCGAATCCTGCAACCGGGTGCGGCTCACCTGCACCGGCACGCTCTACATGTGCCTCGGCCAGGACGACGCCGCCGAGTTCCGCAGCCTGCTGCGCGACCCCTCGGTGGACGATGCGGGGCTGGCCCAGGCCATCCGCGACGCCATCGCACGCAAGCCGAAGGGGCATGACTTCGTGATCGACCGCCGCCGCAACCGCCCCGCCGTCGCCCGGCACATGAGCCTCACCGGTGGCTGAGCGGCTGCAGGAGCTGGCGGATGCGCTGGCAATCCCGGGCCTGCCCGCCTGGGTCGGCTTCGTGCTGCTGGTGGCGGTCGCGATCTCGGTGCTCTCGCTGCTCGCGATGCCCTATTCGGTGTTCGGGGTGAAGTCGCGCCTCGAGGCCATCGAGGCGGAGGTCGCCGATCTGCGGACGGAGGTCCGCGCGCTGATCGGCCAGGCCGCCGGCGCCGCACCGCCGGCACGCATGACCGAGGAAGTCTGGGTGCCCCCGCCCTCCCGCGCCGCCCGCCAGGCGGAGGATCCGCGCCTCACCCCGCCGGTGCCGCCCCCGCC
>JAFADX010000197.1 GCA_023424475.1 Pseudomonadota bacterium
GCGGGTGCGGATCGCCGACCTCGAGGCCGAGGCCACGCTCTCCGCGCTCGCGGTGCCGAGGCTGGCGCCGCGGGCCTATCTGCGCGCGCGCTTCGCGCATGCGGCACCGGCCCCGACGCTGCCCGGCGCGGCCTCGCTGCACCTCGACGGCGTCTTCGTGGGCCGGGCGGCGCTGCCGCTGCTGCGGTCGGGGGAGGAGACCACGCTGTCCTTCGGCGCCGACGACCGCATCCGCGTCGCCTACGAGCCGCAGGCACGGCGCCGCGCGCAGGAGGGAAGCCTGCTGACCGGCCGCACCAGCACCGAGACCTTCGAGGCGCTGATGACGCTGAGGAGCTTCCACGCCCGTCCGGTCGAGATGGTGGTGGAGGACCAGGTGCCCGTCTCGGCGGATGCCGACCTGGCCGTGGCGATGCAGGCCGACCCCGCGCCAGGCGCGCGGGATGTCGACGACCGGCCAGGCGTGTTCGCCTGGACCTTCACGCTGCAGCCGGGCCAGGAGCGCCGAATCCGCTTCGGCTACACCGTCACCGCGCCACGGGACCGGCAGGTGACCGGCCTTCCCGGCCGTTGAGCGCGAAATAGCAAGGGAATGGCGCAGCGGCGGCGTTCCGGGCAGCTTTGTTTCGTGCCGGAACGCAGGCACGCGAGGAACCCGCAAGGCGCGCCGGCCGGCGCCTTGTGGGCTGCCGGCATTCGGCCCGAGGGGCGATCGCGTCGATTCAGCGACTTAACTGAATTTCAGTTAAACGTCTTATTGCATTGCGAAAGAACGATTTTTTCGGGCCGACGCTTGCGCGTTTCGCTGGGCGCGGCCTAATTCGCGGTCAGAATACCGCCCGAGGGAGACCGAGCCATGGCCCAAGCCGCAGAGACCACCCCCAAGCGTCGCGGGAAGGCCAGGGAACCATCGATCAGCCGGGCGGACCTGCTCAAGGCCTATCGCGACATGCTGCTGATCCGCCGCTTCGAGGAAAAGGCGGGCCAGCTCTACGGCATGGGGCTGATCGGCGGCTTCTGCCACCTCTACATCGGCCAGGAAGCGGTCGTCGTGGGCATGCAGATGTGCCTGAAGGCGGGTGATCAGGTCATCACCTCCTATCGCGACCACGGGCACATGCTCGCCACGGGCATGGAGGCGCGCGGCGTGATGGCCGAGCTGACCGGCCGCATCGGCGGCTATTCCAAGGGCAAGGGCGGGAGCATGCACATGTTCTCGCGCGAGAAGGGCTTCTACGGCGGGCACGGCATCGTCGGCGCGCAGGTCAGCCTCGGCACCGGCCTCGCCTTCGCCAACCGCTATCGCGAGAACGACAACGTCGCCGTGACCTATTTCGGCGAGGGCGCCTCGAACCAGGGCCAGGTCTACGAGAGCCTGAACCTCGCCGCGCTGTTCAGGCTGCCCTGCATCTACGTCATCGAGAACAACAAGTACGGCATGGGCACGAGCGTGGAACGCGCCTCGGCCTCCCGCGACCTGTCGCAGAACGGCGCGGCCTGGGGCATCCCGGGCGAGCAGGTGAACGGCATGGACGTGACCGCCGTGCGCGAGGCGGGCGAGCGCGCCGTGGCCCACTGCCGCGCCGGCAAGGGCCCCTACCTGCTCGAGATGAAGACCTACCGCTACCGCGGCCATTCGATGTCCGACCCCGCGAAGTACCGCACGCGCGAGGAAGTGCAGAAGATGCGCGAGACCTCGGACTGCATCGAGACGGCGCGCAAGCTGCTGATCGACCAGTTCGCGGCGACCGAGGCCGAGCTCAAGGTCATCGACGACGAGGTGAAGGCCATCGTGCAGGACAGCGCGGACTTCGCGCAGCAGAGCCCCGAGCCGCCGGAAAGCGAGCTCTGGACCGACGTTCTCGTGGAGGCGAAGTGACATGGGCGCCGTGATCCTGATGCCGGCGCTCTCGCCGACCATGACCGAGGGCAAGCTGGCGCGCTGGCTGAAGAAGGAAGGCGACGCCGTGAAGTCCGGCGACGTGATCGCCGAGATCGAGACCGACAAGGCGACCATGGAGGTCGAGGCGGTGGACGAGGGCACCATCACCTCGATCCTCGTGCCCGAGGGCACCGAAGGCGTGCAGGTGAACGCGCCGATCGCCGAGCTCGACGGCGGGAAGGGCGATGCGGCGCAGACCATGCACGGCATCACCAACAAGAACCCGCGCGAGAACGAGAAGATGATCGCCGAGAGCGGCACCGCGCAGCGCACCGAGGTGCACCACGTGCCCGCCGCGCCGAAGCCCGCCGAGCCGGCTGCCGCGGCCGAGAAGGACTGGGGGCCGACCGCATCCATCACGGTGCGCGAGGCGCTGCGTGACGCCATGGCCGCCGAGATGCGCGCCGATCCCGATGTCTTCCTGATGGGCGAGGAGGTCGCGCAGTACCAGGGCGCCTACAAGGTGTCCCAGGGGCTGCTCGAGGAGTTCGGCGCCAGGCGCGTGATCGACACGCCGATCACCGAGCACGGCTTCACCGGCATGGCGGTGGGCGCTGCCTTCACGGGCCTCAAGCCGATCGTCGAGTTCATGACCTTCAACTTCTCGATGCAGGCGATCGACCAGATCATCAACTCGGCCACCAAGACGCTCTACATGTCCGGCGGCCAGCTCGGCTGCCACATCGTCTTCCGCGGGCCGAACGGGGCGGCGTCGCGCGTCGCGGCGCAGCATTCGCAGTGCTACGCGTCCTGGTACGCGCATTGCCCGGGGCTGAAGGTGGTCGCGCCGTGGTCGGCGGCCGACGCGAAGGGCCTGCTGCGCGCGGCGATCCGCGACCCGAACCCGGTCATCGTGCTCGAGAACGAGATCATGTACGGGCACTCCTTCGAATGCCCGACCGCCGAGGACTTCGTCCTGCCGATCGGCAAGGCGAAGGTCGAGCGGCAGGGCACGGACGTGACCATCGTCGCCTTCTCGATCATGGTCGGCCTCGCGATGCAGGCGGCCGAGAAGCTCGCCGAGCAGGGCATCAGCGCGGAGGTGATCAACCTGCGCTCGCTGCGCCCGCTCGACACCGAGACCATCGCGGCGTCGGTGCGCAAGACCAACCGGCTCGTGACGCTCGAGGAAGGCTGGCCCTATGCCGGCATAGGCGCCGAGGTGGCGATGCGGATGATGGAAACCTGCTTCGACTTCCTCGATGCGCCGCCGGTGCGCGTGCATGGTCTCGACATCCCCATGCCCTATGCGGCTAACCTCGAGAAGCTGGCGCTGCCGCGGCTCGAGCAGGTGGTCGAGGCGGTGAAAAGCGTGACCTACAAGTAAGGGGCGGGGGAACGATCCATGGCCACAAATATCCTGATGCCGGCGCTCTCCCCCACCATGACGGAGGGCAACCTGGCGCGCTGGCTGAAGAAGGAAGGCGAGCGCATCAAGGCCGGCGACGTGATCGCCGAGATCGAGACCGACAAGGCGACGATGGAGGTCGAGGCCGTCGATGAGGGCATCCTCGGCAAGATCCTCGTCCCCGACGGCGCCCAGGGCGTGAAGGTGAACGACCCGATCGCGGTGCTGGTGGAGGAAGGCGAGGCGGTGCCCGCGAACGCCGCCGCCCCCGCACCGGCGCCCGCGCCCGCGGCTGCACCGGCCCCCGCT